>JAJPKK010000118.1 GCA_021323775.1 Hyphomicrobiales bacterium
CCTCCCGAATCGGTTGGGTCGCAGAGAATCAGTCCAGCATGCGGCTGACCAGAACCTTTCGTACCGTCAATGAGAAAAATGCGTTAACCTGACCTCGCTGCCCTGCCGGTGAGGATGCGGCCATGGTGGCGCTGGCCAATCCATATTATCCGTTATGCATCGCCACCCATCAGAAGAGAGGCCGATGCCCCGCCTTGCTGCCAATCTCGGATATCTGTTTGCCGACCGTCCGCTGCTCGGGCGGTTCGCTGGTGCGGCCGCTGCTGGCTTCAAAGCGGTCGAACTCCAGTTTCCCTATGAACAGCCGGCCCAAGCGGTGCGGCGCGAGATCGAGCGGCATCAGCTCAAGATTTTGGGAATCAACACGCCGCTGGGGCCCGCGGGGGAAGCTGGATTTGCTGGCGTTCCGGGGCGGGAGCGCGATTTCGAGGCCTCATTTCGCGAGGCGCTCGACTATGCGGTCGCGATCGGCGCTGCCGCCATCCACTGCATGTCCGGCCAGGTGCCGCCCGGGCAGCAGGCCGACGGCGAGAAGGTCTTCGTCGCCAACCTCACGCGCGCTGC
This sequence comes from Hyphomicrobiales bacterium, assembly GCA_021323775.1. GTDB lineage: Bacteria > Pseudomonadota > Alphaproteobacteria > Rhizobiales > Xanthobacteraceae > JAJPKK01. The sequence goes on from JAJPKK010000118.1 coordinate 565, forward strand.
CGACCTTGCCGGCGGACACGGGATCACCATCCTGATCGAGCCCATCAATCGCCGCGACCGGCCCGGTTATCTGCTGCACCGGCCAGAGCAAGCCGCCGCTGTCATCGCGCAGGTCGGCCGGCCCAATGTGCGCTTGCAGTTCGATTTCTACCACGTCCAGATCGAGGGCGGCGACCTGATAACGCGGTTCAAGCGCCATCAAACGATCATCGGGCATGTCCAGGTCGCGGCGGTGCCGTCGCGGGCGGAGCCCGACGAGGGCGAGGTCAACTATGCGGCGATCTTCGACATGCTCGATCGCAGCGATTACGCCGGGTTCGTGGGCTGCGAGTACAGGCCGCGCCGGCGCACCGAGGACGGGCTCGGTTGGGCGAGGCGCTATGGGATCGGCGGCGAGTGACGAAGGCGGTATCAGGTTCGCGGCGAAAGCCTCACTGTGCCGGCCAGGCGAGGCCAGAGGTCAATGAACTTCGCTGCATGCCGCTCTCATTGGTCGGGCGCAACGGCTCATTGTGGCCTTGGCCTCAGTTGATAGCTTGTTGTGGCCCTTTCCTCGATCCAGGAATAACTTGCCCAGCAGGCCTTCTCGCGGTCAAAGCCGCTGCAATTCGACCCGCGCACCCAAATCTCCACGGTCAGGCCGCTTGGCTTTTGAACGATAGTCGGCTGGCCGCCGAGGACGGTGATCGGCGCCTGATAATGATGGCCGGAGAGGGCGATCGTGATCTGGCACCCGCCATTTCCGCAAAATGCCGTTGCGGCAGCGCTGCACCTGAGGTTTTGCGGATTCAGCACATAGTCGGGCGTGCCGTCGCCGTCGAAATCGCCGGTCATTATTTGCGGGCGGCCGGCTCCGTCAACGAGGTTGCCGCCCAGCTGATGACACTGGTTTACATAGCCAGTGATGATCGCTTCGACGGGCCCCGGCAGCGTCGACGCGGCGGCAGCGCCGATCCCTGAGAGGCCAAGAGTTGCGGTCAGTGTGATGATGCGATGCATGGCGCGGAATATCCTCTTCAGGCTGTTGTCTCACGCGCTCTCTGACCATGACAGCGCAAAGCGATTGAGTTCAGCGACGGCCCCTGACGGACGCAAGCCGCGCGACACCACCTCACAGCTCCAGGCGCCGCGGCTGCTGCTGATAAAATAGAGATTGTATGCGCCAGCGCGCATTTTAGTGCGAGTGGACGCTGATGCAGATGGCACCCCGATCACCGGAACCCGACCGCGATTGCCGGCAATCCAGACGAGCGAATGCACATGGTCGTGGCCGTGGATGACGAGTTCTGCCCCTGCGGCTGCGAGCGAACGCTGGAACGCGGCGGCGTCAATGAGACATTTGTGGCGGGCCGATGGCAACGGCGGGTGATGAATCATGACGATGCGGAACATGTTCTCTTCTCGCAAATCGGCGAGCATCTGGGCGACACGCGCCGCCTGTTCCTCGCCGACCTTACCGGTCGCCATGAATGGCAGCGTCGCAATCGCGGTCGAAACGCCGATCAAGGCGACCGGCCCGCGCCGGCGCAAATACGGAAACGTCATCTTTGCGGGGAGGCCGGGGACAAAGGCTGTTGATACCGGCGTTTCCACTTCCGCGCCGAAGTCCCTCGGCGCCCCAGCCGTCTCCGTGAGCGGAGAGGGAGGACAGCAAAGGCCATCATCCCCCGCCATGTAGGGCGACCAGTGCCGGTCGCGGTGAAGGGCCGCAGCCGCCACATAGGCGTCGTGATTACCCGGCACCACGCTCACATCGGCCGGCTGCCCCAGCGTTTCGAGCCAGCGGCGCGCATGGTCGAACTCGGCCGGCAGCGCGATATTGACGAGATCGCCGGTGACGGCCACGTGGTCGGGTTGCGTGCCGTGAAGATCGCGGGTGATGGCGTCGAGAGCATCGCGGCGATGGAGGCGATGGCGGCTGCGTCGCCAATTGATGTAGCCGACCAGGCGCTTTGATGCGAGTTCTCGCACCTCCGGCCGCGGCAGCGGCCCGAGATGCGGGTCAGACAGATGTGCGAGCACGAACGGCTTGCTCATGATGGTTTGCTCACGCGCTTCATCCCCCTCCGTACCTCCCCGCAAGCGAAGAGGGTAGGAAGGGGAAGAACACGCGACTGCCTCCACTTATAGCGGTTCCCGGTCGACTGGAATCACTTGCAGGGCGGGGCAAAGCTTGGCCCGGCCGGCTGAACTTCGGACCCGTTGGCTCTGCCCGCCCTGCGACGTTTCCACACAACCAATATCCGCTGTAGCTCACCCGCTCAGCTTATCGCATTTCTGGGTTACGAGCTGCCGATAAGGATGCCAGCCGCGAAGACGAGCACTCCGCCAACCACCACCTGAAACGCCGCCGCAAGGAATGGCGTGTCCATGTAGCGGTAGCGGACATATGAAATCGCCGCGAGTTCGGCTGCCACCACTACGAATGCGACCACTGTGGCGGCCGAGAAGTTTGGGATGAGGAAGGGCAGCGTGTGCCCGATGCCGCCCAAAAAAGTCATCACGCCGCAGATCGCCCCGCGCAGCAAGGGCGCCCCGCGTCCTGTCAGCGAGCCGTCGTCAGATAAGGCCTCGGCGAAACCCATGGAAATTCCGGCGCCCACCGATGCGGCAAGGCCGACCAGGAACGTTTCCCAGGTGTTGTGGGTCGCAAATGCTGCGGCGAACAGCGGCGCCAGCGTCGACACGGAGCCGTCCATCAAGCCGGCGAGCCCCGGCTGAACGTATTGCAGCACGAAGACGCGCCGAGCGGTCTCGTCCTCTTTTGCCCGCACATCCGCGGTGAGGATGCCCTCGCCAAGCTTTTCGGCGAGACTTTCGTGCTTGTCCTCGGCGTCCGCAAGGGAGATCAGCAGTTCCCGCACTGAGAGGTCGCGCGACTGCTCGGCCGCCCTGCGGTAGAAGCGCGCGGTTTCATATTCAGTCTCCGCGGCATATTTGCGCACTTCGTCAAGCCCCAGCGGGCGCACAAGCCAGATCGGCCGATGCTTAATGAAGCCCCGCACGTCCTGGCGCCGCACCAGCGGCAGGAACTCGCCAAACTTGGCGCGATAAAGATCGTAGAGCATGCCGCGGTGGCGCGTCTCCTCGGCCGCCATGTCTTCGAACAGCTTCGCGGAAGCTGGATATTGCTGGCGGAGCCCTTCCGCGATGCTGAGGTATATGCGGCAGTCCTCTTCCTCGTTGCTGATGGCGAGGGCGAGAACTTCCTGCTCGGATAGATCAATGAAACGTTTCATTGCGCGCGAGTCCCACGGGGTGACGAGTACGAATAAGCCGATCGTCAGGAAGAGCTGAAAGCTCATATATACATTTCATAAACGTTATATAAGAATAAAAAAACGGCGTCCCCGGCCAAACCAGGGACGCCGCAAACAGCCGAGGCGGTGTGGGGGTCGCCAGGGCTGGAAAAACCATAGGGTCGGCGCAAAAAACGATCGCAATCTGGTCCAAAATGACGCGAATAAAAAAGTTACAATGATTATACAGCCAAGCCCTCAAAATCATCATGATCTCATTAATCCAGTCGGCCCGGCTGCGCAAAAACGAATTACGACAGGCAGCCATGCGAAGGCCGCAAGTCTTGCGGCACATTTGCCGCAGAGCGGTCAGCTGACATGGCGCTGCTTCATTTGCTTCCCGGCAAGCTGCGATTGATGACAGCGCGCGCTACGCGCAGTGTCATGCACCTCTATTGGCGTCTCTCGCGCGGATTGACGCTTGGCGTGCGCGGTCTCGTCATCGACGGCCAAGGCCGCGTGTTCCTCGTCAAGCACACGTATATCCGCGGCTGGCATCTCCCTGGCGGCGGCGTTGAGCCAGGCGAGACCGTGCTTGACGCCCTTGCGCGCGAACTCAAGGAGGAAGGCAACATCGAACTTGTCGAAACGCCCAAACAATTCGCCATTTATTTCCATTCGACGGTGTCGCAGCGCGATCACGTGGTGCTGTTCGTGGTTGAGCGGTTCCATCAGCCGGCGCCTCCCGTTCCGGACCATGAGATCAGGGCGCACGGCTTTTTTCCGCGCGACGCGCTTCCACAGGGGACCACCGCCGCTACGCGAGCGCGGATCGCCGAGGTCATGATGGGGGCTCCGGTGTCGCCGCGCTGGTGAGAGCGGTTCCGCGCGCGGGGACGATGGGCCGGGTTGAGCCACCCGGCGGGATCTTGCATTCGGGTTCCGCCCGAGGCCCGGCCCCGTTAGGGCCGGGCTCGGCCGACCCTGACGTTCAACCTGCGTGAAACCCACCATCGGCTTCGCGCCTCCCTCCGCCTCGCAAGCCGGGGCGAGGTTTCGCTTATCGTTCATCCTGCGTTCTTCGACAGGCTCACGGCGAAGCGTGCCCACCGGCGTTCGGAGGCCGGGCGCTGGGCGGGCAGGGGGGCGCCCCTGAGCTTGTTTGAGCGGCGCCTTTGCCCACCCTACGGCCATGATGCGGGGGCTACTGGGGTTGGACGGCGACAGCAATAGCGTCATGAGGATGGCGCAGATCGCCTCGCCTGTTGCAGCGACGGACGAAATTGATGGAGGCAGCAGGCTGCTCCAATTTCACTTTCAGCGCAGCCACGAGGGCGTCTTCGGCCATCACGGTGACGCTGTGGCGCGCGCCGTCGACCCTTATGCCGACGGTGAATTTATTGTTGGTCATGGCGGTATCTTCCCGATAGCAGCTGTTGCGAGGTGAACCGTGACGATCCTGCGGCGCCGCTTCGCCGCCGCATCAGCGGAATGCTCACATAAATGCGGCGGGTCGTCCACCCGACGCAGCCGTGGTGTTTTCGAGCTAATAACAGCTCATCCGGCCGGACCGTTGCCCTCCGATGGACGCCGCGGCTGCGGAATGTTATCCGGCCGGGCTGGACCCGAGAATGACCGAACTCGCTCTCACGATTCTCCCTGAAACGCCTGCCGACGCCGGCGCCATCGAACGGCTTCACGAGCGCACGTTCGGACCCGGACGTTATGCGCGCACGGCGTTCCGGATACGCGAAGGCGCCGGACACCTGCTCGACCTCTCCTTCACGGCGCGGATCGGTACCCTCCTGGTGGGCTCTGTGAGGCAGACGCCGATCCGCATCGGCGAGAGCCCGGCGTTGCTGCTTGGCCCGGTCACTGTGGAGCCGCCATTCCGCCGCCGCGGCATCGGACTTGCGTTGCTGCAGCGCGCGCTCGCTGAGGCAAAGCATAAGGGCCACCGTCTGGTGGTGCTGGTCGGCGACGAGCCCTACTACGCCAAGGCTGGCTTCCGGCGGATTCCGAAAGGACAGGCGCGCATGCCCGGCCCGGTCGATCCGGAGCGGCTCCTGGTGGCGGAACTGGTCGAAGGCGCATTCGCGGGCGTAACAGGGCCGATCCGGGCGGAGTGGGAGGCGGCGTATCCGTAGCGCTTTTGGCGACTTTCGGGGCCGGGTCGAAAACTGGGTGGACGAGGGCGGCTGACCTCGGTAACGCTGCAAGCGATATCGAGGGGAGAACCCGCCGTGCCCCAAAGCCTTATAGCGGTCGCAAATATGAAGGGCGGCGTCGGAAAAACCGCCACTGTCGTCGCATTGGCTGAAACGCTTGCGGCGCAAGGATCGGCTGTTCTCGTAATCGACGCCGATGCCCAATCGAATGCGTCGATCTGTATTGCCGGCGATGAAAATTTGAACAATCTCATATCGGATGGCCGTACGCTTGACGGCTTTCTCGACGATTACTTGCTCGGCGGCCGCAGGGACCACTTTGCCGACTGCTTCTGCCGTCAGGCAAGCGACGTTTCGCACGGGGGCAAGTTGCTGGACGTGTCGCTGCTCGCAGCGAGTTCCTACCTGCGGCTTCTTGAAAGAGACATCATTTATAGGCTCACCGAGCAAAACTTCGGGCTCAACGCGGTCGTCGGGCACGTGATGAGGGTTCTGGCAGCGGAACTGGCTCGGCCCGAACTCGGATTTAATTATGTTCTGGTCGATTGCGCCCCCGGGATTTCGGCATTCACCGAAGCCAGCATCCGTCTTGCCGATCTTGTGATCGTCCCGACGATCCCAGATTTTCTCTCGACCTACGGTCTCGCCGCCTTCTGCAAGAATCTCTGGAGCCGTGAATTCGCCGCCGATCCCAGTGCGAAGCAGCCGCGACGACTGCCAAATGTCCTGATCACGCGCTATCGTCAAATCAACGAGCATAGGCGAACGGCCGAAAAGATCAGAAACGAGATTTCATTCGACGAACCGTCTTTCAAGCCGCTGAACGCCGTGATACCGGAGGCGGCCGTCGTCGCAGAGGCGCTTGGCAAGACAGGCACCAATCCCACTTTCACAAACAAATGGGGCAACATGGTTCCAGTCTTCGACAAACTTGCCGATGAAATCAGGGAGATTGTGAATGACGCTTGACGTCGACGGTTTTGCGGTCTTCCGCAGCATCGGTTCTCACGCCGACGCTTTTGCGGCGATTGCCGCGGAGGTCGCGAAATCGGCGCGAACCCTTGTTGTCAAGCAGATCGTGCACAAGGATACAGGGTTGAAGGCCGTTCGCGATATTCGCGCCGCCCTTGGTGCGGAGGCCTTCAACCTCATTACGGACGGCATGAGCGACGCGCAGATCAAATCTCTCGCGGTCAGGCTGGACAGGCACAATCCTGAACTGAAGACAGCAAACGGTGCGGCGCGGAGGCTTCATGTCCTGGCGCTCGCGGGGGGGGCAGCGGAGCCATTGGAAAAAGCAAAGTCAACGCGCAAGCCAGCGCCTTCAAAGAAGACGGAAGCGCCCTTGAGTGCCGCCGATCGCATCCAATTCCTCTCTGCAGGCGCCACCCGAAGGCGGTGAAATCCATCCGTCACGCAAGGCGCTTGTGCATCACTTCGGTCCAGTCCTTGGTCATCGCCCTGAAGAACCAGGTGCCCCGAGATTTTAGGGTCTGGTAGGCGATCTTGATGTCGAGCAAAAGCGTGATGCGGCGGCCCTTGAAGCTGAGTTCGCCCACCTCATGCGTTGCCACAGGCCGGAAGCCAATGATGCGTGTGTGGAACCGGAACGGGCTGTGCGAATCGTTCTCGAAAACATCGGTCACGAGCTGCGTATAGCCGCGGGAGACGATCTCGCGCGTCGCCGCCCGCATGAGGCCTAAGACCACGCCGACGCTCTTGCGGCGCTCCGGGATGACGGCGAATCGGCCGACCTCTGCGAGGCGTTCCGATTTCATGAAGTCGTAATCTGCGAGAGTCCCGTCAATCGGTGTCAGGCCATACTTCTGATATTGGTCAACAGGCGGGTCATAAAGCACGCGCAGCACGCCCATCGGCTGATTGCGACGCGTGGCAATGAACCACGAGAGGTCGCCGCGCGCGAGATCCTCTCTGGGGAACATCGGTTCGACGTCGTGTACCCATCCTTTCTCCCGTTGATAGGTCGCGCGCATCACCGCGAGGGCTTTCTGACGATCAGACTCGGTCGTCACCCGCTTGGCCCGAGTCAGCCTAAGTATCCCCATCGCTTGCCTCCTGCGCGCTGAATTCCCAGGACTTCCCGGAAAGCCGGCCGATCGTCACCATGACCCGCTCGTGCCAGACGCGAAGATTGGCGTAAGCGGGGGGCATCGCCACGGGCGGGATCAAAGGCTCCCCGATCGCAATCGACATTGGGCTTCCTTCCGGTGTGGCGACCCCTCTCGGCACGGCCGGGAATCGCAGACCGACCGGAACGATGGGGACGCCGGTTTCGAGGGACAGTCGCGCCGCGCCGTAGCGGCCGTGCAACAGGCGCAAGGGGTCGCGATTGACGGTTCCCTCCGGGAACACGCCGATCGAACGGCCGGACATGAGATGCGCCCGCGCCTGCTCCATAGGAGAAACTTTCTCGGTGAAGAGCGGCTTCATGAAGTTGAGAACGCGCGGCCGGGCGGGCTTGCGAGCAACCGTGATCGCGCCGGCCCGCCGATAGAGAAGGTTCACGCCCGGAATCATGCGAAAATTCCAGTCGGCCATGAAATGGATGCGTCGCCCGTGCCTTAAGAGGAAGAGCAGGGCCGGCAGCAGGATCGCTTCCAGGCGTGTGCTGTGGTTTGCCGCGAGAATGAAGGGATCGCGCTCGGGCTCAACGTATTCGAGGCCCTCCAGGTGACCAACCTTCGACCGGCTCAGGAGCGCTATGCCTCGAACCAGCATGCGGTCGACCATCTTCAGGTCAGGCAATGGCCAGGACAGAACGGCCTTCGCCGACAACGGGCAGGTTATAGGGTCTTCCCTCGCCATTTGCCGCATCGCGGGTTCTACGGTAGGCCGAAGCCATCCCAATCCCGCAAGCAAACTTGATTCATCTTTCAGGCGTGTGACGGCGACCGTGGGACAAGTACGGTGGTGGGCGGACCCGGATGGGGATATTTGAGCAGAGTTGCTGCGTCAAATCGGCGAACCTGCACGCAGCGAGCCTGGTTTGATATTCCGCCTAGTTCAGCGATTCCATGAAACCTATCAATTGGAGACCTCAACTTGGGCCGGTAAACGCGGCCTTCCGGGCGGGCTCCATATGCTTCGAATTTCG
>JAJPKK010000121.1 GCA_021323775.1 Hyphomicrobiales bacterium
CAGGGACCATCCAAGCGATCAAGGCCGCGAGTGATCGCGGGTTGGCCGCTTTTCACGTCCTGCCCCACTCGGGCCGGCCACGGGTCCGGCCGTTGGCCGGCCCGATGACAAGCTCCGGCCGGACCCTGAGGCTACGCGGGGCGCGGCTGCCGAGCCGTGGCCGGGATTTTCGTCAACATTGACTCAGAGGCTATGTGATAGCCCGTTCGGCGGTATATGCGCCGCCGAGGATGAACATATCGGCCGAAATGTCAGGCATCGTGTGAGTGGAAAATAGCAATTCGCTGCCGGCGACCGCGCAGACGAATGTCAAAAACAAAAGGAGACGATCGTTCGTGCCGAAAAACGGCTCGTCAAAACCCGATGCGGTTCTTTGACCGATACGTACCCCAAGACGATACGAGATCAGTCCGAACACATAATTAAGAAAGAGCCATACCCACATGACCAGCAAATAGGGCGCTCCTGAATAGCTGACATTCGCATCTATGGAATTTACCGAGCCTTGGAAAAGCCCGGCGTGGCCGGTCACGAAAAAATCGACGACTGCAAAGATGATGTTGGCCGCAAGCATCAGCGTCAACAATGCTGCGATTCCCACAACAGCGGCGAAGAGAGTGGCTCGCAGGCGATGGCGCTGCGGCCCGCGGATATCCGGCCGTGGCCAACGCAGCTCGGGCTGCGGCTCGCGGACCTCGGGCGGGGGAGCGCAAACGCTCTGCGCCGGGGGCGACTGTCGCTCAGGCAGCAACGGGCTTTCTGCCTCGCGCAATTGCTCGTCATAGCTCGCTCGGCGGGCCGCATCGCCAAGGATGTCATAAGCGTAATTGATTTCTTTCGTGCGCGCGCTGGCGATTTCCTGCAGCTCTGGTCCAAGCCCTGCCACTTTGTCAGGATGATACCGGCTGATGAGGCTGCGATATGCGGCGTGGATCGTCTCCGGACTCGCAGTAGGTATAACTTCCAAAGTGTCGTAGAGGGTCGGGGCCGTGCGTGGCCGTTCTCGCGGCGCCGGCAGCGGACCGCTTGCGGCATCGGACTTTCGAGGGTGCCTCATGGGACCACCATATGCGGTTGTCCAATACAAGAAACCGTAAGGGCGCCGCGCTCCCGCCTCACCGCGCCGGCTGCAGATACCGCTTCTCCAGCATGGCGTGCACGCCCTTGTGCTCGTTCACCACCTGGGTGATGCGCAGGTCGGCTGCGAGGCTCGCCAGCATGTAGGCTTCGTGGCGCTTGAGCGTGGTGCGGGCCTCAATCAGGTCGAGCATCGCCCGCAACGCTACGACCACGCAGTCGTCGAGGTCGGGATCGAAGGCCATGGTGATGACATGCGTCGGGGTCTAGGCCATCGGCCATGTCAGTTTCATATCGTCGCGCACGGTGAGACGGAAGCGCCCGATCAGGCCGGTCTCGATGGCATTGACGCAGACTTCGCCGTCGCCCTGGGCGCCGTGGCCGTCGCCGACCGAGAACAGCGCACCGTCGACGAATATTGGCAGATAGAGCGTGGTCCCGGCAATGAGCTCCTTGTTGTCCATGTTGCCGCCAAACTGGCGCGGCTGGATGCTCGACACCATGCCCCAGGCGCGCGGCGGCGCATTGGCCATGACCCCGAAAAACGGCCGCAGCGGGATTTCAGCGCCCCACGGCAGCCGGCCGACCATGCGATTGCGCTCAAGCGACACATGGATCAGATGGGCCTCTGCAAAATCAAGCGGCAAAGCGCCCCTGAGCGGACGACAGGCGACGTAGCCCCAATCGTAGTGAAGCGCGATGTCCTCGATATCGACCTGCAGGACTTGTCCGGGCTTGGCGTCACGGACAGCGATTGGACCGGTGCACATGTGGCCGGGCAGCATCCGCCGCGTCTTGGCGCCGTGAATATCGTGCAGCGCCCGCGGTACGATCGCGGGCGGCGGCGGCAGCGCCTCGGGCGGCCCCGAGACGGTCGAAATCGTCACCACTTCCCCGCTGTCGATTTCGGCAGCCGGCGGGAGGGTGGCGTCAAGATAGCCCCAGTGCACCGTCGCGGCGCTTGCATCCACCCGCGCGCTCATATCCGTCAAAAATTCCAGCGTTGAGCTTTGCTGACCAGGAAGTCGCGGAACGCCTGCACCCGGGCGACCGATTTGAGTTCCTCCGGGTAGACGAAATAAGCGTCGAGCGCGATGGTTTCGGTGTCGCCGGACAACTGCACCAAGCCGCCATCTTCTTCGACGATGTAGTCGGGCAACATCGCAATGCCGAGGCCGGCCTGGCAAGCCCGCAGGACGCCGATAATGTTGTTGATGATGAGGTGCGGGGTCCGCGGCCCCTTGCCATTGCGAGCGACGTCCACCAGCCAGCGTGTGTTCTGCAGATATTGCGGTACATCGCCGCCCATGACCAGAAGATGATGGTTGTCGAGATCTTCGTGAGAGTGCGGCGTGCCCATGCGCTTGAGGTATGCGGGCGACGCAAAGGCGTGGAAGTGGACCGAGAACAGCTTGCGCCGGATCAGGTCCGGCTGGGTCGGCTGCCGCAGGCGAATGGCGACGTCGGCCTCGCGCATCGCGAGATCGAGTTCCTCGTTGGTCGTGATCAGGGTGATGCGAATGTCCGGGTAGAGTTCACCAAATTCGCCAAGCCGCGGCGTCAGCCAATGAACGCCGATGCCGACCGTCGTGGTGATCTTGAGGTCGCCATTCGGACGCTCGCGACTGTCGGTCAACTTGGCGCGCGCCGATTCGAGCTTCATGAACACTTCATGTGCCGTGCGATAGAGAAGCTCGCCCTGCTCGGTCAGGATCAGGCCGCGCGCATGGCGGTGGAAAAGCGCGACCGTGAGTTCCTGCTCCAGTGCGCTGACCTGGCGCGAGACTGCTGATTGAGAGAGGCCGAGCTGCTCCCCGGCATGCGTGAAGCTGCCGGCCTCGGCGGCGGCGTGAAATACCTTGAGCTTGTCCCAGTCCATGATCGATCGAAGTCGCCCGCGCGAACTCCCTCTCCCTGCGACGCCCCTCCCCGCCCTCCCCCGCGAGCGGCAGAAGGTAGGGAAGAAGCGTTCCGGAATCCAACATTCCGGATTTACGACGGGGCTCCCCTCGTGAGGAACCCGGCGATCTATTCGGCGGCGAGGCTTTCCACCTTGTGGGCCGCCAAAAATCGCTCCGCCTCCAAGGCCGCCATGCAGCCCATTCCGGCGGCCGTGACCGCCTGGCGGTACACGTCATCAGCCACATCGCCGGCCGCGAACACGCCTGGCACCGATGTCGCGGTCGAGAACGGCGCTGTCTTGATGTAGCCGTTCGGTTTCATCTCGATCTGGCCCGCAAACAATTCGCTCGCCGGCGAATGTCCGATGGCGATAAAGATGCCGTCGGCGCCGACCTCCGTCACCGCGCCCGTCCTGACATTCCGGACCGCTGCCGCCGTCACCTTGCGCGGGTTTTCGCCGCCTCTCACTTCCTCCAGCACGCTGTCCCAGATCACCTCGATCTTTCCGTTACGCAACAGGCGCTCCTGTAAAATGCGCTCCGCCCGGAACGCATCGCGGCGATGGACCACAGTCACCTTGTTGGCGAAATTAGTAAGAAACAGCGCCTCCTCGACGGCGGTGTTTCCGCCGCCAACCACGATCACATTCTTGCCCTTGTAGAAAAAGCCGTCGCAGGTCGCGCAGGCCGAAACCCCATAGCCGCGAAACGCCTGCTCCGACGGAAGGCCGAGCCAGCGCGCCTGCGCGCCAGTGGCGATCACCAGCGACTCGGCGAGATATATGTCGCCGGAATCGCATGAGATGCGAAACGGCCGCTGGCCAAGCTCCACCCTGTTGACGTGATCGGAGACGAGCCGCGCGCCCACATGGGCGGCCTGCTTCTCCATCTGCTCCATCAGCCAGGGGCCCTGGATCACGTCGGCGAAACCGGGATAGTTTTCCACATCAGTGGTGATGGTGAGCTGCCCGCCGGGCTGAACTCCGCGGATCATCACGGGTTCGAGCATCGCCCGCGCGGCATAGATCGCGGCCGTGCAGCCGGCGGCTCCCGAGCCGATAATGACAACCTTGGCGTGGATGCTCCTTGACATGCGTTTCTCGTTTAATTTTCCCCCTCCCTATCCTCCCCCGCATAGGGAGGGGGCTTCGGGGCAGGCCGCGTGGTCATATGTATGTGTTCCGCAAGTGCCATGCAAGAAACGCAAGCCTGATTCTGCGCTAGCCTCGCCCGCATGCGGGCAAGAGCAGGTAGGGGCATTTTTCGCTCCGCGTGCGTTCAAGCGTGGGGCGCTTGGAGGAAGTTTTCTTTGGTCCGCATAGCGAAGCTAGCGCAGGGGCAGGCCGCGCAATAATGTTTCGCAAGCAACTTTTTCATTGTAAAATAGCAAATATGCGACGCCTGGACACGATCGACCGCAATATCTTGCGTGAACTGCAGCATGACGGCCGCATCACGAATGTGGAGCTGGCCCGCCGGGTCGGCATTTCCGCGCCGCCCTGCCTGCGGCGTGTCCGCAGCCTTGAGGAAGCCGGCTACATCAAAGGATATCGCGCGTTGCTTGATGAGAAGGCCCTCGGCTGCGAGGTGACGGCGTTCGCGATGGTGCATCTCACCAGCCAGGCCGAAGCTGACCTTGAGGCTTTCGAGGCGTTTGTGCGGCGCGAGCCGCTGGTGCGCGAATGCTGGATGTTGTCAGGCGAGATCGATTTCGTGCTTAAGTGCGTAGCGCCGAACCTCGCCCGGTTTCAGGCCTTCGTGACCGATCTGACCGCCGCTCCGCACGTCCGCAATGTCAAGACGTCGTTGACGCTGCGCAACTCCAAGGACGCACCCATGGTCCCGGTTGAGTTGCTGCGCGCCGTGCCCGCGTAATAATCAAGCGTCCCGCGCCGCTCGAATTTCGCATCGCCAGGCAACAGCCGTAGGGCGCGATGCGCTGCGCTTGTTGCGCCCTGCGGGCCTGAGATTGAGGTGAGCCGCCTGCCGGGAAGGTGCTCCGAAGCGACTATCGCCACTCCACCTTCACGACCTCATAAGCCTTGGCGCCGCCAGGCGTGACGACCTCGACATTGGCGCCTTTCTTCTTGCCGACCAGCGCGCGGGCCAGCGGCGACGTGATCGAAATCTTGCCGGCCTTTGCGTCGGCCTCCGGCTCGCCCACGATCTGCCAGACTGCCTTCTTGTCGGTGTCCTCGTCGATCAATGTGACGGTCGCGCCGAATTTCACGGTGTCGCCCGACAGCTTCGAGACATCGATGACTTCGGCGCGCGCAAGCTTGTCCTCCAGCTCCGCAATGCGGCCCTCGTTATGCGCTTGCTGTTCCTTTGCCGCATGGTACTCGGCGTTCTCGGAAAGATCGCCGTGCGAACGCGCATCAGTGATCTGCTGAATGATACGCGGACGCTCAACCTGCTGGCGATGCTTGAGTTCATTTTCCAGAACGGAATAGCCCGCCGCTGTCATCGGTATCTTGTCCATCGATTCTCTATCCCTTGACAAAAAAGCACCGATCGCATCCTCGGCTCATCGCCGGCGATGCGATCCAGCTCGACTTCTCTGCCTACCGTTGGCCGAACTGCTTCGGGGTGTGGCTTTTGTTCAACGAAGCTTCAGCCCCCGAAATAGCCTTGCAGCGGAAGGACCTCAAACTCGCCCCCGAGATAGGCTTTGATGCCCAGCGCCGCCGCAGTGGCCCCGGAAAGAGTGGTGTAGTACGGGACTTTATGCAAGAGGGCCGCGCGCCGCAATGCGCGCGAGTCGGCGAGAGCCTGAGCGCCCTCCGTCGTATTGAACACCAGTTGGATTTCGCCATTCTTGATCGCGTCCACGATATGGGGGCGGCCTTCCAACTGTTTGTTGATTTTTGTCGCATGGATGCCGTTCGCACTCAGATACCGTTGGGTTCCGGACGTGGCGACGACCTTGAAGCCGAGTTGGGCCAGCAATTTGACCGGGACGAGGATGCGCTCCTTATCGGCGTCGCGGACAGAGACGAACACGGTGCCGGCGCGCGGCAGCCGCGCGCCGCCGCCGATCTGACTCTTCGCGAAGGCGAGTTCGAACGTACGATCGATTCCCATCACCTCTCCGGTGGAGCGCATTTCTGGTCCCAACACGGTGTCGACGCCCGGAAAGCGCTCGAACGGAAACACCGCTTCCTTCACGCCGACGTGGCGCGGCGCGGGCCGCTTGAGGTTGAAGCTTGCCAGCGGTTCGCCGGTCATCACCCGGGCGGCGATCTTGGCCACCGGCGTGCCGATCACTTTCGCCACGAACGGAACCGTGCGCGAAGCGCGCGGATTGACTTCGAGCACGTAGATATCGCCGTTCTTGATGGCGTATTGCACGTTCATCAAGCCGACTACATCAAGCGCGAGCGCGAGCGCCCGCGTCTGCCGTTCCAGCTCTGCAATGGCCGCGGCTGAGAGCGAATGGGGCGGCAAGGCGCAGGCCGAGTCGCCGGAGTGAATGCCGGCCTCCTCGATATGTTCCATGATGCCGGCAATAAAGGTGCTGCTTCCATCCGCAATGCAATCGACATCGATCTCGATTGCATCGGAAAGGTAGCGGTCGATCAGCAGCGGCCGGCGGTCCGATACCGCAAGTTCGGACGGCCGGTCGAGGTCGTCAGCAAGCCGCGCCACATAGTGGGCGAGTTGCGCAGAATCGCGGATGATCTCCATGGCGCGCCCGCCCAGCACATAGGAGGGCCGGATCATGATCGGGTAACCGATCTCCTCGGCGATCGCGCGCGCGGCTGCAGGGCTGGTGGCGACGCCGCTCCTGGGCTGGCGGATATCAAGCTTTTCGAGCAGCTTCTTGAAGCGGTCGCGGTCCTCCGCAAGGTCAATCGCATCCGGCGAAGTGCCAAGGATCGGCACCTTGGCGCGCTCCAGCGCTGCCGCGAGCTTGAGCGGCGTCTGGCCCCCGAACTGCACGATAACGCCAAGCAGTGCGCCGTTGCGGCGTTCGGCGGCGACGACTTCGAGCACGTCCTCCTCGGTCAGCGGCTCGAAATAGAGCCGGTCAGACGTATCGTAGTCGGTCGACACGGTCTCAGGATTGCAGTTGACCATGATCGTTTCGAAGCCTGCTTCGCGCAGCGCGAAGCAGGCATGGCAACAGCAATAATCGAATTCGATGCCCTGCCCGATGCGGTTCGGCCCCCCTCCAAGGATGATGATCTTCTTGCGGTCGGACGGCGCCGCCTCGTCGGCCCAAGAGCCCGCAGATGCGCCCGCAAACGGCTGCTGATAGGTCGAGTACATGTAGGCGGTGGGAGACGCGAACTCGGCCGCGCAGGTATCAATGCGCTTGAAGACCGGACGGACACCGAGAGCGTGGCGTCGGCGCGCGATTTCCTCCTGGGAGACGCCCGCGAGCCGGGCAAGCCGCGCATCAGAGAAGCCCATCGATTTGAGGCGGCGCAGCGCGCCGGCGGTTGCGGGCAGACCCTTTGCCTTGATCTCAGCTTCGGCCTCGACGATGCCGCGAATTTCAGCCAGGAACCACGGATCGATCTTGCAAGATTCGTGGATCATGTCATCCGACATGCCGAGACGCATGGCCTGGGCGACCACGAGAAGCCGGTCCGGCGTCGGAACGCCGAGCGCCGCCCGGATGGCGTTCTTGTCGTCGCCCTCGCCGAGCCCTTTGATATTGATCTCGTCAAGACCAGTGAGACCCGTTTCCAGCGATCGCAGCGCCTTCTGCAGCGATTCCTGGAAGGTCCGGCCGATCCCCATCGCTTCGCCCACCGACTTCATCGACGTGGTGAGCAGCGGTTCAGCGCCGGGGAACTTCTCAAACGCGAAGCGCGGCACTTTGGTCACGACGTAATCGATCGTCGGCTCGAACGAGGCCGGCGTCGCGCCCCCGGTGATGTCGTTCTCGATCTCGTCGAGCGTGTAACCGACCGCGAGCTTGGCGGCGACCTTCGCGATGGGGAATCCGGTCGCCTTGGAGGCGAGTGCGGACGAACGCGACACGCGCGGATTCATCTCGATCACCACGAGACGGCCGTCCGCCGGATTGACAGCAAACTGGACGTTCGAGCCGCCGGTCTCGACGCCGATCTCGCGCAGCACCGCAATCGATGCGTCGCGCATCATCTGATATTCCTTGTCGGTCAGGGTCAGCGCCGGCGCTACCGTAATCGAATCGCCCGTGTGGACCCCCATCGGGTCGAGATTCTCGATCGAGCAGACAATGATGCAGTTGTCGCGTTTGTCGCGCACCACCTCCATCTCGAATTCCTTCCAGCCGAGCACGCTTTCCTCGATCAGCACCTCGGTGGTGGGCGACGCATCGAGACCCCGCTCGACGATGTCGAGAAATTCCTCCTTGTTGAAGGCGATGCCGCCGCCCGTCCCGCCCAGCGTGAACGAGGGACGAATGATGGCCGGGAGGCCGATATGCGCCAGCGCCTCCAGCGCTTCGGCGAGACCTTTGGCGATATAGCGGCGTTTGCGTTCTGCCTCGCCGGCCGCCCAGGCGCCCTCGAAAGCCGCAATGGCGCGCCGCTCTTCGTCGGCCGCAAGGCCGCGCGCTTTGATGCGGTCGATCTCGGACTGATGGCGGTCGCGGTCGGCCCTCTTAAGATCGGAGGCATTGGCAAGCGTGGACTTCGGCGTTTCAAGGCCGATCCGCTTCATGGCCTCCCGGAACAGCTCGCGGTCCTCGGCCTTGTCGATCGCCTCGGCGGTCGCGCCGATCACGGTCACGCCAAACGCATCGAGCACGCCCATGCGGCGCAGCGACAACGCACAGTTCAGCGCCGTTTGGCCCCCCATGGTCGGCAGCAAGGCGTCGGGCCGCTCCTTCTCAATGATACGGGCGACGATCTCCGGAGTGATCGGCTCCACATAGGTGGCGTCGGCGATGTCCGGATCCGTCATGATGGTGGCCGGATTGGAATTAACGAGGACAACGCGATATCCCTCGGCTTTGAGAGCCTTGCAGGCCTGGGTCCCCGAATAGTCGAATTCGCAAGCCTGGCCGATGACGATCGGCCCCGCGCCGATGATCAGGATCGTGGAAAGATCGGTTCGTTTTGGCATTGCGTTACCAGCCGGACATTGATCGGGCGTGAAAAAGGCGGCGTCGTCAGCGCCGCCCCGCAAAACTTTTCCGGCCTGCGGACGGTCGCCCGTCGCGGCGAGTGGAGCCTTATCCCATAATCTCCGGCGAGGGAAGAGCGGGCCGTCCCGACCCTCTCACAAGCAGGGGCAGGCGGGGAGAGGGAGCGCCGGCCGGCGGCGCCGCATGCGATTGCCTGGGCTGTCGCGGGCGGCCGTTCGGTTGTAACGTCAAGCCAAGCATCGGGTTTCGTACGGAGGCTCGGTTATGCAGGATGTCGTCGCTATTGACGTCACGCCGCTATCCGCCGCCTGCGGCGCGGAGGTCAGAGGGATTGACCTCACCAAGCCGCTCTCGGCGGCGACAGTCCAGGCGATCAAAGAGGCTTGGGAAAGACATCTCGTGCTGGTCTTCCGCGGCCAGACCCTTTCACAGGACGACCAGCTTCGTTTCGCTTCTTATTTCGGCGAGCTCGGGGACCGCAAGAAAGCGCCGGAGCATTTGCGCAGCCGCGCCGAGGGGAGCCGGCAGGACAACCAGAAAATTCTCCTTGTCTCCAACATCAAGGTCGATGGGGAGGCGATCGGCGCTTTTGGGGAAGGCGAGTTCTGGTTCCATGTCGACGGCGGCTACACGCCGCGGCCCTACCGATACACTTTCCTCTACGCGCTCGAACTGCCCTCCACGGGCGGCAACACCATGTTCGCGAACATGTACAAGGCCTATGAGGCGGTTCCCGCGGCGCTCAAGGACAAGCTCCGGGGCCGCAAGGCGCTGCACATCCACGAATACAACCGCGCCAGGCAGGCGGATAGCTCAGGCGACATCAGCGGCATTCCGCACCATTTTCATCCGGTCTTTATTACTCATCCGGATACCGGGCGCAAAACGCTCTTTGTCGACCGCCTGATGACGACGCGGATCGAGGGCCTGCCGGCTGAGGAGAGTTCTGCGATACTCGATCAGCTCTACGAAATCGGCGAGCGCCGCGAATTCATCTTCGAGCATGTCTGGCGGCTCGGAGACTTCGTCATGTGGGACAATCGCTGCACCACCCATGCGCGGACCGATTTTCCCAAGGACGAACGCCGGCTGCTGCGCCGGTGTACGGTTGAAGGCGAACCGCTTTATGAGTGAGGAGCTGCCCAAGGATTGAGCAGCGCGACGCCGACAGATTTGAAGTCTGCGACATTACGCGTGACAACCGTCAGACCGTGAACCATCGCCGTCGCAGCGATAAAGGCATCGCGTTCCGCTCGCCGGTCAGGGACATGAAGGCGCGCGCAACGCTGCGCTACCACTGTATCGACAGCAAGGATTCGATCCGCGAAGCGCGGCAGGACCTGCTCGTCGATCCAGGCGCGCAGGATTGCACCTTTCGCGGCGTCCTTGCGTGCGATTTTGAGCGTGCCCAACTCGATCTCAAGAATGGAGATGGCTGAGAGAAAAAAGCTCGCATTTGGAATCGTGCTGGCCCACGCCAGAACATTCTTGTTCGCCCTGTCCGGCCGCCGGAGTTCGGAGATAACGTTGGTATCAAGCAGGAACATCATTCGAGATCGGCGGGCTTAAAAAAGCCTCCACGGAGGCGGGGCGGCTTGAACTCGAAATCCGCCGCATCGCCCGGCTGGGCGAGCGCTTCCGCCAGACTCATGTCGCCGCCGGTCAGGCGTCGATAGTCTTCGATTGTCAGCAGGACGTGCGCTGGTCGGCCGCGATCGGTGATGAAGACCGGACCACGCCGCGCCGCCTTCTTGGCGCGGCTGGTATCCTGATTGAATTCGCGGCTGGTCAGAGTCGTCACCGCCATATCGGTCTCTCCCGCGTGGACAGACGCCATTGCGGGGATTACAATATGTAGTTACGTACCTACTTTCAAGCCAAGGATAGCTCGCATGCGCCTCCGCCATCTTATCGGCCTGATGGCCCTGACGACCGCGTTTCTCACCCCATTCGCCGCTGAGGCCTTCGACGACTCCCAATATCCGGACCTGAAGGGAGAATGGCGCCGCGTCGCCGTGCCGAGCGGGGCCTACCCCGGCGTCCAGTACGATCCACACAAGCCGGCGGGACCCGGGCAGGAGGCGCCGCTGACGCCGGAATATCAGGCGATTTTCGAGGCCAATCTGGCTGATCAGGCGCTGGGCGGCCAAGCCGGCGACCCGACCTTCAGGTGCCTGTCGCCGGGCATGCCGCGCGTCATGGGGCCGTACGGGGCGATGGAAATCGTGGTTCTCCCCGAAACCACCTACATCCTGATCGACCACATTCGCGACAGCCGCCGCATTCACACCGATGGCCGCGACTTCCCGGCCAACATGGCGGACGATCCCCTGTTTACCGGCTATTCAATCGGCCGCTGGGTCGATGAGGACGGCGACGGCCGCTATGACACGCTGCTGGTCGAGACCCGTGGGCTGAAGGGGCCGCGCACCTATGAGATGACCGGCATTCCGCTGCACGAGGATAATCAGTCGATCATCAGGGAGCGGATCTATCTCGACAAGAGCAACTTGAACATGCTGCACGACGAAATCACGACGTTCGATCATGCGCTCACGCGGCCGTGGATAGTCACCAAAGACTACCGACGCACCCAAACAAAAGAGCCGATCTGGTGGAAGGAAACCGTGTGCGCCGAAAACAATGTTCACGTCAGCATCGGCAATGAAGTTTACTTTTTAAGCGGCGACGGCCTGCTCATGCCTGCCAAAAAGGGCCAGCCGCCGCCGGACCTGCGGTATTTCCATCGATCGCGGAAGTGAGCATGCCGCCGCGCGTGGGCGCGTGGGCACAATGTTGGCCCATCGGGCGGGCAAAGCGAATCGCGCCCGCCAAAGGCAAGGCGCTGACGGGGCTCGCGCACGCACCCTTCGTCCTCCGCGTATCAAAGGCCGAAGCACTCATCGCGGTAAGTTCGGGTTAGCGCACGCCAAAGTCGTCCTATCGGGGCATTTTTGTCGGCGTGTCGCGCTTATGGACCGTCGCAACCGGGTCCAGTGTAAACGTCTGGGGGCGGATGCGAACAACAAATGAACACCCATGCCGCCAGGACCACACCAATGACCACGGTCATTGGGTCGATGCTCATGGCGCAGACGTAAGCGCTCGCAGGTCGTTTCAAGGCTGGTAATGAGCCGCTGCGACTGTTTGACTCAACGCCGAATTGCCTGCTTGTCGCGTGTTCGTTGTTTGTGTGCTGGCAGGACGTCGACCGCGGCGGCGCCCAAGGGCTCGGTGTCTTTCGGGAAATCTATCCACGAGCCGTCCGACGAACGAACGTGCACAACGCGACCGAGCTGGATTGCGTCAGCCGGGCCACGCGGCGGCAACCTTAATTAAACGTAAACGCCTGCGTCCGATACTGCACGTATGACGACCACTCGAAAACGCCGTCTGAGCCCGCAACCCCGCCGCACGCTTGAGATGCTAAAGCTGCTTGCCAGCAGTCCGCATGGCGTGACCCAAGCATCGCTTGTGCGCGTCCACGGCTTCAATGGCGATATGATCACCGATGTTGTGCACGGCGGCCTCGCTACTGCGGAACGCGAGACCGTGAACGCTGGTCCCAGGTTGGTCGACGCTGTACGCCTCCGGATCACTCCCATTGGTCGGGAGGCGATCGAAGAGTAACGCTTAGACTCTGAGTACTCAGGAGCGTTGCGCCGCTGTGAGCCGCGTTTGCCTGCCCGCCAAACCCGCCGCCCAAGCGGAACCAACGCCGCCCGGCAAGCAGCCGCCGGCACTTCTCCTAGTTGTAGCCGTGGAAGTACAAGTGCCGGCGCCCGTAGAAGTGGCGCGGGTAGGGCCGGTAGTAGCCGTAGGGTCGGTAGTACCCCTCGTACCCGCCCGGGTAGGTCATGACATACGCATAGCCA
Organism: Hyphomicrobiales bacterium; assembly: GCA_021323775.1. Lineage (GTDB taxonomy): Bacteria > Pseudomonadota > Alphaproteobacteria > Rhizobiales > Xanthobacteraceae > JAJPKK01. The sequence continues at coordinate 12,939 of JAJPKK010000121.1, forward strand.
TCCGGGTAGGTCATGCCATAAACCTCGGGGTAGCCGGAGGCAAAAGCGCCGTAGCCGTAGCCGTAGTTCGGATCGTAACCGCCATAACCCCAGGCCGAAGCTGGCTTAGTCGCCGCAGCCGCCAAGCTCACGGCAAGGGCCGCCGTTGCCGCGTATTTTGCTAGGTTCACCAAGGCTCACCTCCTACGAGTGTCTGGCTTGTTGGCGAATAGCGGCGCCCGATGCTTTGGCGGGGGCTAGGGAAGGGGGAAACGCCAAGCCACCAGGTCGCCGCAGTCACAGTGGCGCGTTCGGGCGCTTTCTGAGGGCGCCATAAGTCATCAACCCGACAGAGGTTCTCGTGTTCCGCTCTGGGAACCCATCACAGCCTTTTGATTTCGCTCCCGCCTGCCCTTAGCTTGCGAATGACCCTTTTGCTCCGCAAACAGCGCGCCCAAGCCCACAAAAGATGGGAGCCCCTCCAACTGGCCCGACGGCGCCCGCAATTCCCCCGAGCGCGCGCGTTGGTCGGCAGTCAGTGCGGCGCTCTGAGTTCGCCGCCACTACTTTGTTTCCGTCTTCGCCCCACGCGAGCGCTGTGCGCGGTTGGGCGATGTTTGCCGCGTGCGCAAGCGTTATTGATATTGCGCAAAACGGGTGGGTTTGACGTCCGGCAAAAATATTACCGCTGCCCCCATTGCAGGTTTCCGCGTGCACGGCTCGGCGCCAGACGACGAGTCGGAGACGATCGGCAATATCGCAGGAGGCAGCAACATGGAAAGAATAATGGAAACAATGGTTTTGGTCCTCGCAATCGTAATGGTCGCACCGCTTCCATTCGAACAAATCATCGGTGGTTATGGGCGTCTTGCGTTGGCGGTGCTCGGTTTCCTGCTCATATTTTGGTGGCTATTCAGGAACGATCACAGGAAGGACCGGAGGGGCGAAGCGTAGGCCTTGTGGCCTTCCGGGTTCGGGACGGGCCGCGCCGTCGGCGGGATGGTTTCGTGCTATCGTTCGGCGGCGCGCTCACTCTCCCCAGCTCCAGGCCGCGCGCCGGTTCCCGTCTCCATTGAGGGCGATAGCCATGCGGGAAAAGGCGGGTGTCCGGCGGCGGCTGCGCGGCGACGGGGCCACCGAGGGCCGTGGTTCGCGCGAGTGGTATCGTACCCTCATCGGCTCCAGCGCAAATGTGCCGCGTTCCTATACTAAAGGGCACGGCGCGCACCCTTCGACAGGCTCAGGAGCGCGCCTTCGCCTACTCTACCGCTCACGCGGGCGACCAAGCGCGGCCGCTCAGAAATCCGGTTTGTCCGCCGTCGGCACTTCAGAATTCTTGTTGTAATAATACTCGCGAATGTTTTCCGCACAGACAAATTCCGGCCAGCCGCCGCGGGCGCGCCGATAGGTCATGAGCGCCGACCACGGCATCGTGAAGACTCCTTCGTCTTCGACCGTAAATTCAAGCTGCAGCCCGTTGCCCCGATAGTCGGGATCAGCGTCCATGCCGGAGTCGTTGAAGGGCAGGCGTCGATTCTCCTTTTGGCCGCGTTCCTGCTCCTCCTTGGCGGTCTCGTAGTCGAGCAGCCGATAGCGTTCCACCACGTGCAGAGCTTCCGTGTAGGGCGTGCCGAAGATGTCCACCATGGCAAACGGTCGCGTAGTCTTGATCCCCACCGTATCGATTACCAGCGTATCGCCTTCGTAATGGCCGACGGAATCTCCGTACCAGGACGGCGTGACGCGCGCCGGATGCGACGAGTTCAGCCGTACATGGCGCACTTCATGATCGGGATTGCTGTAAAGGATGGTTACTCTGTCCGGCTCCTGCAGCAATTGGATGCCGATGGTCCAGAAGATATACGGCACGGGCTGTGGCCAGCATTGGTTGGCCGGGGTCGGATAGGTCACGCCGGCCAGCGAAATTTCGCCGTGCTTTTTCACGACTTCTGCGGCGTGGGGCTTCAGAATCGGATTGGTGTAATCGCCGACGAGCTGATTGCCGTTGCTCTCGCCGGTGCGCAGGCGCGATCTGTTGCGCACCGGACCAGGACCGGACAGCGGCGGCTCGAAGCTGGGCCAGGAGGGGTGAACCCATACGCCAGAGAAATCCGGGACGGACGCGGCGTGTTGCTGACCGGTATCGCCCGCTCCGATCCCCACCCTCGCCGTCCCGGCCAGCGGGGGAGGATTGGGGAGGGGGCCGGGGGAGGAAAGCGAGCCGGCAGACGCCGGTGTTTGCCCCGACACAGCGGTTGGCGCCATTGCGGCGATTGACGCCAATGTTGATGTCGCCAATAAAGCGAAAGGCCGTCGCGGTGCGGTCATGCCATCCTCCTGTTCACGCGCCCATCGCATCGAGCTGCCGCCGCTGCGCATTTTATTCGAGCGCCGGCGTCTCAAGTTCGACGGCGCCCGGCTCCGTGCGGGAAAGTACGAACACGACGGAATCGACAAAGCGGCTGGGGTCGGAGGAAGCCAGATCGCCGTTTGCCGGCACGGTGGCTTCAAACGCAAACAGCCTGCCCTTGGTGAAATAGAACGCGCCCGTCGACCGGCCCTTATTGCCTGGAAGATCAACGACCATCTTGCGGCCGTACACTGCGTCCTTGCCCGGCTCGACGCGTGCGAACGTGTCCAGTAACACCTTCTTACCGTCCTGGAACATGTATTCCCGTTCGCCCAGAATGGTGGCGCCCTCGGCCTGAGCCTGTATGAAGCTGATCACGGTCACTTTGTATTCGATATTGTTGTCGACGGACCGGTAAACGATGGTCTGGCGCGGTCCTGCGATGTTGCCCCTGAAGGTGCCGACGCTGGCTTTGACCTCGCCCGGCGCCATGAAGGAGAAACCAAGCTCTCTGTTGATGTAGCTCTTCCAGGCGGCGTGCGCCGGCAGCGCCGTCATCGCCAGAGCCGAGCCCGCCAAAGCTGCAATCGTCCATCTGCACATTTCAGTCCTCCCTTGATCTTGCGACCTCCGTTGCGGCTACTTTGACGGCACGGGCAACTCGATCGCATCGTCCGGGGCGCGGACCGTGAAGAATGTGATCGAGTCGACGAACCGCCCCATCTCGGGCGAGTCGTAGTCGCCGTTGGCTGGCAGAACCGTCGCCTGGAGCGTGACGATGCGGCCATTGATGAACCAGAATGCCGCCGATGTGCGTCCGCCATTGTTGGGCAGATCGATTGTGAGCTTGCGCCCGAATTGGCGATCGACGCGGCCGAAAGTGTCCATGAGCACTTTCTTGCCGTCCTGGAAGTTGTACTCGGCCTCGCCCAAAAGCGTCGCGGCGTCATTGGCCTTATCGCTCATGTCGATCACCACCGCTTTGTATTCGATATTATCGTCGACAAAGCGGTAGACGAAGGTGTCGCGCGCGCCGGCAACGGCGCCGCGATAGGTTCCTTTTTCCACCTTGAGCTCGCCCGGCGCCGCAAACGCAAAGCCGAGAGAATGGCTGATGTAGCCACGCCAGGCCGCCGTCGCCGGCGCGCTCGTTGCCGCCAGCGCGGCACCCGCCAAAATCGCCAAGCCCGTCAAACGCATCCTTCCCTCCCGTGAGTTGTCGCGAGCGGACCCTCGCCGCCCTCCCCTGCTGGCCGGGGAGGGGCAGAGAGGCGGAATAGCTTAATGTTTCTGCCCCGGCCGCTCCCGATTGCCGTTCTCTTGTACGATTTTTGCATCGTATTATAATGTTGGCAAAATATAAAATTCACTGGCCAACTTATTCGGGAGACGTCCATGAATCTGAAAGTCCTCAGCCTGACTGCCGTCGCCGTAGCGGCGTTCGTGGCGCCCGCCGCGGCGCATCATTCCTTCGCCATGTTCGATGCGGAGAAGACCGTCACCTTGCAGGGCACGGTGAAGGAATTCGAATGGGTCAATCCGCACTCCTGGCTTCGCGTCATGGTCAATGACGAGAAGACCGGCAAGCCAATGCTGTGGGCGATTGAAATGAGTTCGCCGGGCCGGCTGGTCACGATGGGAATGCACGCCGATTCCGTGAAAGCAGGCGATACGATCTCGGTGACCTTTCATCCGCTGAAGGACGGCGCGCGCGGCGGACAATTCATCCAGGCGGTGCTTCCGGGCGGGAAAGAGGTCCTTCGCGCCAATGCGCGCGACGAGAACCAGTGAGGCGTGATCGCCCTGCGAGGCTATGAATCTGAGGCCAAGGTAGGTTTCGTGGCGCTCAACCCACCCCGCCAGGCCGGGGTTCTGTCTTCGTAGGGCGAGCAAAGCGAAGCGTGCGCCACCCACGCTCGAAAGGCCGAGCGCGGGCGGGCGTTTCGCGCTTTCAGTCACCCTACGACCGACCATAATTGACCGCAGTCCATTAAGTTAGGAGGTCCGATGCGCGCCCGCCTGATCCGCACGCTACCGGCTGTCGCCGCCCTTGCGGGGCTCTTCGGCGTCGCAGCGCCGGCTGCCGCGCAGCAGCCCATCACGATCCGGGCCGGGGCCGTCCTCGACGGCAAAGGCGGCGTGCTGCGCAACGCCGTTGTCGCGGTCGAAGGTTCGCGGATCGTCAAGGTCGGCACCGGCGCCGCGGAGACCGCAACGTACGATTTTCCGCGCTTCACTGTCCTCCCCGGCATGATCGATGGACACGTTCATATCGGCGCCCATTTCGGCAACGACGGCCGCGCCTCGACGCCGGGCGAGACTCCAGCCGAAGCCGCGCTGTATGGCGCCGCCAACGCCTACGCCATGCTGATGGCCGGCTTCACCACTGTGCAAAGCATCGGGGCGCCGAGCGATGTGCCGTTGCGGGACGCCATTGCCAGCGGGCGGCTTCCCGGCCCGCGCCTGCGGACTGCGGTCTCGCCGCTCACCGACACCAGGCTGACGCTCGACCAGGTCCGGGCGCACGTCCGCAAGGCGGCGGCCGACGGCGCCGACGTCATCAAGATTTTTGCCTCGAAGAGCATCCGGGAGGGCGGCGGGCAGACGCTCAGCGATGACCAGATCAATGCCGCCTGTTCGGAAGCGAAGGCGCTTGGCAAGCGGGTGTGGGTGCATGCGCATGCGGCCTCCGCCGTGCGCGCCGCGACGCTCGCTGGCTGCACCACCGTCACCCACGGGTCGCAGATCACCGATGCCGAAGCCGAGCTGATGGCGGCGCACGGCACCTATTTCGAGCCGCAGACCGGCCTTCTCCTGCAGAACTACCTCGAGAACAAAGCCCGCTATCTGGGCATCGGCAACTACAACGAAGCCGGCTTCAAGTTCATGGAGGATGGCATTCCGCTCAACGACGCCATGTTCAAAATGGCGCTCCGCCACAAGGACTTAAAGATCACAATGGGAACGGATGCGGTGGCCGGCGCCCATGGGCGCAACGCCGAGGAGATCATCCATCGCGTCGCGGTGGACGGCCAAGGCGCCATGGACGCCATCGTGGCGGCGACCTCGCTCAATGCCGAGGCGCTCGGGCTTGCCGGCATGATCGGCGCGCTCGCGCCCGGCATGGAAGCCGACCTGATCGCGGTCGACGGCGATCCCTTAAGCGACATCACGGCGCTGCGGAAGGTGGTGTTCGTGATGAAGGGCGGCACAGTCTACCGGAACGTGGCGGGGCGGTAGGGAGCTGACGACGAACGGCCGCGCCTGCCATTCCGCGGCTTTGGCGCGCATGCTTCGCGTCGCCCGGCCTGCGAGGGCTCCATCTGACCGGACCACGCTTTATTTGCCGACCACTTCGAGGATTGCGTGGATGAGCAGACGGCTCTTCAAGACGCAGGTTCCGTTGTCAAAGCCAAGCCTAATGCAAACGTCCATGTAGGCGACCCACTGATTTCGGCATTCTCCTATCAGCGCGAAGTCGGAGTCCCTCGCGCCCTTTGCATACCCGGCGTTCTTGGCTTTCGAATAGAGGCACTCGCGGTAGCTATCTTCGACGCGGATGGTCTCATTCGACGCTTGACTTTTCGCTGGCGCGATCGGAGCCAGCGCATTCAGCGCAACTGATCCCGCTGCCAAGACGGGCGCAAGCTTTCGCCTTCTCAGAGATGATTTTGATTGCGGGTTCATTCGGGATCGCCGTCCCTGCCCCTCCATTTCCCATGACGCCTCCCCAATGAAAGCAGGACATAAAATCCCCAATTTGACTTCGATTTGAAGCCGCTGGCGTTCGGCTTTGCTCCCGTCGCCCCTGTCGGCCCTCGCATCAGGCCGGCATCCCAAGGCGAGGGCGCGTCACCGGGCGTCGCCAGAGCGCGAGCGAAACTCAAGTCAACCCCAATGGCGGCGACGCTTGCGGTCCCCGTGTTCCGGCATCGGGCGCGCCGACCCGACAATGGTTTTGCGGCCAGTCGCGCGGTCGTCACGAAGGTGTCATCCGACCGCAACATCAGGCGGTTCGAATACTCCTGTAGGGGGCACTACGTCATTCTTTTTTCCAACAGCTTTGAAAAGACGGGAGAACGCGATGACTCGTTTACGCTACTCTCGCAAGTTGCTGGCGCTGGTCCTGTTCGGGGGCGTCTCTCTTGCGATCGCGTGCGGAAAAGGACAAGCGGCTGCGCCGCTGCAGGCTTCCTGCCATCTCCACTCGGCAGGCAACAAGATCAAGCGGGTCGTTTATCTCCAGTTCGACAACGTCCATCTGCGGCGCGACAATCCCAATGTGCCGTCGGATCTTGAGCAGATGCCGCATCTTCTTAACTTCCTGCTCGACAACGGCACGGTCAGCGGCAATCATTTCACGCCGCTTATTTCGCACACTGCGCAGGACATCGTGACGTCCCTGACCGGCCTCTATGGCGAGCGGTTCGGTTGGGCAGTCGCCAACAGCTATGGCTATTTCCGACCCGATGGATCGGTCGGCTTCCAGAGCTCGTTCCTCTATTGGACTGCGACGGCCGCGGACGGTCACCCACAGATGACAAATGAACACGGCAAAATCGCGCCAGCGCCGTGGGTGCCGTTTACCCGCGCCGGCTGCGACGTCGGCGCATTCTCGACTGCCAACATCGAATTCGAAAGCATTCCGGCCGACGTGAACACTGTGTTCGGGCCGAACTCGCCTGAAGGGATCATTGCGAACGATCCGAACCGTTTCGACGAGGCGGTTGCGGATTTTGAGGGTATTGCCGTCCATTGCGCAAAGGGCAGCCCGCTTTGCAGCAACAGCCACAGCCGGCCGGACCTCCTCCCCGATGAACCGGGCGGCTACGCCGGCTTCAACGCGCTCTACGGCAATTTCCATGTTCAGCCGGTGATATCGCCCGGCGGTCCGATCAAGGATCTCGACGGAAATGTCATCGCGAACTTCGGCCATCCCGGCTTTCCCGGTTTCGATCCGACGGCGTCGCAAGCGCTTGGCTACGTGGCGACGATGCTGGAGGCGGGCGTTCCGGTCGTCTATTTCTATATTGCCGATGCGCACGACAACCACGGCCCCAACGAGGGCACCTATGGTCCCGGCGAGGCCGGATACGTGGCGCAGCTCGCCTCCTACGATGCGGCGTTCCAGAAATTCTTCGCACGGCTGGCGGCGGACGGCATCACCAAGGACAATACGCTTTTCATCGTGACGGCCGACGAAAACGACCATTTCGTAGGCGGCCCGCCGAGCCCGTCGAACTGCGACGGCGTCAACGCGCCATGCACCTACGCAAAGAAAGGCGAGATCGACACGTTCATGGATCGGCTGCTCCTGACCCAGCGGCGGAATACGACCCCGTTCTCCATTCATTCCGATGATGCGCCGAACTTCTATGTCAACGGAAATCCGGCGCCGACTGACCCGGTGACGCGGACAATGGAGCACGACGTCAACGCTCTTGCAGTTGTCAATCCGATCACCGGCAACACCGACCGTCTGTCGGTCCTGCTCGCCGACCGGGCGGAAATGAAGCTCCTGCACATGGTCCCGTCGGTCCCTGATCGCGTACCAACCTTCACGATGTTCGGAAACGACAACTACTTCGATGAGACCTCGAGCGCCTCGACCGGCAAAGGCAAGGACTGCTCGCAGCCCCCCGCGTGCGTCTCCGAGGGATCGGGATTTGCGTGGAACCACGGCGACTTCCAAAAGCAGATCACTCGCACCTGGTTCGGGATGGTTGGTCCCGGCGTACGGAACCAGGGGAGAAACGATGACGTCTTCTCTGATCACACTGATCTTCGCCCGACGATTCTCGCGCTTCTTGGCCTGAAGGACGACTACGTCCACGACGGCCGCGTGCTGGTCGAGAATCTCAAATCGGGGGCGCTGCCCGATTCCCTTGAAGACAGCCGCGAGGAGTACGTCGAACTGGCGCAGGCCTTTAAGCAGATTTTCGCCACGAAGGGGTCGGTCGGCGTTAACAGCCTGGTGGCCGCCAACCGAGCGATCACGAGCGACGACAAGACTTATGCCAGATTTCTTGCCGCGATTGGCAGGATCACTGACGAGCGCAACGAATTGGCGAGTGACATGATCGCTCTCCTCAACGGCGCCGCCTTCGGGAACCAGCGCATTCGCGGCGAGCACGAGGGCCTCATCGAGCGTGCCCGGAAGCTCATCGATAAGGTTGCAGACATGGCGGGAGGCGGAGAATAGGGTTCGCAACAAGCCGCCGCTTTTGCGGAGTTATGGCCGGGCTTGTCCCGGGGCTTGTCCCGGCCATCCACGTTTGCAGTGCCGCCGCAAGAAAGACGTGGGTGCCCGCGATACGTGCGGGCTTGATGGCGGAGACTCACTCATATCGGGATTGCTCCCGGGCCAACGATTTGAGTCCTAGGAACGCCGCGTCGGGATTGACGATGACGGCGATCGGCACGCCCTCGAGGTATTGCTGGAAGCGCCCCTTTGCAACGAAGCGAGCATGGAATTCCGACCGCGCCAGAAGATCAACGATGCGCGGCGCAATCCCGCCCGCAATATAGACGCCGCCGCGGGCGCGAAACATCAGCGCAAGATCGCCCGCAACGGTGCCCAGCATGCCACAGAACATATCGACCGCCGCAACGCTGACCGGGCAACTGCGATCGAGAGCCTGCCGGGTAATCTCCGCTGCGGTGCGACTCGAAACCACAATACCGTCAATGGCCGCGATGGCCGCATGAAGGTTTTCGAGCCCTGGCCCCGACAGCGCGCGTTCGGCCGAGACGTGGCCGAATTTCTCCCGCAGCCAGGCAATCACGGCGTCTTCACGCGCTGTTGTGCCCGGCAATGTAGTATGTCCGCCCTCGGTGGGAATGACCGTCGTCCGGCCCTCGCGGCGGACAACTCCGGCCATGCCCAACCCCGTGCCGGGTCCGAGCACAGCCATCGACTCTCCCGGCAGCGGCCTGCCTGGAGCGACCGGTTTGACGTCGCGCCCGCTCAAATGGGGAAGGGCGTAGGCGATCGCCTCGAAGTCGTTAATAACGCTGATTGATTTGAATCCGGCCGCGGCGCGCAGCTCGGCGGCATCGATCACCCATTGGCTGTTGACAAGGACACAGCGCCCGCCCTCAACCGGACCGGCAACGCCGAGAACCGCAGCGCCGATACGGCTGCGATCCGCGCCGCTGCCGAGATAGCCCTCGACCGCATCGATCATGGATCGGTAGTGAGACACCGGCAGATGATCGATCGGCCCGAGGGTGTCTCCGGTCAGCACGGCAAAACGTGCCGTCGTTCCGCCAATGTCGCCCAGCAAGGTCTGTTCAGAGGCCACGTCTAGCGCATTTTCCGATTCGTTGAGCGACTGCCCCTTTACCTCTCCCCTCCGGGGAGAGGAAAGAGCGCCGCGGCAGCATTCTTGACCGAACCATATCGAAATCCGCTCTCCCCTGTGTCAATTTCACCCTCCCCCGGAATAGGCAGACAGCGCCGTCGCTTTGATAAGCTGCGCGTACCAATGGAACGACGCTTTCGGGATACGCCGCTGCGTCGGATAATCCACATAGGTGATTCCGAACCGCTGGCTGTATCCGGAGCCCCATTCGAAATTGTCGAGCAGAGACCAGACGAAATAGCCGCGCACGTCAGCGCCTGCCCTCATCGCGTCGAACATTGCCGTCGTGTAGGCCTTCAGGAAGTCGACGCGCGGCTGATCGATCACCTTGCCGTTCTCGCCAACCTCGTCCACGTTCGCCGTGCCGTTCTCCAACACGTAGATCGGCAGCCGATAGCGCTCATGGATTGCCAAAAGCGTATCGCGGAAGGCGTCGGGTTGCACCGGCCAGCCTATCGAGGTGCGCGGCACTTCCGGCGGAACCGGGCCGAATCCGGCGCCGAGCGGGTTGCCATCAAATGCCTGCACATAGAGCGGCGAGTAGTGATTGAGCCCGAACCAGTCGATCGGGCGGCAGATGCGCGCAAGGTCGCCTCCTTGCTCATATGGCGCGATGAAATCGGCGAGCAATGGCGGATAGTGGGCCAGCAACTGGGGATCCGGAAAGGCGCCATTCCAATAGGCATCAAATTTCCGTGCTGCCGCAGCGTCTTGCGGTGCGTCGCTCGCCGGAAGACACGGCTGGTGATTGTGAATGATCCCGAGCGAGGCTTCCGGCACGCCTGCCCGCAGCACGTCGATGGCCGCTCCGTGGGCGAGGTTCACGTGATGGATCGTCCGCAACAGCAGGGAGCGATCGGTAACTCCGGGCGCCTGCCCGCCGATGCCGTAGCCCAACAGCGAAAACACCGATGGCTCGTTGAAGGTTGCAAAACGTTTGACCCGGTCGCCGAAACGCCGCGCGATCAGCGCGGTATAGTCGGCAAACCACCCCGCACAATCCCGATTCGTCCAGCCGCCGAGGTCGTCGAGCGCCTGCGGCAGATCCCAGTGATACAGGCACAGCCAAGGCTCGATTCCAGCGGCGATCAGCGCGTCGATGAGGCGGTCGTAAAACGCAAGCCCGCTCTCGTTCACGGCGCCGCGCCCCTGCGGCAGCACCCGCGGCCACGCCACGGAAAATCGGTAGGCGTTGACGCCAAGCTCGCGCATCAGGCCGATGTCTTCCGCATAGCGATGATAATGATCGCAGGCGATATCGCCGGTGTCGCCGTTGGCGATGCGACCGGTCTGAGCGCAATAGGTGTCCCAGATGCTGGGTCCTCTGCCGTCTTCCCTGGCAGCCCCCTCGATTTGATAGCTCGAGGTGGAGACGCCCCAGACAAAGCCGTGTGGCGCCGAGATTTTGTCTGGCGTCGTAGCGCGGCGGGTTGAAGCCATGAGAATATCCTTGATCCCAGCCCCCTCCTTATCGGGCTCCGCCCACGTTTCGCTGCCCTGCGGCCCGGGAGGTAAGGCGGGAGAGGATATCGGTGGAGGCTCGATAACAATTTGATGCGCATCATACCACGCGCACTTGGCGACTTTCTCATGGAGAGTGGTGTAGGATGGGCTGAGCCAAGCGAAAACCCATTTCCCCCGTCCTCGCGCATCCGAGGGAGGACGGCAGCAAGGGCGAGGGTGGGTTTCGCGTCGCTCAACCCACCCTGCGAAACCATGAGTGTTTCGGGTGGGCAAAGCGAAAGCGTGCCCACTTGCCCTTGGGCCGTCGCGGGCGGGTAGGCACGGCGCTCCCGAGCTTGTCGAAAGGGCGCCTTTGCCCACCCTACCGACGCCGGAGAGGCCGTCATCAACGTCTGGAGATCCGCATGGCAGAGACCGCCATCGTTTCAGAAGAGCTGGCGAAGAAATTCGCGACCGAGAAGGACACGCCCTATACGCGCTGGGTGCGCGCCGAGGGTCTCGACATCATCGGCGCGCACTATGTCCCGAGCCTTCACACCGTCGAGCTGAAGCCGTGGGCGCGGCGGGGCGGCAAGGGCGTTTTCATCAATCACGAAGCATCGCGAACCTCGAATGACTGCTATGTGTGCGAGATCGCGCCGGGGCAGAAGCTCGCGCCGCAGCGGCAGCTCTTCGAGGAAATGATCCTGGTGCTTGACGGCCGCGGATCGACCTCGGTCTGGAACGATGCCGGCAGCCGCATCACGTTCGAGTGGAAGGCCGGCGCGCTGTTCGCTATTCCGCTCAACACCTACCACCAGCACTTCAACGGCTCCGGCCGCGAGCCTGCCCGCTACGTGGCAGTGACCAACGCGCCGCCGGTGATTAATCTCTACGAGGATATCGACTTCATATTCGGCACCAAGCACGACTTCCGCGGCCGCTTCAACGGCGAACCCGATTATTTCAGCGCCAAAGGCGAGCAGAAGGGCCTGCTGCTGCAAACCAATTTCGTGGCCGACGCCGTCAACCTGTCGCTGATCTCGGCCAAGGAGCGCGGCGCCGGCGGCGGCCATATTCGCTTCAATATGGCCAAGGGCTCCATGAACAGCCACATCTCCCAGTTCCCGGTCGGCACCTACAAGAAGGCGCACTGCCACGGGCCGGGCGCCCACGTGATTATCCTGTCGGGCGAGGGCTATTCGCTGATGTGGCCGGAGGGCGATGCGCCGCGCCGCTACGAGTGGCAAGTCGGCTCGATGATCGTGCCGCCCAACATGTGGCTGCACCAGCATTTCAACACCGGCACCACCCCGGCGCGCTATCTCGCCTTCAAGCACGAAGGCGTGTCGATCCGCAACGCCCAGGGCGTGCCGAAGGCGTGGATCAGCCGCCGCATCGGCGGCGATCAGATCGATTACGCGGATGAGGCGCCGGAAATCCGCCGGACGTTCGCGGAGGCGCTCGCCAGGAATGGCCTGACGCCGAAGATGGAAGCGGCTTACGAGGCGGAACTTGCGGACCTGCCGCCGCTGCCGGCGCGATCGGTGGCGTAGGGCTTGCAGGGCGCATGGAGCGCAGCGTGATGCGGGGCCGGCCTCGCGCGAAGCAGCGGGCTGCCCCGGATTACGCGGAGCTTACGATCGGGCCGGCCGGAGGCCGGACCCGGCGGCTCCGTCCGGCAACATGACCGCACCGCCGCGTTACGCGGCCCGGCGGACAGCGCTGTGGCCGAACCGGCCGATCGCCAGGCCGAGCCCAATGCCGATGCCATGCAGCAGCGCGGTCGCTGCGACGAAGCCCGCCCCATAGGCGAGACCTGACGCCGTCTCAGGCATCTCAATGCCGTGCGCATAGCCGTGGAAGACCGCAAAGAACGCCACCAGCCCCATGGCCACCGCAACCGGCATCGCCACGCCAAGAACGGCGATCAGGCCAAGCACCACGACCGACAGCGCGATGCCGGTCTCCACATAAGGCAGACCCACGCCAGCCATGCCGGCGAGGCCCGCGGCCGCCATGGTCGCGACAAAGCTCGCCGGGACGAGCCACAGCGCCCGGCCTCCCAGCCGGGCGGCCAGGAGGCCGACCGCCACCATCGCTATGATATGGTCGACGCCGCCGAGCGGATGCAGGAAGCCGCTGACGAGGCTTGCGCCGTCATGGCCGGGGTGGGCAAACGCGATGGTGGGGACAAAGCCAAGCGAAGCAGCGACGATGCGCAGGGCGGTACGATGCATGGAAGCCTCCCGTCAGTATGATGTTTAATGAATAAGTGCATAGCGCGTGCTATGGCAAGCGCTGAATTTGGAGTTTTCCTGATGGCGGACCCCGACGAGCCCAGAACGAAAAGCAGCCATACGCTCACCGATCATCTTTACGGCCTTGACCTGGAGCATACCCATGATGGTTATGCGGACCACGACCACGATTTCCCCGACGACGGCCCGTTAGAAGAAAATCCGATCTGGATTGCCGACCACGTCTCCCTGATGACAGTCGGCATCGATATTGGCTCGTCTGGTACTCAGGTGATTTTTTCGCGGGTCAATCTGCGCCGCCTCGGCGAGGATCTGTCCAGCCGCTACTTCGTGGTGTCGCGCGAGACCTTGTTCCAGTCGGCCGTCGCCCTCACGCCTTATCGCAGCGAGGAGCACATCGACGAGGCCAAGCTCGGCGCCATCATTGACGGTGCGTACAATGATGCCGGCATCGACCCGGCCGGGATCGACACCGGCGCCGTCATTCTTACCGGCGAAGCCCTGCGGCGCGAGAACGCCAAGGCGATCGCCGGCATCGTGGCGGAGAAGGGCGGCGATTTCGTCTGCGCCACGGCGGGGCACCACATGGAATCGATGCTCGCGGCCTATGGCTCAGGCGCCGCCTCCATATCGAGCGCCGAGCGCAAGCGCATCCTTAACATCGACATCGGCGGCGGCACCACCAAGCTCGCCGTGGTGGAGCACGGCAAGGTGGCGGCGACAGCCGCGGTTCATATTGGCGGGCGGCTTCAGGTGGTCGACCGCGACGGCGTTATCATCCGCCTTGATCCGGCCGGGAAATACCATGCCCGGCGCGCCGGGTTTGCATGGACGCGCGGCGACGTGGCGCAAGCGCCCGATCTCGATCAAGTCGCGGAGGGGATGGCAGATACGCTCGTCGCCGCGCTCACCGCCCGGCCGCTGCCGCACGATATCGCCCATCTCTACCTCACCGATCCGATCGTGGACTTCGGCCGAATCGACGGCATCATGTTCTCCGGCGGCGTCGGGGAATATGTCTACGGCCGTGAGGATCGCGATTTTGGCGACCTCGGGCGAAGGCTCGGCCGTTCCATCCGCCGGCGCGTCGACGCTGGCGCGCTGCCCTGGCCGTTGCTGCCGGCCGGCGAATGCATCCGGGCGACCGCGCTCGGCGCGTCGGAATACTCTGTTCAGTTGTCGGGCAACACCAGCTACATCTCGGCGCCCGGCGCCCTCTTGCCGCGGCGCAATCTCCAGGTGCTGCAGCCGGATTATGCGCCTGCCGATGTGGTCGATCCCGATGCAGTAGCGGCGGCAATCCGCCGCCACCTCGTCGCGTTCGACGTTGACGCCGAGCGCGAAATCGCGCTGGCGCTGCGTTGGCGCGGCCCGCCGTCTTATGAGCGCCTCGCCGGCTTCGCCGAGGGCATCCGCCGCGGCCTCGCCGATCGCATTGCGAGGCGTCAGCCGATCTACATCATGCTCGATGGCGACGTGGCCCAGACTTTGGGCGCGATCCTGCGCGAGGAACTCGACGTTACGAGCGAGATTCTGGTCATTGACGGCGTTGTGCTGATGGATTTCGACTACATTGACCTCGGCCGCATCCGCATGCCGTCAAACACCGTGCCGGTCACGATCAAGTCGCTCGTCTTCAGCGAAGACCCGCGCGGGCTACGTCCCAGGGAGCGGTTGCATCACCGTGACCATGGGCATGGGCACGACCACGGGCATTCACACGGTCATACGCATGGTCATCATGGCGACGATCACCATCGGCACGATCACAGCGAGCGCCGCCACGAAGCCGACAGCCACGGATGAGACGGCCACGGATAAGAAGCGCCTCTGTTGAATCCTGAGCGGGCAAAAAAGAAGTCTGCGGCTCTGTCGGAAACGGCCTTGATCGCTCAGATGCACTCTGGCGGGCGGCGGCAGCCGCAAAAAAAACATCCAACCGATCAAGGCCGCGCCTTACATGGTCGCGCGGCGGTCCGCTGGCAGTGACGGGTCCCAGCCCTGCTGGTTTGCGTGCAGGGACGCGGACTGATCCTTGCGCATCATGTTGTAGCCGAGGTAGATGAAGGTAAGTCCGATGAACTCGGTGATATACAACACCTCTACATAGCCGAAGCGGGTGAAGCTTCCGCCAATGCCGGGAAGAAGCGCGCCAATGGCGATGAGGATGTTGCCGAGGAAGCGAGTTCTCCCTCTCTCCTTCGCGAAGTATTGGATGGCCGAGTAAACGGCGCCCCCAAAAAGAAAAACGAAGGCGTAGAGGTTGAGCAAGGGAGAGAAGCCCCTGACCCATTGCCATGCAAATACGCGCCCCGTGAGGCGATAGTCGAACTCTTGCGGAACTTCAACGGGCGAGGACGCGACGCAAACGGCGGCAACAAGGATGAACGCCGAGCACGCCATGGCCGAAATATCGGCGAAGCGTTTCTTCATGAGGAGGTAAATGGTTCCCTGGGCCAGCGGGTATCCGCCAAGCAAGGCCCCGACGATGTACCAGACCTTCGTGTTCCACTCGCTCCAGCCAAAGATGGCATTGATGCTTTCCGTGAGCGTGCCCATGCCGAATGTGAGCACGCCCAGGGTCCACCACAGCAAGTACTGCGATCTCTTGGAGAGATAGTGCGGTACGATGCGGCTTAGAAAAAAAACCGAAAAGAGCGTGGTGAGAACCGGAATATAGCTGACCATATCAGTTCACGGGGCTCAACCTTGAACACGAATAAGCTTTTTACACCTTGAGGGCTGCGCGAATCAATGTGCGCCCCCAAGGTCGCAGCGCTCATGGAGACGCTCCCATTCGTTGGGACTGGGCCTGCCGCGCGGCGATGTAGGAGCGCCCGGATCACGCTGCCCGGAGGCGCCGTCTCCATGATATCCGTCACTGCGTCACGGTCGAGTCCAAAGAGCATGTGCTTGAAACCAGCGCCACGAAGGTTGCTTCCGGCGGCCAGATGACGCATGCTTTAAAAATCATGGAAGAAAAATTTGGTCGCTGCCACATCGTTCATGGCCGGGGAGCAGGCGAAGCATGACAAACAAGATTGGTTCACAGCGAGGAGTCCCCGACCATTGGGCGCGCCCTGCCAGGCGAACGTCTCGGCCATGGGCTCTTGTTTTGTCCTCGACGTTGGTTGCGGCCATCATTGGTCAGGCTGGCGCGCAGACGAGTGCGAACGTTGCGCCTGCTCAAACGGCATCCGCATGCGCGACCCGCGGCGTCTGGATCGACCTGAAAACTGGGCAACCCATCGACAGAGGGGAACTGTTTCGCGATCTTGTCGCGAGGAATTCCGTTGTGCTGCTCGGGGAATCGCATACCGATGCAGACCACCATCGCTGGCAGCTGCACACTCTGGCCGCATTGCATGGGCGCGGGGGAAATATCGTCATTGGCTTCGAAGCATTTCCGCGCCGCCTGCAAGCCGTGTTGGATGATTGGGTCGAGGGCAAGCTGACTGAAGACGCATTCCTGAAGGCGTCCGAGTGGCGGCAGGTCTGGGGCTACGACGCAGCTCTCTACATGCCGCTGTTTCAATTTGCTCGGCTCAACCGCATCCCGATGGTTGCGCTCAACGTCGAGCAGAAGCTTGTCTCGCGCGTCGGCCAACAGGGATGGGAGAACGTCCCGGCGTCAGAGCGCGAAGGCCTCTCCACTCCTGCTCCAGCCAGTCCCGCCTATCAGCGCGAGCTTGCCCGCGTCTACCTCATCAAGAAGGCATTGCCGCCAGGCGCTGATCCCATTTCCGTCTCTCAGGGGCCGAGCCCTCCGGAGCCTGATGAGGCCGCGGTAGACGAAGCCGTTAAGCAGCCCGAGTTCCAGCGTTTCGTCGAAGCTCAGCTCACCTGGGACCGCGCCATGGCGGAGGCGCTCGCCGGCGCCAAGCGCAGATTCTCCAATGCAACCGCGGTCGGAATCCTGGGGAGCGGACACGTCGAGGGGGGCTACGGCGTTTCCCATCAGTTGAAAGATCTCGGGATCGCCGAAGTGACGTCGCTCATCCCGGTGCCGACTGACGCGGCCTGCATGCTGGTTGGCACCTCGTTTGCCGACGCCGTGTTTACGTTGCCGCACGCAGACGAAACGCCGCCCGCCGAGCGTCCACGGCTCGGCGTCGCCCTCGCAGAAGGCGATGGTGCGCCCCGCATCAACCGGGTAATCGATAAGAGCGTCGCTGAAGTTGCCGGCCTGAAAGTCGGAGATCAGGTGATACGAGCCGCCGGCCTAACGATCCGGAATCCTGACGAACTTGTCGAAGTGATCGCCCGGCAGGCCCCCGGCACCTGGCTGCCGTTGAGCATCAGGCGTGACGGACAGGAGATCGACCTGGTGGCCAAGTTTCCGACCCGCCCCCGGCAGGATCAATGACAGGATGGCTTATTTCGTGAGCATTTTCCGACAGCGTTGAGCAAGCATCGGGTGGGCAAAGCGAAGCGTGCCCCCCAAAGCCCCGGGTGTGGGCAGGGCGCGTATCCTTCGGCAGGCTCAGGAGCACGCCTTTGCCCCGTTCGATCGAAATCCGGTCTAGATGCGCTCAAACACCACCCCATAGTGGTAGGGCGGCACGTCAATCAACTCGGCGAATTTGAGGTCGCCCGACCGTGCGGCCTTGATCGCCTGGTCCGGGGACATGCGTAACTCCGTGCGGGGACCGCGCGGTTCGCCCAACACGGTTGTTGTTTCACGGGGCAGCGGATGCCAATTGATGATCGCGAAGCGCCCTGACGGTTTCAGGGCGTCTCTGACCGATCGAGCGAGCCGCGGCTGATCCGGAACGCCGTGGAAGGCGTTCGCCAGGAAAACGAAATCGACCGGCTGCGGCCAAAGCCGCGCGATGTCGTAAGCGTCGCCGGCAATGAAATCGCAATTGCGGGCGCCGCTCTCAGCCAGGCGATGCCGCGCTACCTCCAACAACGCAGGGTCGATGTCGATTGCGATGACATGACGCGCGAGCCTGGCGATTTGCAGCGTGAACCAGCCATCGCCCGAGCACAGGTCGATCACCTCCATGCCGGGCTTGATCCCTACCTTGGCAACGATACCCGCAGGATCTTGCCACAATGCCTCCCACCAACCGGCAGTCGGCATCTCCGTTCCCTCGAAAAAGCCAGGCGGCTTGTCGTGCATTTCCTCGCCCCTTTGACGATCATGCGCACCGTGAAAAGCGGCGAATGACAATGGATCATCCGGATGAGCTTCGGCAAACGAAATGTTCCGGTCACTCAATGAATGGTCCGCAATGTTCGTCATTCCTTGCGTTCCGTCCGCTGATGCCGCTTACCCTTTGGCCCCGCTGACGGACTCTCCTCGGCCTTCTCGGATTTTTCCTTTGACGGTCCCTTTCCAGTCTGCTCTGTCTTTTCTTTTTCAGCTTTGATGTTTGGCGGCACAGTCAAGGTCGCCAGGGCGAAAATCACTGCCAACGGAGCCGCAAACCACATGGTCATCGCCAGAACCTCCCCGAGAGTCTTCGCGGGAGCATTCTGCTCGTTCGTTGTGGATTGCAAAGAAAAACGGATTTACGGATCGGCTTTGTGCACAAATAAACTGATATTGAGATCATGTTTGCGTGCGGCAGAGTCGCTAATCAAGCATTATATGAAATAGCTGCGATAATGCGGCCGAGATGCGAATTGCACTGGACGGACGGCAGACCACCGGGCGCTTTATTGCGTCCCCCGCTCTGCCGAAACACCCGCCCAAGCGGCGAGAGGGGCACATATTTGGATGAACCTGAGCAATGAAATGTGGCTCTTCTGAATTTCGAATGGGTCAGGACGCGTAGAGCAGCCACGCCATAATCGCTCGCGGCCTTGATTGCTTGGCTCTCTTTGTGGCGGGCGGCGGCGGCCGGTCAAGGGTCTTGCTTCTTTCGCTTTCCTGTTGAAACGGCGTCTGATGAGCTTTCGCCGGCCTTCCGTGGCTTGTTCTTTGCCGAGCGCTTTTCGGCCTGCTCAGACTTAGCCTTTTCGGGTTTTTCCTCTGACGCTCCTTTCTCGGCCTGCTCAGATTTGGCCTTCTCAGCTTCGTAATTTGGCCAAACCACGCCGACTTGCGCAGACACGCTCGCAACCCAGAGCACAACAATTGCCACCGGTACTGCAAACATCTCTCCAGCCTCCCGAGAACCTCCGCCGGAGGAGTCTGCCTGTTCGTCGAAGATTGCAAAGCAAAACGGATGATGAATTGGATTTTTGCACAGCAAACCAGGCTGAAATCGCGAGCCGCCCGGAAGTCGGCAGACCGACATAGTTGGGGGAAGGATCGCGGTTGCAGCCCAGGCCGCTGCCCAGCCAAGCAATCATGCGGTCCTCCATCTTCCGGCTGAGCGGAAAGCACTCTGAGGATTTGCCAGGCGACGGTTCATCTCGTCGGTAACGTCCCGCAAAGTGCGAGATGCAATGCCTTAGACCAAGCGAGGTGCCGGTAGATGACTGTTGTACAAGCGAGGTTGTCCGCCCCCTTATCACGGCTGCAGAGCGTCGGAGACTTTCCCCTTCAGTGCGACGAGGCACCACCGCCCTCTCCATACAACGCAAGCGTCCTCAAGCAGCGGCCTGCCGTCGCGGCGTCTTGCGTACCCTGAGAAGTAAACAAATAAGCACCGTGCAGAAGTCTTAGCGGGCGGTGCGAACCCGGCCTTGGGGAAAAGGCTTATGCCGCTACGAAGGCTATATCGGCTTTATATTGATATCCCCGCGCTGAGGCCGGGGACAGTCGGGGCTTACGCCCTCGCTTGCGTGTCCGCTGCGGCCGCGACGGCGCTGAGGGTCGCCATCGATCCGTACGTTTCGGGCGTTCAGTTCATTACGTTCTTTCCCGCGATCATGATCACATCGCTCATCAGCGGGTTCGGTGCAGGCCTTTGCTGCGTCCTGCTCACCGCAGTTGCAGCCATATTCTTCGTGATGCCGCCCCACGTGTCCTTCTACGTTGAACATCCGGCCCAAGTGCTGGACCTGCTGATATTCATTCTGGTGGCGCTCGCCAACGTGATCATCATTGCAGGGATGCGCTTTACAATTGAGCGCTACTGGGAGCTTAACCGGAAGCTGGAACAGCGGAGCACGGCGTTGCGCCAGAGCCAAGAGCAGCTCGCCGCAACCGTTGCGGAACTCCAGCACCGCACGCGCAACCTCATTAGCGTTATCGGCGCGATAGCCGACAGGACGCTGAGAACGAGCAACTCATTCGAGGATTTTAGAGCCAGCTTCCAGGGCCGCCTTGGAGTGCTGGGCCGTGCGCAGGGGCTGCTCTCTGAAATGAAAGAAGGCCGCGTCACATTAGATGAACTGCTCAACACCGAGCTCGCCGCGCACCCCACCCAGGTAGGACAAGGGTCGGTCACGCTCGATGGGCCGAAAGGCGTCCGGCTGCGCTCCCGCATGGTTCAGCCCCTTGCGATGGCCATACACGAGCTGACAACCAACGCCATAAAATATGGTGCTCTCAAGCAGCCAAATGGGCATCTCACGATTCGCTGGCGGCTGGAGACCTCGCGAGAAAGCGGCAAGCCCTGGCTGCATCTCGATTGGAAGGAAAGCGGCGTCGCGTTGCCGGCTTCGGATGCCCGCCCGAAAAACACCGGGCAGGGAAGAGAATTGATCGAGCGCTTGCTGCGCTACCAGTTTGGCGCGCAAACGACCTATGCCATCGAAGCTGATGGCGTCCACTGCACCATCTCGCTTCCTGCCTCTGAACACTAGGTCAAGACTCAATTATCGCGGAACGTCATGCGTGTCAGAAGAGAATTTGCCTTTTCGATCGCACGTACTACGTGACGGCACGCGCGGCTCGACACTATTGGGAGCGGAAAAGACGTATGTGGTTGATGCGGATTCCGATCGATGTCGCCCACCATTCCGGAATGATGTCGCCCGCCATTCCGAGATGATTCCGCCCACTGTTCCGAGATGATGTCGCCCACCATTCCGGGATGATCTCGCCCGGGGTCGGGCGCCTCTGCTGGCCGACTCAGGTCCGCTCCTTTGGCTTGCAAAGGAGGACCGGATGCCAGCAGAGAGGACGACCATGCGCCACGTGCGCGAAGTTCTGCGGTTGAAGCTGGTGCGAAGCGGTCTGCGAATCCGGCCCCGCTGCCTACCGCGCTCCTCATCCCGGTTCTGCCGTTGGACCTGGGCCGGAAGGAAAGAGAGGGTTCGCGTTGCTGGCGGGCCTCGCGTCGGCGCCGATCGATGCTATGCTTCTCTACTCGTTTGTGAGGGAGTGAGCTTCATGAAAATCGCCACCGCTGCCGCATTTGCGACAATAGCACTTGCATCCACAGCCTTTGCGCAAAGCAAAGGCGTTGAGCGGCTTTACATTCTCGAATGCGGCCAGGGCCATACCGGCGATATGTCGCGCTGGACGCCAGGGCAGAACGTTAACGTCCCGAAGGACATCGTCGACAACTGCTATCTCATCAAGCATGCCCAGGGCTATTTCCTGTGGGACACCGGTGTCGCCGATTCGACGCCAACCGACACGCCGAACTCCGCCGATCCGAAGGCACTCACCTGGCGGCGTCCCAGGACGCTGGCTGCTCAGCTTACCGAGCTTGGCGTCAAGCCCGACGACATCAAGTATGTCGCCGTGTCGCATACCCATCCGGATCACATTGGCAACGTCGAAGGGTTCCCGAAGGCAATGCTTCTGGTGCAGAAGGCCGAGTACGAATGGGGGGATGCCAACGGCAAGCCGCGCTTCAATCCGGCGCATCCGGTGACCAAGCTGGAAGGCGACTACGATGTGTTTGGAGACGGCAGCGCGATCATCATCTCGACACCGGGCCACACCCCGGGCCACCAGTCGCCGCTGGTCAAGCTGCCGAAGACCGGCGCGCGATTGCTGACCGGCGATGCCGTTCACTTCCAGTCGAACTGGGAGGGCCGCATCGTTCCCGGCTTCAATTTCGATCAGGCGAAGTCCTCGGCGTCGATGGCGCGCATGGCTGATATCCTGGCCAAGGAGCACGGCGAGATTTGGATCAACCACGACAAGCCGCAACGCGAGCAGCTCAAACTTGCGCCGGCTTTCTACGAATAACTCGTGGCGCATAGGGCGGGTTAGGCGGACCGATTGAATCCGCTGCGCTTCGCCGGTCGACAATGTGTCCTCGCCGCGATTGAGCCTAAGCTAGCCGACGCCGAGCACGCAAGTTGGGCTAGTCGAGCAGAGCAAGCCGGGCTTTCCGGTTCGGCGAGAATCGGCTTGCACACTTCCTCGCCCCCACCGCGCAGCTTGGTGACCCAGACGCGTGCGTCTTGCACCTTCAGTGCGGCGAGTCGCCGAGGCTGCGCTCGTCGATGCGCACTGCCAGCGCCTCGGGTTACAGCTGGTCGCCGCCGAGCCTTACGTTGACGCCGCGCGCCTGAACCTGCCGTCTTTTATCAGCCGCAACATAATGCACGATAAATTGCGCTGGTCGGCGTAGCGCTGTGGCAGTCGTGCGGCCCGAAGTCAGCCTGACTGAAGCTCGCGAATAGCTTCGGACAGGGTCTGCAGATCGTACGGCTTCTGGAGAACAGCGAAGCCCTCTAGAACAGCTTCCTGCGCCCGCTCCTGGCATACCGCATGGCCGCCATACCGGTGTAGTGCATCGCGACAATGCCGCAGCCCATGAAAATGCCGCTGAGCACGAAGTGGACCGTGGTCGTCCGGCGAGTGCCTATCACAAAAAAAGCCGACCCCAGTCACCCCGATTGCGACGCCAAGCGAAAGCAGCGTCAGACCAACGTCAAAACTAACGGGCATCGGCATAAAGAAGGCGAGCATGGCGATGAAATGCATCGACCAAATCCCGCCTCCCATGGCAATTGCAGCCGTGGCAAGCCAGGCAAGCCTTGCCCACCGACGCGACACTCTGATGCGGCCGCCGAGGTCGAGCGCGGTGTAGGACGCAAGACACGCAACCGCAAACGAGAGCATGACGACATATGGATCGTAGGTGCCTGTTACGGCCATCGGCTCAACCCATGATTGTCCTACGTGCGCTTCTCCTGGTGCCTGACGGCGCCCAGCGCTCTTGACCTAAGGAGCCTAAAGCAAAATGTGCCCCCCTGACAGCCACAGGCGCTCACCGCCAGACCTCGGCGAGCGGGCGCGCAATCGAGATTCGGCAGAGCGCGATGGCGGCGCTCGCCCCCTCTCCATCGACGCCAGTTGCGCCAATCTCTTTTTCTATGGGCTCACGGTAGACGAACGTGAGCCGCGATGCTGTCAAGGCGTTGCCCTCGGAGCACTCGGAGCAGGGTACCACGCCTGACGTAAGTGTCTCGGCTCGAAGTCTGTAGGTGACGCCAATTATTGAGGGCCGGGCGCGGAACCGCGGGAAATCACGCGAGGCGATAACAGCGTCTACGGGGGCGGAACCCAGCTCTGCGAGAGCCGTTTAGGAATTACATGCTGCTCGCAATGGCCCGCCGCAGTGCGTCGGGAGAAAGCGGTTTTTTTTCGAAAACCGAAGCAGATTGGACATGGATCACTCATTACAGATTGCGCTGATCGTAGTGTATTCCGGCGCCGTCCTCGTGCTTGTCAGCGCGATGATCGGCCTTTCGTCTGTGCTCGGCCAACGTCACTCTGCACCGGCGACGAGACACCCGTTCGAGTCGGGGGTCGTCACGGTCGGCGATGCTCGCGTGCGATTTCCAGCCCAGTTTTATCTTGTCGCAGTGTTCTTTGTCATTTTCGACCTTGAGGCAGCGTTCATCTACGCCTGGGCTGTCGTGGCCCGTGAAGCCGGCTGGGCGGGCTATATCGAGATCATCGTCTTCATCGCGATCCTGCTCGCGGCGCTCGTCTACTTGTGGCGCGTCGGAGCCCTGGACTGGACGCCGCAGCGCAGCCGCCCGCCACAACGCCGGCACGGATAATGCCCATGCGATGGTCGCTCATCAAAGCGGAGACCCAACGCGCTGCGGCGGCGCCGACTGCGCCGGGGCCCGGCGGCGGCAGCTTTGCGGATGCTGTCCGTCGCCACCTGATCCTCGGCAAACTCCAAGACGTCATTGCCTGGAGCCGGAAATACTCGGTCTGGCCGTTCAACTTCGGCCTGTCCTGCTGCTATGTCGAGATGGCGACGGCATTCACCAGCAAATACGACATAGCGCGCTTCGGCGCAGAGGTCCTTCGCGCGAGTCCGCGGGAGTCGGATCTCATCGTCATCTCCGGCACGGTGTTCGCGAAGATGGCGCCCGTGGTGAAGTGGCTCTATGACCAGATGCTCGAGCCGCGCTGGGTCATCTCGATGGGGTCCTGCGCCAATTCCGGCGGAATGTACGACATCTACAGCGTGGTCCAGGGCGTCGACAGCTTCCTGCCGGTGGACGTCTACGTGCCCGGCTGTCCGCCGCGACCGGACGCATTGCTCGAGGGGCTGGTATTGTTGCAGCAGTCGATCGGCGCCGACCGAAGACCCTTGAGCTGGCTCGTCGGTCCACAGGGCATCGAGCGCGCGCCGCGGCCAAGCCTTCGCGATTTGAAGCGCGAGGGGCGGCGCCGTCAGACCGATCTCAGGCCTCCGAACACGGTATGAGGGAGCCATGCTCGATACCGCCGCCGAGGCCGCCGCTGTCGACTTTGCGCCGCCGATCGTGCGCGAACTTGACCGGCATTTCGGGAACCAGGCTTTCACGCTCCAGCCCACACGGGACGGCATCCCGACTTTGTGGAGCAATGCGGAGCATTTCCGCACCCTGCTCAAGCACCTCAAAACAGAGATAAAGCCGCCTTACCGCCTGCTGTTCGACCTCACCGCCATCGACGAGCGCCTCAGAGCGCATCGCGACGGACAGCCGAGGAGCGACTTCACCGTCGTCTACCATTTGATGTCCTTCGACCGGAACGAAGACATTCGCATCAAAGTGCCGCTGCAGGGCGAGGCTCCGAGCGTGCCGACCATCACCGACATTTGGCCCAATGCCAACTGGTATGAGCGCGAGGCCTGGGACATGTTCGGCATCACGTTCGCCGGTCACCCGAATTTGCGGCGCATCCTGCTGCCGCCGACGTGGGAAGGTCATCCCTTGCGCAAGGACCAGGCGGCGCGGGCGACGGAGACGGGCCTCTATACCCTCGACGAAGAGAAAGAGCGCGCCGAACAGGAGGCCATGCGCTTCCGTCCCGAGGAATGGGGCATGCGGCGGCACGCCAACACGACGGACTTCCTGTTCCTGAATCTGGGGCCGAACCATCCGAGCGTGCACGGCGTGTTTCGCGTTATTCTTCAGCTCAAAGGCGAAGAGATCATCGACGCCGTGCCGGACATCGGTTTCCACCATCGCGCCGCCGAGAAGATGGGCGAGCGCCAGTCGTGGCACACCTACATTCCTTATACTGACCGCGTCGATTACCTCGGCGGCGTCATGAACAATTTTCCTTATGTCATGGCCGTCGAACGGCTCGCCGGGATCGAGGCGCCGGACCGCGCCAAGATGATCCGCATCATGCTCGCGGAACTGTTCCGGATTGCCAGCCATCTCGTCTTCTATGGCACCATGGCGCAGGACCTGGGCCAGCTCTCGCCGGTGTTCTACATGTTCACCGATCGGGAGCGTGTCTTCGAGATCATGGAAGCGATCTGCGGGTTCCGCATGCACCCCGGCTGGTTCCGCATCGGCGGCGTCGCCGACGATCTGCCGGAAGGCTGGGACCGCATGATCCGCGAATTCATCGACTATCTGCCCCGGCGCCTCAGCGAATACGACAAGCTGGTCATGAAGAACCGCCTGTTCCAGGCGCGCACCCGTGGGGTCGGTGACTACACAATCGACGACGCGCTCGAATGGGGGGTGACCGGCCCCGGCCTCAGGGCCTGCGGCCTCGACTGGGACTACCGCAAGAAGCGGCCCTACGGCGGTTACGACCAGCTCGAGTTCGACATCCCGACGGCAACCCACGGCGACTGCTACGATCGCGTCGCCGTGCGTATCGAGGAGATGCGGCAGAGCCTGCGCATCATCCGGCAGTGCGTCGAGAATATGCCGCCGGGTCCTTACAAGTCTCGCCACCCGCTCGCGACCCCGCCGATCAAGGCGCACACGATGCGCGATATCGAAACCCTGATCACGCATTTCCTCAACGTGAGCTGGGGACCGGCGATCCCGCCCGGCGAGGCCTGCGTCAGCATCGAGGCGACCAAGGGGATCAACGGCTATTACCTCATCAGCGACGGAGACACCATGTCGTACCGCACGCGCATCCGCACGCCATCCTTCCCGCATCTTCAGATGATCCCGGCCATCTGTCGCGGCGCGTTGGTCGCGGATCTCATCGCCATCATCGGCAGCATCGATTTCGTGATGGCCGATGTCGACCGCTGACGACGATGCTCGCCTTGCGCCCGAAGAGGTGCGGGCGATCGAGACCCTGAGCAGGCAGTACGAGAACAAGCGTGCCGCCTGTATCGAGGCGCTGAAACTCGTTCAGCGCAATCACCGCTGGATTTCGGATGGCCGTCTGCGCGCATTGGCGCCTCTCCTCGATATGACGCCGGACGAGCTCGACGGCGTGGCCACGTTCTACAACCTGATCTTTCGCCGCCCCGTTGGTCGCCACGTGATCCTGCTCTGCGACAGCGTCTCTTGCTGGATCATGGGGCATGACGCGTTGCTGCAGCATCTCGAGCGGCGACTCGGCATTCGCCGCGGCGAGACCACGGCCGACGGCCGCTTTACGCTGCTGCCGATCGTCTGCCTCGGCCACTGCGACCATGCGCCGGCGATGATGATCGACGATGCGCTTCATGGCGATCTCGACGCCGCACGCATCGACGCCCTGCTAAACGCCTGTCGCGGAGCGGTCTTGCGATGGAATGCCCGCTGACCAGCAATATCCGACGCGGCCAGCCGCCGCTCGACATCGCGGGCTACGAGCGCGTGGGCGGCTACCAGGCGGTGCGGAAGGCGCTCGCGACTATGTCTCCCGAAGCCGTGACGCAGGAGGTCATTGACTCGAAGCTGCGCGGACGCGGCGGCGCGGGTTTCCCTACGGGTCAGAAATGGAGCTTCGTGCCACGGGGCGAGGCGGCGCCGCGGCCGAAATATCTCATCGTCAATGCTGATGAGATGGAGCCGGGAACGTTCAAAGACCGGCTGCTGCTCGAAGGCGACCCGCACCTGATGGTCGAAGCCGTGATCGTCAGCGCCTATGCCGTGGAGGCGGAAGTCGCCTACATCTTTATTCGGGGCGAATATAGGCTCGCGGCCGAGCGCGTCGAGCGTGCGGCAGCGGAGGCGGCGGCGCGCGGTTATCTCGGACGCAATATTCTCAAGTCCGGCTTCAGCCTTGACTTGCACGTCCATACCAGCGCCGGCCGTTACATCTGCGGCGAGGAGACCGCGCTGTTGACGGCGCTCGAAGGCAATCGGGCGATCCCGCGCGCAAAGCCCCCCTTTCCGCAGGCGGCGGGCCTTTGGGGCCGGCCAAGCGTCGTCAACAATGTCGAGACGCTGTGCAACGTGCCGCACATCATCAATCGCGGCGCGGAATGGTTCCGCGGCCTGAGCCTCGGCCCGGACGGCGGCACCAAGATTTATGGCGCAAGCGGCCGGGTGAAACGGCCAGGCGCATGGGAGCTGCCGATGGGCACGCCGTTGCGTGAAATTCTCGAACAGCACGCAGGCGGCATGTGTGACGGCTACGCGCTGCGCGGTCTTCTCCCGGGCGGCGCCTCCACCGGTTTTCTGACGGCCGACCACCTTGATGTCGCGATGGACTTCGGCTCGGTCGAAAAGGCCGGCAGCCGGCTCGGCACCGGCACGATGATCGTGCTCGACGACCGCACCTGCCCGATCGGCATGCTGCGCAATCTCGAGCATTTCTTCGCGCAGGAATCATGCGGCTGGTGCACGCCCTGCCGCGACGGACTACCCTGGACTGAGCGCATCCTCGCCGCCATCGAATCAGGCGAGGGCGAGGATGGCGACCTCGCCGTGCTCGAGATGCACACGCAGTGCCTCGGGATGGGCAAGACCTTCTGCGCCCACGCCCCCGGCGCGATGGCGCCCCTCGAGAGCGGTCTCAGGCACTTCCGCGGCGATTTCGAGCGCCACATCCGCACCAAGTCCTGTCCCTGGAGGACGTGATGGCCACGATCCATGTCGACGGCCGGGACTATGAAGTGCAGCCGACGGACAACCTGCTTCATGCCTGCCTCTCGCATGGGCTGGACATTCCTTATTTCTGCTGGCATCCGGCGCTCGGGTCGGTCGGCGCCTGCCGGCAATGCGCGGTGAAAGAGTTCAGGGGAGAAGACGATCGCGCCGGCCGTATCGTCATGTCCTGTATGACGCCGGCTGCCGACGGCACGCGCCTGTCCATTGCCGAGGCGGAGGCGGTCGCATTCCGCAAGAGCATCATCGAATGGCTGATGACGAACCATCCGCACGACTGCCCGGTTTGCGAGGAAGGCGGGGAGTGCCATCTTCAAGACATGACGCTGATGACCGGTCACAGCTATCGCCGTTACCGCTTCACCAAGCGCACGTATCGCAACCAGTATCTCGGCCCGTTCGTCGGGCACGAGATGAATCGATGCATCGCGTGCTATCGCTGCGTGCGCTTCTACCGCGATTATGCCGGCGGCCGCGACCTCGATGTCTATGCGGCGCACAATCACGTCTATTTCGGCCGCCACGAGGACGGCGTGCTGGAGAGCGAGTTCAGCGGCAATCTCGTCGAGGTCTGCCCGACTGGCGTGTTCACCGATAGGACGCTGGCGAACGTCTATACGCGGAAGTGGGACCTCAAGGGTGCGCCCTCGGTTTGCGTCCATTGCGGGCTTGGCTGCAACACCATTCCGAATGCGCGCTATGGCGAGGTCCGGCGCATTCTCAATCGCTACAACGGCGAGGTGAACCGCTATTTTCTGTGCGATCGCGGCCGCTTCGGCTACGGCTTCGTTAACGGCCCGAAACGAATCCGCCGGCCGTTGCTCGCACAGGACGACGGCGCTGCCGAGCCTGTCGCACCGACCGTCGCGCTTGGCCGATGGGCCTCGCTCCTGCGCGATGGCCGGGCCATCGGCATCGGGTCGCCGCGCGCCTCCCTTGAAGCCAATTTCGCCTTGCGTGCGCTGGTTGGACCGGAGCGTTTTCATGCCGGCGTGGCCGACGCCGAGGGCCGCCTCCTTGAGACGGTCGTTGCGATCCTTCGCGACGGCCCGGCGCCGGCAGCCTCGCTGCGTCAAGCAGAAGATTCCGACGCCGTACTGGTGCTGGGCGAGGACGCGCCCAACACGGCGCCGCGACTGGCGTTGACATTACGTCAGGCGGTGCGCCGCGCAGCATTTGCGCTGGCTGAGCAACAGAAGATTCCGCACTGGCAGGATGCCGCGGTCCGCGATGCCGGGCGCGATGTCCGCAGCCCTCTCGTCATCGCCACGCCAGATGCGACACGACTCGACGACATAGCGATGGCAACGCTTCGGGGAGCGCCCGATGACATCGCGCGACTGGGCTTCGCTATCGCGCATGCGATTGATCCGGCTGCGCCGGCCGTGGAGGGCCTCACCGAGAGCGCGCGCGAGCAGGCTGAACGTTTCGCGGCGTTATTGCAGGCGGCCGCGAGGCCCCTTGTCGTCTCTGGCTACGGATCGGGCGGCGAAGCCGTGATCCGCGCCGCCGCCAATGTGGCCCAGGCGCTCCGGCGCACTGGCCGAGATGCCCGCATCGTTCTGACGGTTCCCGAATGCAACAGCCTCGGCCTCGCGCTCATGGGCGGCGCGCCGCTATCGGCCGCCCATGCTGCCCTGCGCGATGGCCGCGCACGCACGTTGATCGTGCTTGAGAATGATCTTTACCGGCGCGCCGACCGCGCGAGCGTCGATGCGATGCTCGGGGCCGCTGAACACGTGGTGGTTCTTGATCACACGCTGAACGAGACCGCATATCATGCGGACATCGTGATTCCCGCCGGCACTTTTGTCGAAGCGGACGGAACGTTCATCAGCAATGAGGGCCGCGCCCAGCGCTTCTTCCAGCTCATCGTCGCGGAAGACGGCGTCAAGGAGAGTTGGCGCTGGCTCAACGAGGCGGCGCGGGCGGCTGGCAAGAGCAACGCCCGTTGGGACACGCTCGACGACCTGATAACCGCGCTCGGCGAGCAGCTTCCCGCGCTTGCTGCAATCCGGGACGCGGCGCCTGCAGCCGATTTTCGCATCGCCGGCAATCGCATCCGCAGCGCGCCCCATCGCTACAGCGGCCGTACCGCCATTCATGCCGACCTGACGGTGCACGAGCCAAAACCGCCGCAAAATCCCGATGCGCCCTACACGAATTCGATGGAAGGCTATTACGGCCGGATGCCGCCCGCCCTTTATCCCTTCTTCTGGGCGCCGTCATGGAACTCGGTGCAGGCGCTCAACAAGTTCCAGGACGAAGTCGGCGGTGCGCTGCATGGCGGCGATCCCGGCGTGCGCGTGATCGAGCCACGGCCCGGAGCGGACAGCGACTATGCGCAGGAGATTCCGCGGCCGTTCGCCCGCCGCGATGGAGAATGGCTGGTCGTGCCGCAATACCGCGTCTTCGGCAGCGAGGAACTGTCAGCGCTCGCTGCCGCCGTGGCCGAACGTGTGACTGGTCCTTCGCTCGGGCTTAATCCCGAGGACGCGGCGATGCTTGCCGTTGTCGACGGCGATGCCGTCGCGCTGGAACTGGGCGGCGCGAGCCACGTGTTATCTGCGCAGATCCGGCCGGCGCTGCCGCGCGGCGTGGCGGCCCTCAGCATAGGGCTGCCCGGCCTTCCGGCCGTCGCGCTTCCCGCTTGGGCGAGAATTCTGCCCGCACCGCCGGAGCTGCGGACATGAGCCCGATCGTCTCCGGCCTCCTCAACGTCGTCGGAATCCTGATCGTGCTTGTCGCACTTGCGGCGGGCCTAACGTGGATCGAGCGCCGGCTGCTTGGTTTCTGGCAGGACCGCTACGGGCCGAATCGCGCCGGCCCCTTCGGCTTGCTCCAGGCCGTGGCCGACATGATCAAGATTCTGTTCAAGCAGGATTGGGTTCCGCCCTTTGCAGACCGGCCGGTCTTTATCATCGCTCCCGCGGTCGCGATGGTCACGGTGTTGCTCGCGTTTGCGGTCGTGCCCGTGAGCCCTTCGATCGGCATCGCGGCCAACCTCAATATCGGGCTGCTGTTCTTTCTCGCGATGAGTTCGCTCTCCGTCTACAGCATCGTGTTGGCCGGCTGGGCCTCGAACAGCAAGTATTCGCTTCTTGGCGGCATGCGCGCTGCGGCGCAGATGTTGAGTTACGAGGTGTTCATGGGCCTGTCGGTGATCGGCGTGGTCATCATCGCGGGCTCGTTCAGCCTCGGCGACATCGTCGACGCCCAGCACCGTCTATGGTTCATCATTCCCCAATTTCTCGGGTTTGTGGTCTTCGTGATTGCCGGGATTGCGGAGACTCGTCGACTGCCATTCGATCTTCCTGAGGGAGAGAATGAGCTCGGCGCCGGCTTCCATACCGAATATTCCGGCATGAAGTTCGGCATGTTCTTCGTTGCGGAATACATCGGCATCGTCCTGATTTCGGCAATAATCACGACGCTGTTCCTCGGCGGCTGGCGCGGGCCGGCGCTGCCGCCGCTCCTGTGGTTTCTGATCAAGACCGGATTCTTCATCGGATTTTTTATTCTCTTGCGTGCGGCTCTGCCGCGGCCGCGTTACGACCAGCTCATGGCCTGCGGCTGGAAGGTGATGCTGCCGCTGGCGCTGCTCAATATCTTGCTCACCGGCGCGGTCGTGCTTGCCGATCGCTCGCCGGTCTGAGGAGGATTGCATGCTGAGCGCGCTTCGAACCCTTTGGCTCACCTTCCTCCATCTATTCCATCGCCGCGAGACCATCCGCTATCCGGAGCAGAAGCCGTATCTCGCGCCGCGCTACCGGGGCCGCATCATTCTTTCACGCGATCCTGACGGGGAAGAACGCTGCGTCTCCTGCTATCTCTGCGCCGTGGCCTGTCCGGTCGATTGCATTTCGCTCCAGAAGACCGCGGAAGACGGCCGTTGGTATCCGGAATTCTTTCGCATCAACTTCTCGCGCTGCATCTTCTGCGGCTATTGCGAGGAGGCCTGCCCGACCTACGCCATCCAGCTCACGCCGGACTTCGAGATGAGCGAGTACGAGCGCCGTAATCTCGTATATGAGAAGGAGGATCTGCTCATCAGCGGCACCGGCAAGTATCCCGGCTACAGCTTCTATCGCGTCTCGGGCCTTGCCATTCCGGGTAAGGACAAGGGTGAAGCGGAGGGCGAGGAGCCCCCCGTCGACGTCAAGGGACTTCTCCCGTGACGGCCGCCTTCTACGTCTCGGCTGCAATCGCGGTGCTCTCGACCGTGATGGCGATTACGCGCGCCGATGCCGTGCACGCGCTGCTCTATCTCGTCGTTTCTCTCCTCGCCGCGGCATCTATCTTCTACGTGCTCGGCGCCCCCTTTGCGGCGGTTCTCGAGGTCATCATCTATGCCGGCGCCATCATGGTGCTGTTCGTGTTCGTGGTGATGATGCTCAATCTGGGCCAGGCCGCAACGATCCAGGAACGGAGCTGGATCAAGCCAAGGATGTGGATCGGCCCGGCCGCGTTGACGGCCGTTCTCATGGCGGAAGTTGCCTACGTGCTATGGGCGAGCCGTAAGGGGAATTTCGCCGGCGCAAACGTCATCGAGGCGGAACAAGTCGGCATTGCCTTCTTCGGCCCGTATCTGCTGGCTGTCGAGCTTGCTTCGATGCTGCTGCTCGCCGGACTGGTCGCCGCCTGCCATCTGGGGCGCGGCGACGAGAGGAAGTGACCGATGGCGGGCATTCCTTTAAGCCACGGCTTGCTGGTCGCAGTTGTTCTCTTCGCCCTGGGGCTCGTCGGTGTGCTCGCGCGGCGCAATCTCGTCTTCATGCTGATGTCGATCGAGATCATGCTCAATGCGGCAGGTCTGGCGTTCATAGCGGGCGGCGCCCGCTGGGCGCAACCCGACGGCCAGATCATGTTCATCCTCGTCCTCACGCTCGCGGCCGCCGAGGTCTCGGTGGGCCTTGCCCTTATCCTTGCGCTCTACCACAGACTCGAAACTCTCGACGCCGATGCGGCCGACAAGCTCAAAGGCTGACCGATGCTCGCGCTCCTGTGGCTCACCCCCGCGCTGCCGCTCCTCGGTTTCGTCATCCTGTTCGCGACCGCGGGACGGCTTCCCGCATCAGCAGTCGCGGCAGTCGGGGTTGGCTCGGTCGGGCTCTCGGCAGTCATCGCTCTTATCATCACGGCATCGTTCCTCACCACGCCGCCCGAAGGCGACTTTTATCGGCAAGTGCTGTGGCGTTGGATCGCGATCGGCAGCTTCAACCCGGAGGTCGCGTTCCGCCTCGATCCCCTGTCGCTGGTGATGATGCTTGTCATCACGTTCGTGGGTTTCCTCATCCACCTCTATTCGTCAGAGTTCATGGCTGGCGATGAAGGCTACAGCAGGTTTTTCGCATCTATGAACCTGTTCGTTGCGGCGATGCTGATCCTGGTGCTCGCCGACGACCTGCTCCTCCTCTATGCCGGCTGGGAGGGAGTCGGGCTGTGCAGCTACCTCCTGATCGGTTTCTGGTATCGCGACCCCGCTAACGGCGCCGCTGCGCGCAAAGCCTTTATCGTCACCCGCATTGGCGACACCGCCATGGTCGTGGGGCTCATTCTCCTGTTCACCAGGCTCGGCACGCTCGCCATCCCGGAACTGATGGAGCGTGCGCCGCAAGCTTGGCCCGCAGGCTCCGCCACGGCGACGGCGGCCGCCGCCCTCCTGCTCGGCGGAGCGCTCGGCAAATCCGCGCAGATTCCGCTTCAGACCTGGCTTCCTGACGCCATGGCAGGTCCGACGCCGGTCTCGGCACTTATTCATGCCGCCACCATGGTAACCGCCGGCGTTTACCTCATCGCGCGCACCCATGTGCTCTTCGAGCTCGCGCCCGCGATCCAGCTCGCTGTCGCGGCGATCGGCGCGGCGACGCTGCTGCTCGCCGCTTTCAGCGCGCTTAACCAGCACGATTTCAAACGCATCCTTGCCTATTCCACCATCAGCCAGATCGGCTACATGTTCCTCGCGCTCGGCGCCGGCGCGTGGACCGCGGCGATCTTCCACTTCATGACGCACGCCTTCTTCAAGGCGCTGCTTTTCCTCGCGGCCGGCGCGGTGATGATGTGCATCGGCGACGAGCACGATATCTTCCGCATGGGCGGTTTGTGGCGGCGGTTGCCGTTGGCGTTCGCAAGCTTCCTCATTGGCGCAGCGTCGCTCGCGGCGCTGCCGCTGGTGACGGCGGGCTTCTACAGCAAGGACATGATCCTGTGGGGCGCGTGGACGTCGGGACGGGGCGGCCCGGCGCTGTGGGCGGCAGGCTTGATCGGCGCTTTGGTGACGGCAATCTACATTTTCCGGGCCGTTTTCGTTGTTTTCTTCGGCGAGATGCAGATCGCGGCGAGGAGTCGCTACGGCTGGCGCATCGCAGTGCCGCTCGGCGTGCTGTCGGTCCTTGCCCTCGGCGGGGGATTTGTCGAGACGCCTGCAGCGCTCGGTCACGTCGAAGCCTTCTCGCGCCTGCTCGAAGCGGTTCTGCCGACGCAGCGCGAGGTCGCGGCGGCGCCCGCGACCCAGGCGACCGTGATGGCGATCGCCTCGTTTGCCGCGCTTGCCGGGGTGTTCATCGCCTACCTCGTGTATCTGCGCCGCGTTCGCGCCGCAACGATCCTCGACACCTCGGCAGTCCAGCGGCTCCATCGCTTCTGGCTCGCCGGCTGGGGCTTCGATTGGCTGTATGACCGCGTGCTGGTTCGGCCCTTCCTGTGGTTTGCCCAGCTCAACCGCGACGATGCTGTCGATGCCGTCTATGACGGCGTGGCGTTTTCGAGCCGCGTCAGCCACGCCTACCTCAGCCGGACGCAGACCGGGCGCGTGCGCTGGTATGCCGGCTGGCTTGTCGCCGGCTCGCTTGCCGCTATCGCGATTGCGGTGTTCGCATGATGCTCGCCTCGCTTATCATCATTCCGGCGCTCGGCGCCATCCTCGCCTGGCGCAGCGAACGGCTCCATCCCGATGCGCCGCGCTGGATCGCGCTCGGCGCGCTTGCCGCTGCGCTCGCTGTCACCGTCGCGGTCTGGATGCACGGCCAAGATGGTCCCTGGCTGGCGGAGACGAACTGGAGCTGGATCCCGCAGCTCGGAATCGCATTCCGGCTCGGCCTTGACGGCCTGAGCCTGCTTCTCATTCTGCTGACTCTCGCGCTCGGCATTCTCGCAGTCGCCGCGTCGTGGACCGAGATCGCCGAACGCACTGGCCTCTTTCACCTCACCCTGCTTCTCACGCTCGCTGGCGTCGTCGGCGTGTTCCTCGCCCTCGACCTGTTCCTGTTCTTCTTCTTCTGGGAGCTGATGTTGGTGCCGATGTACTTCATCATCGCGGTGTGGGGACACGAGGAGCGCATCGGCGCCGCCATCAAGTTCTTCATTTTCACGCAGGGCAGCGGTCTCCTGATGCTGATCGCTATTCTCGCGATCGCGCTCGTCCACCTGCAGGCGACCGGCCGCCTCACATTCGATTATTTCGAGCTGATGGGTATGGCGCTCGGTCCGGACGTGAGCCTGTTCATCATGCTCGGCTTCTTTGTCGCGTTCGCGGTGAAGCTGCCGGCCTTCCCGTTTCATCCGTGGTTGCCTGATGCCCACACCCAGGCGCCAACTGCGGGCAGTGTCATCCTTGCCGGAGTCCTGCTCAAGACTGGCGCCTACGGCCTTCTACGGTTCGTTGTTCCGCTTTTCCCTGACGCTGCCATGCGGTTTGCGCCAATTGCGATGCTGCTCGGCGCGATAGGGGTTCTTTATGGCGCGGTGCTTGCGTTCGCTCAAAACGACGTGAAGCGCCTCGTTGCCGACTCGAGCATCAGCCACATGGGCTTCGTGCTGCTTGGGATTTTTGCATGGAATGCCCTCGCCCTGAAGGGCGTCGTCGTCCAGATGATCGCGCACGGAATAAGCACCGGCGCACTGTTCATCATTGTCGGCCTCCTGCAGGAGCGCATCCACACACGGGATTTGCGGTTGATGGGGGGGCTCTCGGCGCAGCTCCCGCGGCTGTCGATGATCGGCCTCTTCTTCGCGATCGCCACGTTGGGATTGCCGGGCTTGGGGAACTTCGTTGGCGAGTTTCTCGTGCTGCTTGGAAGCTTTGACGCAAACCCGCCGCTGACGATCGTTGCGGCGGCAGGGCTCGTCGCCGCTGTAATCTACGCCCTCACCCTGGTGCAGCGCGCATTCCACGGCGAGCTCCGAAGAAGCTCGAGCGCGCCCGACCTATGTCTCCGCGAGATGGCGGTCATGGCGGTAATGATGATCCTGATTCTGTGGCTCGGGGTTCGGCCGCAGCCGCTCCTGGATACCGTATCGCCCGCCCTGCTGAACCTCCAGAAGTTAGACGCAAGCCATGCTGCACTCACGGAGCATCAACCGTGAGCAGCGCGGACTTCCTCGCGATGCTGCCCTTCGCCGTGCTTGCGGCCGCAGCTATTGTCATCATGCTTCTCATTGCGGCCGGCCGTGATCACCGTCGCTGTGCATGGGCCTCTGCAATCGGGCTCATACTCGCCTTCGCGGCCATCCCGGTCGCTGCAGCCTATGCGCCGCGACAGGTGACGGCTCTGTTCGTGGCCGATGCTTATGCTCTGTTCTATCTGGGCCTTATCCTGGTTGCTGCGCTCGCGATTTCACTGCTGTCCTATGGGTATCTCGAGTCGCACAATGACAGCCCCCGTGAGGAGTACTACGTGCTCCTCCTCCTGGCGACGCTGGGCGCGACCGCGATGGTGGCGAGCAGCCACTTCGCCGGTTTCTTTCTCGGGCTGGAGACCTTGAGCATCTCCCTCTTTGGGCTGATCGCATATCCGCGCCGCCTCGATCGGCCGGTTGAAGCGAGCATCAAATATCTGATCCTCTCCGGAATCTCTTCGGCATTTCTCCTGTTCGGGATCGCGCTCATCTATGCCGATCTCGGGACGCTGTCTTTCGCCCGGGCCGCCCGGCCCGCCCTGGAAGGCGGCACCCCCGACCTGTTCTGGCTTACCGGCATCGCAATGTTCCTGGCCGCCATCGGCTTCAAGCTGTCGCTCGTGCCCTTTCACATGTGGGCGCCCGACGTTTACGAAGGCGCGCCGGCGCCAGTCGCAGCGTTCGTAGCGGTTGTCTCGAAAAGTGCGGTGTTGGCGCTGCTCCTGCGCTATTTCTTGGCCGCAGGGGCGTTCGAGTCCGGAGCGGTCACGGGCGCGCTGAGCATCATTGCCATCCTCTCG
>JAJPKK010000292.1 GCA_021323775.1 Hyphomicrobiales bacterium
AAGCCGGGCCACAGGCGCTCCGCTCACAGCACGAAGCTACCTCGCCGCCGCCGCGTCAGCGCAGCGGGCCGGTCTCCCGCGCGCCGCCCCGCCTTTGTTTTCATGGTGTCTGAGCGGCGATCGACATCGATCGATCTCTCAAGGTTGCGGAAAATACCGTCAGGCTGATTAGCGTCAGCGTAATCCGCCCCGCAAATGTGCCGAATCACTTGATGAGTTCAACTGAATTATTGCCTTAGTCAACTTAATTCGTTCTCCTCATCTCCGCGCTCCGCTGCGCAGCATCAAGATGCGCCGACGACCGAGGCGGGCCAGCAGGTCCGCCTCGGGATCGGCCACTGTCTCGCGATGGCCGCCGATCTCCCTGTAAAGCCGCCCATCAATCAGGAGGCCCTGGTCGGGATGCGCCCGCCCAAACAATCTGAACTTCAACAGAGCCAGCGCCTCAAAGATTACCGGATAGCGGGACCGCACAGGTATTGACCTGCGAAACACCGCGGCTTCGGTGCCGGTCGGCCCAGCTTCCTCGATGAAACGAGCCGCCTCTTCGAGCCAGGTGACGTCGAGCACGGTGCCGGCGCGCAAGAACATCAGCCATGGTGCGCGCGCCGCCGCTGCTGCAGCATTGAGCCGAGAGCCGAGCGGCGCGGATGAGGCCGCCACCGTGCAACCAGCCGCCTCTGCGATCTCAAGCGTCGCATCGGTTGAACCGCCGTCCGCGATCGTCACTTCGCGCACGACGCCGCTCATGGCGCCGGGCACGAGCATGGCCAGGGTGGCGACGAGCATGCGTTCGCTGTTCAATGTTGGAATGACGACGGTGAGCATTGGGGTCGACTTGAAAAATAGGCCTTGGACCAAGCTCCGCTGGTAAGTCTCGGATCGGCAATGGGAACGCGGCCTTCGCTGTAGCACCCCAGGCCGCGCTGTGAAGGCAAGAAATTTTGGGCGCGCCGCCCCAAAAAGCGGCATGCCGGCAAATCCTGCGCCGCGCGATAGCCCCGAACATAAAATGTTCTTGTTTTGTTCAAAACTCTGCGCTATAAAGAATCTATGTCGCCCCACGTTGCACTTCGCCGCCGTCCGCCGGATCCGGCTCCGCCTCCCTACGCTCCCCCGCAAGCGGGGAAGGGTAGGGCGGGCCGGCCTGTGAGCGGGATGTGGGAGGGCAGCGAGCCCCACCCCGGCCAAACTATCGAGACAGACGTTGCTCCGGCGCGCCGGCGAGGCCGGGGTGCGCGGACGAATGTTTCCGGCAGGTTTGAACCGCGCGTTCTGGTCGCGTTCGATGACGGCTGGCAGTCGATTGAGGATCTTCCGCCGTTCAAGACCGAAGTCGCCATTGATGCAGCTCGCAGAGTCATCGCCCGCAACACCTCGCCGGACATCCCGTTCGATCGATCGATCAATCCTTACCGCGGCTGCGAGCATGGCTGCATCTACTGCTACGCCAGGCCAACACACGCGTTCCTGGGCCTGTCGCCGGGCCTCGATTTCGAATCCAAGCTCTTCATGAAGCCCGACGCGCCGGAGCTTCTGGAACGAGAGTTGTCGGCGCGCAACTACACGCCGCGGCTCATCGCGATCGGCACCAATACCGACCCCT
Organism: Hyphomicrobiales bacterium; assembly: GCA_021323775.1. Classification (GTDB taxonomy): domain Bacteria; phylum Pseudomonadota; class Alphaproteobacteria; order Rhizobiales; family Xanthobacteraceae; genus JAJPKK01. The sequence goes on from JAJPKK010000292.1 coordinate 1,607, forward strand.
ATCAGCCGATCGAGCGGCGACACGCAATCACGCGGCGCATCCTGGAGGTGCTGGAGCGTGCCGGACACCCGGTCGGCATCGTGACCAAGTCGAGCCTCGTCACCCGCGACATCGACATTCTCGCCCGAATGGCGAGCCGCAAGCTGGTGCGGGTCGGCATTTCTGTGACCTCACTCGACGCCAAGCTTGCCCGCACCATGGAGCCGCGGGCCCCAACACCCGCGCGCAGGCTCGAGGCGCTGCGCGCACTTAGCGCTGCCGGCATTCCGACCACCGTGATGGTGGCGCCCGTCGTCCCTGCCATCAACGACGCGGAGATCGAGCGCATACTCGAAGCCGCGGCCGCATGTGGGGCGGAGGCAGCCGGCTACGTTCTCCTGCGGCTGCCGCTTGAGGTGCGTGACCTGTTCCGCGAGTGGCTGCAGGCCAATTTCCCCGACCGCGAACGCCACGTTTTCGCGCTGATTCGCCAGACCCGCGGCGGCAAGGACTACGACGCGACTTTTGGCAAACGCATGACGGGCGGCGGGCCTTATGCGTGGATGATCGGTAAGCGTTTCGAGACGGCTTGCTCACGTCTCGGGCTCAATGCGCACAAGACTGAGCTGACGACCAAACATTTCAGGCCGCCCCGCCCTGAGAAGGAGCAGTTGAGCTTGTTTTGATAGAGCCGCGGCGTGGGACTCGATGCCCAACTCTCACACCAATTCCGATGCAAGACGGTCCGGCGCAACGCAGCGCGCCGGACCGCCGCTCCCACCGCCTTCGCTAAGACCTCAGGGCGCCACGACGTGCCAGACGTTGTTGCGGTTGTCGCCTTCCGCGTCGCCAGCCTTCTTGTCATCCTTCCAATAATAGAGCGGCTTGCCCTTGTAGGCCCACTGCTTCTTGCCGTCATCCCGCGTGATCACGGTCCAGTTGCCGGAATCCTTCGCGTCGGCCGACGCCAGCAATGGCGGCCAATTGGTGGCGCAATTGCCGTTGCAGCCCGATTTGCCGGGCGTCGTATCGCGATCCCAGGTGTAGAGCGTCATGCCCTTGGCGTCGACCAGGATCTTGCCTTTCGACGTCTCGGCGACCTTGGCGGGTTCGGCCATTTGGGCGAGCGCAAGCGTCGCGCCGAGCGACAAAATTGTGCCGGCAATCGCAGCAGCGAAGATCTGCTTCATGATGGAACCTCCCTTAATTTCCTTGGGGCAGAGCGCCGAAAGGGACGCTCGGGGGTGAGCTCTGGGGCAAAGGCCCCCCTCGCCACCTTCCCCGGCTTGCAGGGGAGGGTAGGGAGGGGGCGCATGGTGCAACAAAATCGCAGCGTTGGAAAGCTGGCACTTTATGGGCCCAGGGTAATCGGGTGAAGGAGTTCGTGACGAACGGCTGAAGTTCTGAATCATCGTAATGATTCGAGTGCAGGAACGTGATTGGTCGACCAAGAATGGTGCGGCAAGGTGACTCGGGGTGCACTTTGAGCCTTTCAGCGGCCTGATGCGGTGTGATTCTGTCAGTGGCACTTTGGTCATGCCGGAGTGTCGAGATGACATTGCAAGAACCTTCTTCGGGTCCGGAAGCGCTGAGCGAAGCCCTTGTTTTTCTGAATTTTTTCGCTGATTTGCCGGACCCTCGGCAGGCCGGCAAGGCGATCTATCCGCTTGCGGAGGTCCGGCTGCTGTGCCTGCTCGCAGTGCTGGCGGGAGCGGAGAGCTTCGTCGAAATCGCACGGTTCGGCGAGAAGAAGATCGAACTTCTTCGCCGGTTCCTGCCGTTCAAGGATGGCGCCCCGTCGCACGACCAGCTCGGCGACATTTTCGCGACGCTTGACGCGACGATATTCACGACACCATCAACTTTGTCGCCCCGCCGGTCACCCCCCGGCGGGTTTTGCCTTGCCCGGCGCCATCGACCACAATGCCGCAAATGTCAATTTTGCGCCGGAAAGTAGCTAAGCTAGCCCCAAGCTTGCGTCGACTCCGTCCGCAGTATTTTTCAAGACCTGCCCGCCGTGCTGCTTGGAGGGAATCGAGACGTGAGACGCGCCCCGCACATTTCTGTCAACTTCTTGTCAATATTGCAGTAATCATATTTTAGCCAATATTTTGCCTCTCTTAAGCCCCATCTCTTCATAGTCTGCCGATCCCCCGCACTGCTCGCAGCAACACGGTGAAAAAGTGACGATAATCCGGCGGGTTGTAACTTTGTTGCTTGGGTTGCTGGCGACGTCAGCGCTGTCTGGCTGCGTGACGCCGACAGTGGCGGGCAGCGAGATCGGTGGGGCCATTCCGATGGCTGGAATTACGCGCCAGCAGGCCGCCGAGATGGCGCGGGCCCACTGCTTGAAGTATGGACATTCGTCGCGGATCCTCGCGATCCGCTCTGACACTGGTGAAAAGAAGGCTGTGTTTGAGTGCATCTAGGCGGGACAGTCCTATTCCGACCGGGCCCTGGCCGGAAATCAGCGGCGTACCCTCGCGCTACTCAAGCAGCTCTGGTCAAGCCTGCTCCTGCAGGGATTTTGGCGGGACGGCGCATTGATAATGCGAGGGCCGTAACGCAGGTCCTGTCAGAAACGCCGTTTGCGTAAAAAGCCTGCCTTGCCGCCGAAGAACATAAGGGCGCAACCGAGACCATGATGCCGCCAGCCCGAATCCGCGACCACGTGTTCAGATCAGCCAAACCAGAAGGCCGGCCAACATAAATCCGCCAAGCAGGACAGACCAATCTCCTGCATCGAACTCAAGAAAACGGCGGTCGGCTGCAATTTCCATATTCAGGAACATGATCTGCTCTGCTGCAAGGCAATAAACCGCGCCAATAAATCGGCACCTGTGATCAACCTACCACAACGGCGTGGTCCTGGCTGTGACCCGGATGCAACGGCGGCGAACTTTGTGCGTTGTTGGCGCTACTTCTCCGCGGGCAGCTCCTTCGGCTAGGCTCAGGAGGGTCTGGGCAAGCGGGGCCTCTCCGCAGCAGAAGCCTTAAGGGCGCGCGGCCTTGGAGAGGGCCTTGATCGCTTGGATGCAGTCTTTGAGGGCGGCGGCAGCCGGTCAAGGGCGATTGGCGCGCGTTTAATCGCGCGCCAATCGCCGCTTAAGCGGTCGAGACCCTTGACCGGCTGCCGCCGCCCGCGACAAAGAG
>JAJPKK010000342.1 GCA_021323775.1 Hyphomicrobiales bacterium
AAGCCGGGCCACAGGCGCTCCGCTCACAGCACGAAGCTACCTCGCCGCCGCCGCGTCAGCGCAGCGGGCCGGTCTCCCGCGCGCCGCCCCGCCTTTGTTTTCATGGTAATAAGGGATCGGATTCGGTCGACTCTAGCCCGCGGCTTTCGCCTTGAGGAAATTCCCAAGCGGAATCATAGGGTCAGCCAAGGCCACCGGATCGACGGCCGTCTGTCGCTCGATCAGACGCCGCGCCACGGCGATGTCGCGCTGGGCGTTGATCCCAAGCGCATAGGCGACACGAGCTCCGGTCAACTCGAAATTGATCTGGCTCGCGCCAGAGCCGTACCGGCGCACGCGGCGATCCGGCTTTGCCGACGCCGACCCCACGCCCTGGATGTAGAGATCGAACTGCTCGGACCAGAACGACGGCACGCTGCGGTACTCGTCGTTCGCGCCGGCAGCGTTGCGGCCCGCCACAGCGCCCTGATCCTGGGCATGGCGCCAGTCCTCGCGACGCGTGAGACCGTGCGGTCCGGGGAACCGCACCACATCACCGGCGGCGAAAATTCTCGGATCGGAGGTGCGGCACTGCGCATCGACCACGATCCCGTTGTCCGTGCGCAGCCCTGCCGACGCCGCGAGGCGATCGTCCGGCGCCGCGCCAGCGCCGACTACAACGAGATCCGCCATCAATGTCTCGTCAGTGCCGGTCTTGAGTGCGATCGAGCCATCGGGCTCAGCCTGCGCGCGGGTCAAGATCGTGTTGAGGCGAAGGTCGACGCCGCGGCGGCGATGCGCATCTTCGACGCGGGCCGAAGTCTCTTCGTCGCACACGCGCGCCAGGATGCGGGGCAAGACTTCGATGACCGTGACCTTGACGCCGAGTTCCGTCGCCGATGCGGCCACTTCGAGCCCGATCAGGCCGCCGCCGACCACGCAAAGATGGCGCGCGTTCTTGAGGGCGCTGCCGAGCGCTCGGGCCTGCGCCTCGGTCCGCAGATAATGGACGCGTGCTGCGCCGAGAGGCAGCGTAGGAATCTGGCGCACGAGCGAACCAGTCGCGATCACCAGCGCGTCATAGCGCAATCGCCGGCCGGACGCGGTGACAATTTCCGACGCAGCACGGTCGATCGCGGTGCAGCGTGTCTTGCATTCGAGGCTCACGCCGTAGCCGGCGACGCCCTTCGGGCCTGCGATCGGCGCATCCGCCGCCGCCGCCTTGCCGAGCAGGACCGCCTTCGAAAGAGGCGGCCGCTCATAGGGTTCGCACGGTTCCTCGGAAATGAGGGTGACGGCAGCCGCCGGATCGCGGCGCTTGGCTTCGATGGCGGCGAAAACGCCGGCGGGGCCGCCGCCGATGACAACGATATTTCGGGACGCAGTCATTCGCTTTCAGGCGCGCAGCGCGGTCAGCATGTCTTCAATGTAGTCCTCGCGATTGGCGATCACGAGCATCAGCGACCATGGGCGCAATTGCGACAGCGTCTTTGAAAGCATCTGGTCGGTGGCATGCGCCCCGCCCAGGATGAGGCCCGTCGTACTCACCCTTCTCAGGCTGCAGGCTTCTCCGATCAGCGCAGCGGCCTGCGCGTTTTCGCCAGCCGTCGCGACCATGACGACGAGGTCGGCGCTGCGCACTTCGTCGACCAGGTCTTTGGTGCGGCCGGCAAGATCGCTCAGCCAGCCTTGCATGGAGAAGCCGCGCCCGGGAGCCGAGCTCGCAAATGCGGAGGCGGTGAAGAAGCTCGCGTTACTCCAGCGCTGCTGGGCGAGACGCTTGACGAGCGCCTCGCTGGCGGGGTCGAGCGCAATGACCTTGACGTGTCGCGGCTTGGAGTTGGGCGCGTCGATGCGGAAGCGCGCTTCCGCCGCGCTCGACATTCTTGCGCTTTCGCTGAGCATCGCGGCTAAAGCCTACACCGATGCCGGGGCAACGCCAGGGCGCGCCATCAACGCCTCCCGTGCGGCGTCCTTGAAGGCCTGGTCGCGCGACAGCACCACGGCCGCCGATCTCACCCGCTGGTGCGCCGGGTCGATGCCTGGAGGCCGCTCGCCCTTGTCCGCCAGCGCCTTGATGGAGCGCAGCAGGCGGTGGCGCGCCATGATGATCCCATTATCGGTCGACACCAGGTTCTCCTTGGTGCGATCGACGATCGGGCCCATGCTTTCCTGGATCGAGGCGTCTTGCATGCCGAAGCCCTCGACGCCGCTGTAGCTGCGGCCGGCTTTCTGGGCGGCCCGATCGATCAGATAGTCGTTGTCCTTGTTGGCCAGCGGCCGGAACGTGCCGGGAGTACATTTGACATGGATGCCCTTGCCGTCCCGCATGGCGGCCAGTTCGGCGTCGGTGAGATTGCGGATCGGATGATAGTCGAAGCTCCAGGTCCAGCAATTCTCGTCGTCAATAGGAATCCAGAAATGGCCATGGACCGAATGGTTGCCGCGCGGCGGGATCATTGTGAAGGACGGCATCACCCACTGGGTGATGCGCCAGTAGTACCGGTCGTCCTCGGCATTGCGCCGCGCCCCGATAAAGAGTCCACCGGCGCTCTCGACCACTTCGAAGACCGGGCGCGCGTCGGCGAGGTTGTATTGGTTGCCCCTCGCACCCTTGAACAGCGGATCAGAGTTGAGGTCGCCGCGGTGCAAGAACGACACGTGGCTTGAGTCGATGCCGCCCTCCATGGCCTGCAACCAGTTCGATTCCTGCAGTCGCTTCGAAACGAAGCGCTGCCGATCCGGAACGACGGCGAATTCCCACTCGGGCAGCGGCGGTGTTTGCTCCGGCGGGCCCATATAGGTCCACAGCACGCCGCCTCGCTCGATGAGCGGGTAGGACTTGAGCTTGATCCTGCGGCAATAGCCGCTTTCCTCCGGCTCGGACGGCACCTCGATGCACTGGCCCGTCACATCGTATTTCCAGCCATGATAGGGGCAGCGCAGGCCGTTTTCCTCGTTGCGGCCGAACCACAGCGACACGCCGCGATGGGCGCAGAACTCGTCGATCAGCCCGAGACGGCCGCCGGAGTCGCGAAACGCCAGCAACCGCTCGGACAATAGCTTTACCCGCACGGGTGGGCAGTCGTTCTCCGGCAGCTCTTCGGCAAGCAGAGCAGGCAGCCAGTAGCTGCGGAAGAGCTTGCCACACGGCGTTCCAGGACCTGTCTGGGTCAGAAGATCATTTTGCTCTTTTCGCAGCACGGGGCTCCTCCGCATTCGTAGAGAACGTGAATGCTTTCAGTTTTAGCGTTTCCGCGGGCCGGTCCTTGATTTGGCGCAAGGCGAGAATGGCCAAAACTGAAGCCACTCACAGGTTCGCGCGGGTCGCGGGCGCCAAAACTCCGGGCCAACATGGAGCGAACGGGCTGCCTCCGCCCGGCGGCGGACGGGCCGCGACGCGGCGGGCGCCAGATTGACCTGCGATCATGCCTATGGTCTATGGAGCCTTGAACAAACCCTCGCAAAACGCCGTATTTTCAGCTCCGCCAAAGTACCTTGCGGCTCTTCTGGCGTCAACGAAGTGCGGCGTGAGGCGACCGCAGAACTGCTATCGCGAGCTGCCATGTCATCCAAACTCGAACTCTGCAACACCGGTGATGTCGCCGTCGGCACCGCCCTCAAGGTTGAGAAAGACGGACTGACTTTGGCGGTCTTCAACGTCGATGGCGAGTTCTACGTACTCGACGACCAGTGCACCCACGGGCCGGGCTCTTTGTCCGAGGGCTACATCGAGGGTGACGTGGTCGAGTGCAACTTCCACAATGGCCAGTTCAACATTCGCACCGGCGAGGTGGTGATGCCGCCCTGCATGATCCCGATGAAGACCTACCCGACCTCGGTCGAGAATGGGAAGGTAGTGATCGAGGTGTGAGGTTAGGATAGCCACACAATAACCGCTTCACTTCATTGGTTCGTCTTGAGCACCAAAACAATCTGAAGTTGACAACGCCCGGATGGGGCATATAATGGGTTTAGTTATCATGGTTATCAGGAGATCAGGAGATTAAGTAAGAACACCGGAATAGCCTCAAATTTTCGAAATTCCCCGTAACTGCCCAGGTGGTGTAGCCGCCGTCTTGATGCTTGGCTGGTAGATTTTTCTGGGCAGCGGGCTCGTGTCTCGATTCAAGGATTCATGGTGGTTCTTCAAATTCCACCCCTTTTTGAACCGTCCCATCCCTCTTTCCGCGCGAGACCCCGCGATGCGAGACCCTGTCATGACCGCCTCCCAGACGACATCCGCC
>JAJPKK010000347.1 GCA_021323775.1 Hyphomicrobiales bacterium
CATCTGGCTGACATGAAAGAATCGCAGCGCATCGAGCTGGCGCGTCATTTCGTGCAGCGCAGACGTGCGGACGTCGTCACCTGGCTCGGTGAAGAAACTCCCTTCCCGAGGCGCGATGCCGAGGAAAAAACGTACAGCCTCTCGTCGCAATACAAAAGACTTTTTGAGGAGGTCTATAGCTTCAGCCGCGAACTGGTGCGTAGCGGAGAAACGCTTTCTGGTTGGCGGCAGCGCATTCGCTTCTGGACTGCGCTTGCCCTGCTGCGATGCGTCATGTCCAGTCCCGCCGCCGCCACTGCTGCGATCTCTAAGCGCTTGGGGAAGGGCGAGGCCGAGACCGAGCAGGATGACAGCGAGTACTCTCCCTACATCTTTGAGTCCGCCGACGACGACACCGTAGATGTTCAGCCTGGCCACGTCGTGGAAGAAGGCGAGGCCCAGCTTGAGGATTCCGATCGCCGCCACCTCCGCAATCTGGAGCGGCAAGCCGAAGCAATCAAGGGAACTGATGCAGACAGCAAAATCGTGGAATGCGCACGAATCGTCGCCGCACTGCTGCGTGATGGTTATCAACCTGTCATCTGGTGCCGCTACATCGCCACTAGCGACTACGTTCGCGATGAGCTCGAGCGCCGGCTCTCGACAGTCTACCCGAACATCCGCATACTGTCAATCACGGGTGCGCTCGCTGAAGACGAGCGCCGCGCGCTGATCGACGACATTGATCCCATGAAACACTCGCGCCGTGTGCTCGTCGCTACCGATTGTCTCAGCGAAGGGATCAACCTCCAGCGCCTGTTTAATGCCGTCATTCATTACGACCTGCCCTGGAACCCGAATCGCCTCGAGCAGCGCGAAGGCCGCGTAGACCGGTTCGGCCAGCCCTCCAAGGTGGTAAAGGCGGTCCTGTTCTATGGCCGGGACAACCCCGTAGACGGCGCCGTTCTCGACGTTCTGTTGCGGAAGGCTCGTGAGATTTACAATACACTCGGCGTACGTGTGCCCGTACCCGTGGATTCGGAGACGGTCGTAGAAGCCGTTCTGAAAAAGTTGTTCGCTCAGCCCGACCAGCAAATGCCTCTCTTCGAAGTAGACGAGGTCAAGGACGCACACCAGAAATGGGTCCGTGCGGCCAAAGAGGAGAAGGCCACCCGCGCACGGTTTGCGCAGCACGCGATCAAACCCGATGAGGTCCAACGCGAGCTGGCAGAAACTGACGCAGTTCTCGCCGACCCCACCACAGCTCGCCGCTTCCTCGAAAATGCCGTCCAGCGAGTCGGCCTGTCATTGCGGCGCGTCAGCGACACGCTCGTGTTGAACGGTTTCGGAAATCTTCCGGAAGTTCTCCGGTGGGAAGCTCCAAAGACGGAGGAATGGCGTGTGTCCTTCAACACCGCTCCTCCAGAAGGCGTCGAGTACATCGACCGGAACCATCCATTTCTGCAAACTCTGGCCCAATGGCTCATGGAACAGGCGCTGTCGGCCGATCCGGAATCGGTTGCCCGGCGCTGCGGCGCGATTCGCACAACGGCTGTCGATGTCCGAACCTGGCTGCTGCTTTGCCGCTTGCGCTATACTCTCGTCACTCCCAACGCTCCGGACCTGCTCGCGGAAGAAGTCCAGTGCTTCGGCTTCTCCGGATCGCCTGGACCCAAGCCCAGATGGCTGCCGCGGGAAGAGGCGCTCGATCTATTAAGAACGGCGCGTCCGGCAACCAACATCTCTCCGGGGGAGCGGCGCGAAACAGTAGAGGAACTCCTGCAGAACTGGGACGCCGTTCGCAATGCACTCGATCCACTGGTCAGGCAACGCGCCAAGGATCTCGAAACGGCTCACCGCAGAGTGCGCGCTTCGGTGCAACTCTCACGGCGCGGCGTGAGCGTGGCCAGGCATTTTCCGCCCGATCTGTTGGGAGTGCTGGCGCTTGTGCCGGTGCCGAAGGGGGTGAGGCAATGAGCGCGAAATACCCCTCCCTGCGAGTCGAAGGCGGGTTTCTGACCGCCGAGATCCTCGACGATATCGCCGCCGGAAAGGCAAGCGGCCAGAAGCCCCGCGATTTCGGTTTACCCGATCGCGCCAGACTCATCGACGAAATTTCAAGCACGTGGTCCGATGCGCGCGGCCTCTGGCAGACCTTCTGGCGCCGCGCCGAAACGCCTGAAAAAGGCGAAACGGGCGTTAGCTTCACTCGTTCCCTGTGGCTGGTTCCGTTTTTTAAGCTTCTCGGCTACGATCTGAAGCTGCAAGAGCGTGCTGCGGAAGTCGACGGCCTCACCTTCGCAATTTCGCATCGTATAGATGCTGCGCCAAATTCACCACCAGTTCACCTCGTCGGAGCCTGGCAATCGCTCGACCGTCGCGCCGAGTCCGGTCGCCCCCGCCTGGCGCCCCATTCTCTGCTCCAGGAGTATCTCAACCGCACCGAGTATCTCTGGGGCATCGTCTCCAATGGGCTCAAGCTGCGCCTTCTCCGCAACTCGCAACTGATCCGCAGGCAGGCCTACCTTGAGTTCAATCTCGAAACGATGTTCAACGGCGAGCGCTTCGCCGATTTCGCCCTGTTCTTCCGCCTGCTGCATCGCTCCCGCTTGCCTCACCCCGATGCAAAACCGGACGCCTGCCTGCTGGAACAGTGGTATCAACAGACAATCGAGCAGGGCGGCCGGGTTCGTGAGCATTTGCGCGAAGGCGTCGA
>JAJPKK010000294.1 GCA_021323775.1 Hyphomicrobiales bacterium
CCGCGATACGTCAAGTGCGTCCGTCGCGCAATCCTATCCGCTCCGGCCGCGCTGAATCCTGGATGTCTTGGATCTCTTCTTCCGGGTCCGGCGGAACGATGCTTGACTGGCCCGCCAAAGGCTCGCCGCTTTCCCTGACCTTATGGTGGGCCTTGTCGAGGACCTCCTCAGCCGTCGATTTCGATTTCTCGTACTGCTCCTTTGCGAATGCCCGCGTGCGCTCCCTGAGCGCTTCGCTGGCTTCGCCCATCAACTGATTTTCGGTTTCCGTCGAGCGGAGCACTGCCCCTACGGCCGCCCCCAGCGCGATGCCCAGCCCGGCCATAACGAGCGGCTGCTCGCGGCAAAAGTCGAACAGATCACGGCTCGTTGCAGCGGCGCCGCTCGCGAAAGCTTTCAATCCCTCGGCCGTCCGACCGGCGGATTGCGCAACGCCCCCGTAGACCGCGGAGACGGCGCCTCCAACGGCGGCCTTCGTATCGCCGGCGCGAGACCTCGCCTGCTCGTAGGCTGACGACGTGGCGTCACGGAGCGAAGAAGCCGCGGACCCGGCGGCTTCGCGCCACTGAGACGCGGCCTCGATCGCCGCCTCCTTTGCGGTTCTCGCGGTCGCCCCAACGGAGCTGGCAGCCTCAGATGCTCTATATGCTGCGTCTGCAACGCGGTCGCGAACCCCCGCCGCCGCATCACCCACGGCGCCCATGGCGTCTCCTGCGCGCTCACGCGTATCAGAGAAATAGGTGCGCAAGCGTCCACGCCCCCGGTAGGGCGGCCGCGGCAGGCGGCGCGCTTCCTTCCCATTGGAGAGCATGAGCCAGGCCAGCCCGGCCCCGATGATCCCCAACGCGAGCGGATTGGCGACCGCCTGGTCCCGGAGATTGCGAAAGAAGTCAGCGCCTCCCGTTTCTGTTGCGTAATCGACCAGCCGGTCGACGATATGCCCCGGCGTCGCACGTGCTCGAAGCTCATCAAACGTCTGCGCCAGTTGGGCGCGCCTCGCTTCGGCTTCGCGCTCAAGCAGCTCGCTTTTCAACATGGTCGATTCTTACCTGACTGCGCGCCACAGCGGCGTCGCGTTGAAGCTGATGAATGGTTTTGTCGGGAATGGGCCTGCTGGCTCGGAGCCGCCTTACCCCGATCAGCAGAAGAATGAGGCCGATGATGAAGCAGCCTCCGCCGATGGCGAGGGCTGACCAGTAGGGGGCGAGCCCGCTCTCCACGAGCGCCGCCACGGCTGCCTCCAGCAGCACGACCAGCGCCGGCACCAATAAAATCGCCCCGCCGACGATCAACCCGAGTCCGGCTGCCGCCAGCGTCATCTTTTCCGACATCTCGGCGCGCGCGAGCTGTCCTTCGGTACGCACAAGGTCCGCAAGCTGCGTCACCACTGACGTAAGCAGTTCCGGAATGGTTCGCCTGTCGCCTGTGAACGCCATCACTGCCCCCTTGCGTTGGCTTGCCGCCACCCCTGCCCAGCCCTGTGGCCCGAACTCTTGAGAAACCGGGTCAGTGCGAATCCCGCGAGCGCGGCCCCCCCGAAGAATAACGCCGGCTGGGCGCGCGCAAAGCTGCCGATCCCTTCAATGAGCTCGTCCACGCTCTGGCGCCGCAGCGTCCCTGCGACCTCATCGAGCCGCGCGGCGGCGCCGTGGACGTAGCTTGCCACCTGCGGCATTCCGCTTTCGAGGGCGCGGGCTGCTCCGCGAACGGCGCCGGCCACCTCGCCCAGCGTGTCAGCGCCCACGTCCTTCTGCCGGTTGGCAATTCGGCGCGCGTGGGCCTTTGCGGTCTCTGTCGCCTCAGCAATATTCGATTTTGCCTTCTCGCCGAGCGACGCGATGTCCTCTGCTATTCTCTCCGCCGCGATCGACTCGCGCGCGTCTTCAACATTTCTCGGCGGCTCTTCCTGGAATTCCATGATGCTTAGCTTTGTTCTTTACTGGTGTTGGGGGGCGGAAAATTCGCCTCGACAGAGGTTGGGCGGAGAGCAGATCCCCTTTTGGCCGACACCCTTGGTGCAAGGGAGCGCCTAATGACCTCCGTGCAATCATATTGCCCGTCAAACACGCAACTCTGCATACAAAATTCAGTTCCGGAGAATACCGAAAACTCGCCGCTCTCGGGCGACGTGAACCGCTTCCGGCCCCGTCTTGCGACGATCAGCCCTGGCTTTTCCCTTTAATCCCTTTAAGGCGGCTGCCTTGGAGGGCGTTCCGCATCTTCGCGGCGTCATGCCCATGCTGGTCGCTGCTTGCCGCAGGCATCCAGTCCTTCTTGCAGCGCCTCGGGATAAGACGCGGTCATGGCCGGGCTTGTCCCCCTTGGCGCCAATTTAAGGCGGGTCGGCCGCGCGATGGCTTCGGAGGAAATGGCATCGGAGGAAGATGCAGGACCAGCTCACAATGTTGAAGAAGGCCTCCGCCTGCTGCGTCGCTTCATGCGCTGAAAAGCTCCGGGAACCGGAACTGGCGCGCGCCGTCTCACGGCGCCCGCCCTGGCCCGGCGGAGAGCCACACACGCTTCCTGCCGCGGAATCCCTCTCTACCCTCCGTCCCGCAGGCGGAGGGAGGGCAGGGAGGGGGTCGCTCTGGTTCAAGGCCTATTTGCTCAAGGCCTGTCCGATGTGCACACGCGATAGATCTTCCGCAGTCGGGGCATTCGCCGCCAACTCGTTGATCAATTTCGCGGCCAGCCGCATGTCCGACTGCATCTGCGGCTGGTCTCGCAAGAGCACGCTTTCGGCTCTCGCCTCGAACCTGTTCGCGAGCGCACTCATTTCCTCCGCAGTCAATGAAACAATTTTGTTGTGAGCCATTGGAGTTCTCCGATGGTCAGGCCCGACGCAAAAAACGGCGGTCCTGAGCCAGCACAGCGGCATAACGCGGGCAGCCACCGAAGGTTCCACTTCAGGCCTCGCTGCCCTCCGGCTTGCGGAGGACGGCAGCGAGAGGGCCGGCAGGCTTCGCTCTGATCGAGGTGAACCAGGCGTTGCATTGGCGCTCCTATCCACCAAGGCAGGTTTTTTTGGTCCTCGCGGCTGCGGTCGTCGAGCGAGCACGGCAGCCGGCCATTCGGGCCGCAAATATTACTCACGCGCGGATGCCGCGCGAGTCGGAATGCGGACAGACGGCTTGATGCAATTGATCATATGCTTATTTGAGATCGGTACCTGCTTCCCCGAGTCGCCTATCCCCTCGCGGGTACTGATCGCAATTGGCCCCAGTGCGCCACCCTGGGGCCAATTGCA
>JAJPKK010000070.1 GCA_021323775.1 Hyphomicrobiales bacterium
CAGCACGCAGCGAATGCGCAGTGGTGCGCTGCAGACCCGGGACCGTCACAGGCTCGAACCTGCCCAGCGCCACGCTTGGGAAGGCCCCGGATCAGCGGTGCACCGTTCCGCTTCGCTCCACGCTGCACCGCATCCGGGGAACGTCACGTTGTTTGTTTCCCGGTTTCTATGGCGGGCACGGTTTGCGTGATTGCGCGAGCCGCAGCCCTGCATGAGCGAAAGCGATACGAGTGGCGCGCGGCGCTAGGGCGCGCCGATATTGCGCTCAGACTGGCGGCCGCGTCCCCCAGCCCCACTCGCCTGAGGCCGGTCTTTTACGGCCTGTTTACCAAGCTCTCCAATAGTCGCGCGGACAGGATTCCCGGGAGGCATGGGCTGGCTTTTCACCCGGACGCGTGTGAAGCCGTTGGCGGATGCGATATCGGCCGACACGCCGCAGTCTGTCGCCAGCGCCGCCCCGCTGCCGCCCGCTGCCGCCGCATCAACCAGCGCCGCCTCGTTTCGCGAAACCGTCGATCTGCTCGAGCTCGATCTCGTCGCCATGATCCGCGACGTGGTCGCCGCAACCGCCTCGGTGCGCAGCGGCGCCAGCGCCTCGGCGGACATTTTAAGCGCGATCCGGGCGCGCACCGACGACCTCGCCGAGCAAGCACAAAATGCCAAGCGCGATGCCGAGAAGATCGCCGGCGCGACGGAGGAGATCGCGCAGTCGTCTAGCCATATCGATCAGCAGGTGCGGCGCGCCGGCACGCTCACCGACGACGCGACCGAAGCCGCGCTCGCCGCCGGCCGCAATGTCGATGCATTGAAGACCTCATCCGCCGATATCGGCCAGATCATCAATCTGATCGGCCGCATTGCCGAGCAAACCAACCTGCTCGCGCTCAATGCGACGATCGAAGCGGCGCGCGCCGGCGCAGCCGGCCGCGGCTTTGCCGTGGTCGCAAGCGAGGTGAAGGCGCTCGCGGTGCAGACCAGCAAAGCCACCGAAGAGATCAAGCGCAAGATCGACATGCTGCAGGCGGATGCGGTGAAATCGATCGCGGCGGTCGATCGCATCGTCAAGGGCAACGGCGCGGTGCGGCCGGTGTTCTCGACCATCGCCGGCGCGGTCGAGCAGCAGGCGCAGGCGACCAGCAAGCTTTCCCGCATCGCCGGCGAGAATTCGCAATTCATCGGCACGGTGGCGGCCGGCGCCGCCGAGATCACGCGCGCCGCCGCCGACGCCACCGCGCACGCGGGCAGCGTCGACAGTTCGGGCCTGGAAGTCATGGGACTTGCCGAGCGGCTGCGTACCCGCTGCGTGATTTTCCTGCGGCTCACCGAACTAGGCGACCGCCGCCGCCACGAGCGGCTGCCATGCGAGCTCGACGTTGAATTTGCCGACGGCTTTGCTGGACGGACCGCCGACATTTCGGAAGGCGGCGTGCTGGTGCGGCTGCCGCGAGTGCAGCGGCTCGAAGTCGGCGCGTTGCTCTCGGCGCAGATCGCGCAAATCGGCCCATGCCGGCTGCGGCTGGTCGCGTGTTCCGAGCTTGGCCTGCATCTAAAATTCGAGCATCTCGACGAGGGAGCGCGCGCGGCGCTAACCCGCAAGCTGGCGCAGATCCGCGCCGACAATACGGAATTCATCGAACGCGCGATCAATACCGCGGACCGCATCGCCAAAGCCCTCGAGGACGCCGTAACTGCGCGGCTGATCACCCTGGACGATCTGTTTGACAACGACTACGTGCCGATCGCCGGCACGGATCCGCAGCAATATCGCACGCGCTTTCTCGATCTTGCCGAAAAACTGTTGCCAAGGATTCAAGAGCCGTTGCTCGCCGCCGACAAGCGCATGGTGTTCTGTGTCACGGTCGACCGCAACGGCTATCTGCCGGTGCACAATATGATCTATTCGCAGCCGCAGCGTCCGGGCGACGTGCTGTGGAACACGGCGAACGCACGCAACCGGCGCATCTTCGACGACCGCGCCGGGCTTTCGGCGAGCCGCGTCGTGCGTCCCTATTTGATCCAGAACTATCCGCGCAATATGGGCGACCGCGTCGTCATGATGTGGGAGGTCGACGCGCCGATCCGCGTGTTCGGCAAGCACTGGGGCGGCCTGCGCACGGCTTACAATTTGTAGGCGGCGGCCGGGCGATTTCCCTCATCCTGAAGGTGCGGGCGAAGCGGGCCGCGAAGGATGCGGTTCAGGCGCTGCGGCCGTCACCCTGCCCGGGCCGCTGCGCGGCCGCCAGGGTGACGGACCCTTGGCCGTGCGAACATAACCGCGCCAATGGCGGCGCCGCGCCGGATTTCGTCGCCGAATCAGGTCTGCTTACTGCGCGCGGTCATGCGTGCGCGGCCGCACCGCCATGTAGAGCCGCCGTGGGGACTGCTGCGCGGGCTGCGGCTGCGCGTTCTGCTCGGGCTGCCAGGCTCCGGTCTTCTGTTCGCCGCTGCCGTCATAATAGAACGGCATCATGCTGCCGGTGTGATCGCGGGACTGCGCAAGAGCAGGCGCCGATCCGGCGGCAGCAAGCGCGCCCGCGGCAAAGGCCGCGGCGAGATAGTTTCTGTTGGCAATGAGCGTCTTCATGGCACATCTCCCTTGACTGCGGCTCCCAGCCTCTGCTGTGCCGCCTTCCCGGGACATGTGACGAGTGATGCCGCTACACTATCGGGCGGAACGGAAACAGTCTGTTTGAACGCGGTGAATAATGAGGCTTGGCATTGTCTGTCGCCATTGCTGGCAGCCAACGCGTCCGCGCGACGTCCGCGCTCCGATGACAGGCTCCACAACGAAGCCGATTACAGCCCCAAATACGCGCGCCTGATCTCCGGCATTGCCGCAAGCCTTGCCGGCTCGCCTTCGGTAAAGATCTTTCCTTCGGCGATGACATAGGCGTAATCGCACAGCGCGAGCGCCAGATGTACGTTCTGCTCGACCAGTAAAATCGTCAGCCCCTCGTCCTTGAGCCGCTTCAACGTGATGAGGAGCTGATAGACCACCACCGGCGCGAGCCCAAGCGACAATTCGTCGATAATGAGAATGTCGGGGTCAGACATCAGCCCGCGCGCGATCGCCACCATCTGCTGCTCGCCGCCAGACAAGGTGCCGGCGCGCTGGGTGCGCCGCTCGGCGAGACGCGGAAACAGGCTGAACACCGCTTCGAGCCGAGCGGCGTAGGAGTGGCTCGAGCGCGGAGAAAAGGCGCCGAGTTCAAGATTTTCGGCAACCGTCATGGCCGAGAACAATTGCCGGCCTTCGGGCACCAGCGCCATGCCGCGGGCTGCTTTCTGATGCGTCGGCAGGCGCGTGACGTCCTGCTCGCCGAATACGACACGGCCGCGCCAGGGCGTAATGGTGCCCGCGATCGCGCGCAATGTCGTGGTCTTGCCGGCGCCATTGGCGCCGACAATCGCGGTGAGCTTGCCGCGCCGCGCTTTGAGCGACAGTCCCCAAAGCACCTGCACCTCGCTGTAGCCCGCTTCCAGTGCGTCGACTTCAAGAAGCGCATCAGACATGACGCGCGCTCCCGTTGGACGCCGGCTGCTCGGCGTGTCCTTGCAGTTGCTCGGCGAGCTTCGGATCGCCAAGATAGGCCTCGATGACCTGCGGATTGCGCGCCACCTCGCTCGGCGCACCTTCGGCGAGCTTTTCGCCGTAGTTGAGAACGATGATGCGATCGGACAGCGACATGATGGCCTGCATCAGATGCTCGATGATGAGAATGCTGATGCCGCGGTCGCGGATGCGGCGGATGACGCCGATCATGTGCTCGATCTCGGCCGGGTTGAGGCCGGCCAGCACTTCGTCGAGCAGGAGCAGCATCGGCTGTGCGGCGAGCGCACGCGCAAGCTCGAGGCGCTTCTTGCCGGCAATGGTCAGATGAAGCGCCAGCGTCGCGGCACGGTCTTCGAGGCCGGCAATGACAATCGCCTCGCGCGCCGCGTCGCGCGCGCGCATGAGCGGTAAGTTTTCGCGGCCGAAACAGGCACCGACCGTGCAGTTTTCCAGCACCGTCATGTTGGTGAACGGCTGCACGATCTGATGTGTGCGGGCAAGCCCGTGGCGGGCGATGACGAACGGCCTTTGCCCGGTAATGTCGATGCCGTTGAAGACGATATTGCCGCTGTTCGGCGCGAACACGCCGTTGATCAGATTGAACAGCGTCGACTTGCCGGCGCCGTTGGGGCCGATCAGGCCCAAAATCTCGCCTTGCCGCATGTCGAAGCTGAGATCGTGCACGGCCTGCAGGCCGCCGAAGCGCTTGCCGACCTTCTGCAATGACAATAGCGCCGTCATTCCAGCAGCCTCTGGGTGCGCGGAAAGCGGCTATAGATGAAGCCCATCAATCCGCCGGGAAAGAACAGCACGATCAGCAACAGCAGCGCGCCGGCGACGACGAGCTGAAAGTGCGAAAAGGTCTCCGAGGTCAACAGATAGCCGCGCAGCTCCTCGTAGAGATAAGCGCCGAGCGCAACACCGGTAACGGTGCCCTGCCCGCCCAGCATGCAGATGACGATGGCCTCGGTGGATAATGTGAGATCGAAAGCGTCCGAGGGCTGGATGAAGGCGCCCTTGAAAAAGTAAAGCCCGCCGACGATTGCGGGCAGAAAGGCCGACGCACTATAGGCCAGTGCCTTGTAGCGCGGTGTCGGCACGCCGAGAATGGCGGCGGCGTCTTCGTTCTGGCCGATGGCGAGAAGGCCCAGGCCGAATTTCGAGGTCTTGATCGCATAGCTCAGATAGAGCGACAGGCCCATCACCGCGACCAGCGCGAAATAGACCACCCAGAGCGCGCGCGCCGGACCGCCGAGCGGGGCGAACACGGCGGGCGAAATATAGATGCCCGACGACCCGCCCCACGGCGTGAAATTTTGCACGAAGGCCTGCACGCCTTCGACGATGCCGATGGTGGAAAGCGCAAAGAACGGGCCGCGCAGGCGCAAAATGCCGATGCCGAAAATGAACGACAAGGCGCTCACGCCGACGCCTGCGGCAAGGAGCGCAAGCCACAGCGGCCAGTCATAAGAATTGACCAGCCAGACGCAGATATAACCGCCGAGCCCGAAGAAGACGATGCTGCCGAAATTGATGTAGCCGGCGTAACCGAGCATCAGATTGAGATTGCTGGCGAGCGTGATGTAGACGGCAGCAAGCAGCAGCGACTCGCGCAATTCGACATTGTTGCCGATCGCCGGCGTGACAATGAAGATTGCGACCACCAGCGTGATGAGCCAGAAGAACGGGCGTGTAATGATGGCCGCGCCGCGCACCGACGGCCGCCGGATCATGACGGTTTCCATCGCCTGCGGCGTGATCGGGCTGTCCATCACAGCGCTCCGCGGCGGGCGAAAATACCGTTGGGAAAGGCGATCAGCACCAGAACAAACAGCGCGAATTCGATGACCAGCGTCCAGCTCACCGGCACGAACGGCGTCACCGCGCCTTCCAGCAGGCCGAGCGCGACGCCGCCCATCAGCGCGCCGACCGGATTGCCGAAGCCGCCAAGCACGGTGACGACAAAGCTCTTGAGCTGATAGCCGTCACCGGAGAGCACGGTGAAGGGAAACAACGTGCCGATCAGCATGCCCGAGACGCCGGCCAGCGCCACGCCGCAGCCGACCGCGATGGCAAGAAGCTTCGTGGTTGGAATGCCGACCAGTTCCGCCGCCTCGCGATTATTGGCCACCGCGCGCAAGGCCTTGCCAAGCCGCGTCTTGTGCAAGAACAGATAGAGCAAGCCGGCGATCAGCGCGGCGAGCGCGGCGGCGAGAATATGCGCGCCGGGGAACGTGTAGCGGCCAATGCTGAGCCCGGGCAGCGACACCGAGACGTTGAACAAGGCGGTGCCCCAGAGACCGGTGCCGATGCCGATCAACATCAAGTTCACCGCAAAGGTCGAGAGCAGGCTCATCAGCGGCGGCCGGCCGATCATGCGGTGCACGGCAACCCAATAGAGCGCGACACCGACAACGAAGCCGCCGATCAGCACCGGCGGCAGCGTGAGATAAGGCGGCATGCCGAGGGCGGTCGCGAGCAGATAAAGCGCGAACATGCCGCCGACGATCATGGTGCCATGGGTGAGATTGATCACGTCCATGACGCCCCAGATCAGCGTCAATCCCATCGCGGCGAGGCCATAGACGAGCCCCACCAGCACGCCGTCAATCAAAGAAGCGATGATGCCGAGCATGGGCGCAAGTTTGGGCGATTGAGCAAGGCGGAGCCGGCGCCAGGCGCGCCGACTCCGGGCCGCTTACTGGCTCGCCGAGATCGGATAGATGAGCGGAGCGGACGCAGCCTGCTGCGGCCAGACGACTTGTCGCACAAGCTTGTCGTCGCTCTTCTGCCATTGCGCCAGCACCATCTGGTGCGCGACCTGCAATCCGTGCGAGGCGGGATCGGTCGAGAACTTGACGCGGCCGAAGAAGGTGGTGACGTCGGTCGCGTTGAGCGCGGCAACGACTTTTTCCGGCTCGATCGATTGGGCCTGCTCGATCGCATGCTGGAGGATCGCGCCCGAGGCATAGCCGGAGGCGGCGTGATAATCAGCCTTGGCGTGGAATTTCGCCTCGAACCCCTTGGCGAACTCCGCCGTGGTCGGGCCGAAGTCCGGCTTATAGGAGACCTGCGGCTCCCATTGCGAGGGCACGGTGACGCCGAGCGCGGCGCCGCCGAGCTCGGCAAATTTGTCATCGCCCGGCGCGACCAGAATCGAGATCCATTTCATGTTGGCCCGCTGGTCGTACATCTGCCGCGCCAGCGTCGCGCCGTCGGAGTAATGGCCGCCGCCGAGGAACGCGTCGGCGTTCGAGGAGATGATCTTGTTGACGATCGGACCAAAATCGGTCGTCGATGGCGCATAGGATTCATCCATCACCACGTCGAGGCCGGCGTCTTTCGCTTGCCCCTTGGCCGCCGCCAGCACCGTCTTGGAGAACGGGTCGTCGGAATAGACCATGGCGACCCTGGCGTGCGGGTTCTTCTGCGCGAGCGCCTTGATGGCGCCGGCGAGATAGTCGTCCGCCTGTGTGATCACCATGAACAGATATTTGTTGCCGAGCAGGAACGGCTTCTTCTCGGCGCCGCCGGCATCGATCATGATCTTGCCGTACTGCTCGGAAATGACCGCGGCCGCCGCCGTCAGGCCGGACGAATACGGGCTGAACAAAAACTGCGCATGGTCCTGGTTGACCAGCCGTGTATAGAGCTGCTGCACGCGGCCGCCTACCGACTGGTCGTCATAGGTGACGAATTTCACCTTGTAGCTTTTGCCGCCGGCCTTGATGCCGCCCGCGGCATTGACCTCGTCGCGCCAGTATTCCTCGCCCCGCTGCAGGCCCAATGAATCGACATTGAGCGGCCCGGTCAGCGAATTCGTCATGCCGATGGTGATGGTGTCGTCTTGCGCAAAGGCCGGCGCGGCGAACAGCGTCGCGGCGGCTGCCAATAAGCAGAGCCGGTTCATGTGTTCCTCCCTGATCGCCGCACAGGCGATCGCAGCACGGTGGCGGCCAAGTTCAGATGCTGGCTTCAGCCGCTGTCTCGGCCAATGTTTTTGGCGGGACTTCCCCAAAAGCCCGCGCCTGACGTCGAAGCAAAAAGCATCGCATAAACCGCAGGCCAATGCTATCGCGACAAAATCACGCGCAAGCCGTGCGCAAGCTCCGTTCAAGATTTGTTCGAATCCTGCGCCGGCCTTTGCCCGGGTCATCGAGTTTCTTCGGAAGATCACCGACGGCCGCATCGAGCATGCCGGCCGCTTCGCGCGCAAACCAGGCGCCGAGCAATCCGACGCTGCATCGCGCGGCGCACTCGCCACTGCGCGTCGCCCGCCGCGCCCCGGGGGAACCACCGTCATGCTCTACGAATTCTCGCTCAGGGCGCATTTGCTATCCCGGATTGGCCGATGAGCCACGACGCGAGCGATGACGTAAGCCACGAAGACGCGACGCGCGCTCGGTGGCGATTTTTGCACCGCTTCGGCAGGGACCCGCGGCGGCGGTTTCCATTTGTGCCGGCGGCCGCTGCGGTCGCCGTGTTTGCCGCTTCGGCCGCGGCCTCGGCATGGGAACTCAGCCAAATTCATTTTCCGAGCCCGGCCGAGATCACCGCGCGTCGCGTGATCGTGCTGCAGTCGGCCGACGGGCACGATCTGCCTGCCGGCGGCACGGTTCAATTGCCGCCGGTTGCGGCCAACAGGAGCGGCGGCGCCATGGGCGCCAATGTCGTCAATGCGGTGCTGAGCATCGAGGACAAGCGTTTCTACCGCCACGGCGGCATCGACCTGCTCTCGATCCTGCGCGCGGCCATGCAAAATATCGAAGCCGACCGCGTCGTCGCCGGCGGCAGCACGATCACCCAACAGCTCGTCAAAATGCTGTTCCTCGGCCCGGAACGCACCTATGCGCGCAAGCTCAAGGAAGCGGTGATCGCGATATGGCTGGAACAGCATCTAAGCAAGGATGAGATCCTCACCAGCTACCTCAACAACGTCTATCTCGGCTCCGGCGCGATCGGATTTCCGGCCGCGGCAAAAATCTATTTCGGCAAGGATGTCGGCGAGCTCAACGTCGCCGAGGCCGCCATGCTCGCCGGCTTGATCAACGCGCCGAGTCACGATGACCCGCTTCACGATCTCGCGGCGGCGCGCAGCCGCGCCGCGATCGTGCTCGACGCCATGGTGGCCGACGGCAATTTGAGCCCGCAAGATGCGCTGCTGGCGAAGCTGCATCCGGCGACGCCGAGCCGCTCCGAGCCGGCGCCGGCTTCCGCCGGCTGGTTTGCCGACTGGATCTACCGCAAGGTCGCCGACGCCACCTCGCCGCTTTCCGGCACGGTGCGCATCCGCACCACGCTCGACCTGCGTCTGCAGCAGATCGCAGCCGACGTCGTCAAATCGGCGCTGGCGCAATACGGCCAGCAGAAACATGCGACCCAGGCAGCGCTGATCGCGATGCGGCCGGACGGCGCGGTTGTCGCGATGATCGGCGGGCGAAGCTACGGCGACAGCCAGTTCAACCGCGCGGTGCAGGCGCAGCGCCAGCCCGGCTCGTCGTTCAAGCTGTTCGACTACTATGCCGCGCTGCGCCAGGGCTATTCGCCCGACAGCGAGATCGACGATGCGCCGGTCGACGTCAAAGGGTGGGAGCCGGAAAATTACGGCCACCGCTATCACGGCCGGGTACAGCTCGCGGAGGCCTTTGCCCAGTCGCTGAATGCGGCGACCGTGCGCTTGTCGCAACAGGTCGGCATCGACGAGGTGATCGCCGCAGCCCATGATCTCGGCTTGCGCGCCCAATTGCCGCGGTTGCCGAGCATCGCGCTCGGCACGGCCGACGTGACGCTGATCGACCTGACCTCGACCTATGACGCCGTGCGCGCCGGGGTGGCGCCGATCGAGCCTTACGGCATCGCCGGCATTCAGACGGCGAGCAATGATCATTATGTTCAGGTCGGCCGGCCCGATGTGAAGCAGCATGCGCTCGGCCCCTATCGCGACACGCTGATCACGCTGTTGCGCGGCGTCATCGAGCATGGCACCGGCCGCGCCGCGGCTTTGCCCGGCTTCGTCGCCGGCAAGACCGGTACGGCGCAGGATTATCGCGATGCCTGGTTCATCGGCTTCGACAATGCGCTCACGGTCGGCGTGTGGGTCGGCAACGACGATCACAGTCCAATGAACCGTGTCGTCGGCGGCTCGATTCCGGCCATGATCTGGAAAAACTTCATGCAGCAGGTCGAGGCGACGGCGACGGTCGCCTCGACCAGTCAGCCGCCGGCGCCGATCACCAGCGACAATACGCCGACAGCGGGCGCGACCGAGACCCCGTCCGCAACGGCCGCGAGCACCGAGGCGCCCGAAGCGAGCGGCAGACCGGCGACCGACCGCACGCCCGTCCTGACGGCCAAGCAAGAGCCGCGGCGTGGCGCGCTGTTCAATCAAAGCACGGCGGCTTCAGAGCCGTTCTGGCCGGCCGGCGCGAGCAGCTGCAATATTCCGGTCTGCTCGCAATTCTATCATTCGTTCCGCGCATCCGACTGCACCTATCAGCCCTACGACGGCGGCCCGCGACGGGTCTGCGAGCGGTGAGGGCCAGCTGCGCTCCCCCGCCGATTGACTTGATGTGCTCAGGTCGTGAATGTCGGGCGGTGCGAACGCCCGAAGAATCGAAATTGACCGGTTCATCCGCAACCGACTCGGCGCAGGCTTGGCTGCGGCTTGCCGCAACGATGCTGATCTCGACGCTTGGCGGGGTCGGCATGTGGTCGGTGATCGTCGCGCTCCCCGCCGTGCAATCGGAATTCGACATTGCGCGCGCGCAAGCCTCGCTGCCATTCAC
This sequence comes from Hyphomicrobiales bacterium, assembly GCA_021323775.1. Lineage (GTDB taxonomy): Bacteria > Pseudomonadota > Alphaproteobacteria > Rhizobiales > Xanthobacteraceae > JAJPKK01. The sequence goes on from JAJPKK010000070.1 coordinate 10,339, forward strand.
GCTGGCCATGGTTGGCTTTGCATTTGGCGGCGTGGCGATGGGGCGGCTTTTGGATCGCGTTGGAATTTTGGGGCCGATCAGCCTCGGCGCACTGGCGCTTGCCGTCGGCTATGTCGGCGCGGCCAGTGCGGGCAGTCTTGCGATTTTCGCGCTGGCCCACGCGGTGATCGGCTTCGGCAGTTCCGTCACGCTCGGCCCGCTTATGGCCGACATTTCGCAGTGGTTTGTCCGCCGGCGTGGCGTGGCGGTGACGTTATGCTCGGCCGGAAATTATTTCGCCGGCGCCGTGTGGCCGCCGGTGGTGCAGCATGGGATTGCCGCCTACGGCTGGCGGACGACGCATCTTGGCATCGGGCTTTGCTGCGGATCGGCAATGCTTCTGATCGGCCTGGCGGCCTTGCGCCGGCCTGCACCCGCCGCGAGGGCGAGCGCGAGCGCAGACCATATCGCCTCACCCGCGATGCTTGGCCTTTCACCGGGCGCGCTGCAGGCGCTGCTCGCCGTCGCCTCGGTCTGCTGCTGCGTCGCCATGTCCATGCCGCAGGTTCACATCGTCGCCTATTGCGGCGACCTCGGCTATGGCGTCGCTCGCGGCGCCGACATGCTGTCACTGATGATGGCCTTCGGCGTGCTTGGCCGCATCATCTCCGGTCTCATTGCCGACCGCGTCGGCGGCCTGGGCACGCTGATGCTGGGATCGGCACTGCAGGCCGTCGCGCTCCTGATGTATCTGCTCTACGACGGATTGTTCCCGCTCTATGTGATCTCGGCGCTGTTCGGCCTGTTTCAGGGCGGCATCATTCCGAGCTATACGCTCATCGTGCGCGAATATTTTGCGCCGAAAGAGGCCGGCACGCGGGTCGGCATCGTGCTGATGGCAAGCCTTGTCGGCATGGCGCTCGGCGGCTTCCTGTCGGGCTACATCTTCGATTTGACGGGGTCGTACGGGCGGCCTTCTTGAATGGACTGGGCTGGAACGCGGTCAACGGCGCGATCGTGCTGTGGCTGTTGTACCGGCGGCGCTCGCACTTGGCCTTTACGTAAGAGCCGATCGCTCGTTACAGCGCCTTCTCGATGATCGGCCGGCACAGCAATTCCATTCTTTGCCGAAACTCCCTCAGCTTCCTCGCCACCTTGTCCTTCTCCGGCTCGAAATCGCCGTAGTCGTAGACATCGCGCTTGCATTGCCGCCAGAACTCCTCATCGTGCTCCGGCGTCGGTCCGATGGCGTTCTGGACGCGCCAGGCCAGCATGTCGGCGGCGAGCTCGACGTCGCGGCGCGCGGCGTGCAGCAGTGTAAAGATCTCCTGAGCCCTGCTTCCCAACAGGGCCATCAGTCTGGGCTGCAGCAGATAGGCGCGCTCGAAATAGTCCTGGTTGTTGAGGATGCGCTGCTTGACCGCGAAGAATTGCCCGCGCTGCTGCCACGCGGCTTCGGATTCGCCGGCGATCTTCTGGGTGCTGCGCCATTCATAATCAAAGACCATGGGACTGCGGATGCGGTCGAACACATATTTGGATTCATAGGCGATAGCGAGCGCGTCCAGGGCAATCTCCATGCGCCGCTCTTCGACGCGCTGCCGCCGCAATTTCTTCATCGCGTCGAAAGCGGCAGCGGCAATGGCCAGCGCTATCGAAAAGCCGACCAGAGTCAGTACGGGCGCAGCGAAATCCCTCAGCACATCGTAATGCGCAATGAACCAGTCCCGCATCGAATCGCCCCTCATGCCTATAAGCAAGGGCAACCTGGCCAGAAGACAACCAGAGGCGGGACAAAACTATGGCGCAGGGCGCGCGAGCCAGCCGATATCGGCGGTAGCCCGCTTGGAATAAACATTGCAAATCAACGAAGAGCGAAGACGATTGCATGCCGCACGCCTTTGGCGGGCGCCAGAACCCGGCGCTCGCCCGGCTGCGCGACGATATCACGCAAAACGCGAATTCTCGGCCGGCGTTTAATGATGTCGGCACGCTCCAATAACAAGCGCGCGGCAGAAGGGAGGAGCCAATACCAACACGAAGATCATTGCTGCTCGCCGGACTTGGCTCGCTGACAGCCGCCGCCGTCGGCGATCGCGTCCCTGCCCACGCCGATCCCGCGCCGGCGCTGCAGAAGGTCAACGTCGTCATTCCGACCGAGAGCGTTTTCGTCCTGAATTACAATGGCGGCAAAGATGCCGGCATTTTTCGCCAGCACGGCATCGACATCTCCGTCGACGTGCGGCCCTTTGCCGGATTTCTTGCCGGCCTGCCGAGCCGCGTCTCCATGGTGGGCAATTTTTCCGGCATCGAGGCCGTCGAAAAGATCAATCAGGGCGTGGACTGGGCTATCGTCGGCGGCGGCCTGACGGTGATCCAGGACGTCATCGTCTTAAAGGACTCGCCGTTTAAGACGGTTGCCGATCTGAAGGGAAAGAAGTTCGGCACGTTCTCGACCGGAGCCGGCTCGTTCAAGGCCGCTCGGGCGGCGATGATCGACGCCTACAATCTCGATGTCCTCAAAGACACAAATCTCGAGCAGGTGGCCGGCCCGGCGCTGACAGCGCTGCTGCAGCGCGGGCAGATCGACGCCATGATCAATATCAGCTCGCTCGACCTCGCGGCGGAGGCACAAACCGATAAATTCCGCGTGCTGTTTTCGCCCAACGATTATTGGCGACAGAAGACCGGCTACCCGATCGTATGGGCGGCCCCGCTGGTCGCGTGGAAAAGCTGGGTTGACGAGGACCCGACGCGGGCAAAAAACGTTGCGGCGGCCATCGAGGACTCGTTTCGCTGGTTGCGCAACCCCGACAACCTGGATGCTGCCGTCAAGAAATACGGCGCACTTGCCGGGGTGACCAAGCCGCAGGACGTGGCCGAGTATAAGCAATGGCTTGCGGCGAAGAAGATGTTCCTGACTCGCTGGGATCGCGACGCCGTCGATGCGCAGTGGAAATTTTTGGAGGTGTGCCAGCGCACCGGCGTTATTTCAAAGGTGCCTGCGGAGGACAAATACGCACTGTTCGTTGGCGAACTGGGCCTCTAAGCATGCCGGCGAAAACAACCGAGCGCCGGGCGTTCGTGGCATCGCTGCGACCGATGCTGCCGGGCGCGCTGACGCTCGGGGCCGGCCTCGTCGTTTGGCAGTTGATCTCGCTCGCCTATCTGCCCGTCTTCTTTCCCGGACCCGGCACGCTGGCGCAGCGCATGATCGAGCTCTATGGCGAGCCGTCGAATTACGTCGTGGTGGGCGAGACACTGTGGCGAATCTTCGAAGGCTTTCTCATTGCGATGCTGATCGGCACGGTGCTCGGGCTGCTCATGGGACTGAAGCGCGGCATCGAGATTTTTTTCGACAGCTGGATCATGATGCTGCTGAGTTTCCCGGCGATCTGCTGGGCGTTCCTTTCAGTGCTGTGGTTCGGGATATCGCAGGTCGCGCCGATCTTCACCATTGTCCTGATCGTCTTTCCCTTCGTCGCAATGAACATTTGGGCGGGCACCAAGGCGGTGGAAAAAGATCTGATCGCCATGGGAAGGGTATACAAGGCTGGCAGGCTGCTCCTGCTGCGCAAAGTGCTTATCCCTTCCCTCTCGCCTTATTTGTTTTCCTCGCTGCGGACCGCGCTTTCCCTGTCATGGAAGATCGCGCTGGTTGGCGAAGCCTTCGGGGTTGGCAGTGGCGTCGGCCAGCAGTTGATCAATTGGTTTCAGGACGGCCGGGTCGACATGATGCTCGCCTGGGGCGTCAGCTTCATGATCGTGATGGTCATCATCGACCTGTTGGTCTTCCGCATGTGGGAGTGGCGCGTCTTCGCATGGAGACCTCGATTTGCGACCTGAGGCGCGGGCTTGGATGACGCGAATGTGGGGCTGCAAAGGCCGGGTCGCGGCGCCATCCGCTCTCCCGCCCGCCGAGCTTCAACGCGCCAAGGGACAGTCTGCTCCTTCGCAGCAGAGCACAGAGCCGGAGGCGACGGTGCCGGCCATCACCATCGATAAGGTGACAAAGCGATTCTTGGCGCCCGGCGGGCAAACCAGGTTCATTGTTCTCGATGATATCAGCCTGATTGTCGGCGACGGCGAGTTCGTCAGCATTGTCGGTCCGTCCGGCTGCGGGAAATCAACGCTTCTCAACATCATCGCCGGCATCGAATCCTATGACACCGGCACGGTCACGATCCACCCGAGGGTGGCTGCAGCCAATGCACAACCTCGCATCGGCTACGTGTTCCAAAGCCCCCGTTTGCTGAATTGGCTGACCGTCGAGAAGAACATCCATTTTGTGCTGGAGGCTCAGAACGTGCCGCGTTCAAAGTGGCCGGATCTGGTCGCCAAGAACCTGGCCATGGTCGGACTCGCCGGGCAGGAACGCAATTATCCGCTCAACCTGTCCGGCGGCATGCAGCAACGCGTGGCGATCGCGCGCGCCCTCGCCATCGAACCCGACATTCTGCTGATGGACGAGCCGTTCAGTCATCTCGACGCCATTACGGCAAGAAAGCTGCGGTTCGATCTCATGGACATTCTGCAGCGCGCCAAACCGACGATCCTGTTCGTGACCCACGACCTGTCGGAGGCCGTGTTTCTGTCCAACAAGATCCACATGATGAGCACGCGGCCGGCGCGCATATTCAAGCGAGTCATGATCGACATTCCAAGGCCGCGTCAGCCTGAAGACGCCCGCGTGGTCGAATTGGAAAAGAACCTGTTGCGTGAATTCTTCAGTGTCGTGGAGGCATAAGGACAAGTGACGCGTCGCTGGCAGATCGCCGCCTTGCGCGCCGGCTCGATCCTCGCCCTGCTTCTGATCTGGTGGGCGGCATCCAAATTCATGAACGATCCGCAAATCCTGCCGGGACCTCTCGCGATCGGCCGGACAATCGTCGCCGACCTGCAAACACCGGGACCCGACGGGGAATCGGCCTATTTCGATATCGGCATCACGCTGGCGCGCATCGTCATCGCCTTTGCCGCATCAATGATCGCCGGCACGGCGATCGGCTTGGCAATGGGACTCAATCGTCTCTGCGAGCGCTCGCTGCTCACCATCCTGCCCTTATTGCTGACAATGCCGACCATCCTGATGGTCTTCCTCGCCACCCTGTGGTTCGGCTACAGCGAAGCCGGCGGCCTGGTCGCCGTCATGGTCGTGGTCACGCCCTACGTCGCCGTCAATACGTTCGAGGGCACCAAGGCCATGGACAAGACGCTGGGCGACATGGCGAGCGCATTCAAGGCGCGGCGCGGTCTGTTGCTGCGTCACATCTATTTGCCGCAGCTCATGCCATACATTTTTTCCGCCCTGCACTATGCGTTCGGCCTGACCTGGAAGATCGTGGCGCTGGCGGAGACATTCGGCCTCAAACACGGCATCGGCTATATGTTCTTCTTTTGGTTCCAGCAGTTCGACATCGCCCAAACGCTCGCCTGGATCATCATGTTCATCGTGTTGATGCTGATCCTGGAGCACGGCGTGTTTGCCCGGCTCGAAGGCGCGGTATTCGCCTGGCGAACGGCGCATGCGCATTGAAGCTGTCTTTTGCCGAACCGGCACCCGCCTTTGGATCAAGTCCGCGGGCGTGCTCTTGCGGGACAGCGCCAACCATCTTGTGCCCGGCCTTGAACTGTTGTAACCAAATGGTTACTCGTTGGCGGGCGGCGCCGGCTGCAGCAGGCGGGGCCTTGCGGACTTTGATGCACCCATGCTTGCCGCGTTGCAAAGGCAGAACGCAAGAGCGAGGTTCAATGTTGCGAGTGCTAGCGCTTGCCGCGGCCACGATCATTGCCGTCGCGGCCCCCGGCCATGCGGCTGACAAGTTTCCGCAGCGTACAATTCGGATCGTCGTTCCGTTTGCCGCAGGCGGCGGCGTCGATACGCTGGCGCGAATGCTCGCCGACAGGATGAAAACCGATCTGGGCACGGCCGTCATCGTCGAAAACAAGGGCGGCGGGAACGGAACGATCGGCGGATCCGCGGTGTTACAGTCGGCGCCGGACGGCTACACGCTGCTGTTTTCCGCAAATACCCATGTCATGGCGAAACTGGTCATGGCCAATGCGCCCTACGACCCGTTGACCGACTTCACACCGATCGCGCGCGTCGGCCGCGCGCCTCTTCTCTTCGTCATTTCCCCCAAGCTGCCGCAAGACACGCTTGCCGAGGTGGCGGAAGCCGCCAAGGCAAAACCGAATAATTGGACCGCCGCCACGGCAGCCCTCGGGTCGCCGGGGCACATCGCCGAGATCGCGTTCAATCAGATCACCAAGGCGAATATCACCATCACGCCTTACCGCGGAACGGCGCCGGCGCTCACCGATGTCGCCGGCGGCAATGTTCAGATGCTCATCGACTCGATGATCGTGCTCTTGCCGATGGCCAAGGCCGGAAATGTCAAAGCCGTCGCGATCACGGCATCGCAACGGAGCGCCTTGGCGCCTGAGATTCCGACAGCCGCCGACAGCGGCGTGCCCGGTCTTGAAGTCTATTCCTGGTACGGGCTGTGGGGACCGAGAGGGCTGCCGGCCGACATTGTTTCCACGCTGCATGAGGCCGCCAACCGGGCCGCCAGGGAGCTTGAGGAGGCCGGCCAATTACAGAAGCTCGGCATTGAAATGGTCAACGAGACGACGTCCCAATTCGCCAGCGCCGCCGAAAACGAAGTCAGAAGGAACTCGGCCCTGCTCAATTCGGTCGGCTTCAAACCGGAATGACACGTTTGGCTGTCAATGAAGCGGCTGGTACGGGGCGACCGGCGCCCGAAAACCTTCAACGGGCGGAAAGTACGACTTCGTCATATGACCGGCCGCAGCACCCGGACACCATGATTCTTTAGGCGGCCTCGCGTCATCTTGTCCGGCGCCAGCCGCGCGCGTTCGGTTGCTTCGGCCTGCGTCCGCGCTACGATCCCCGGCAATACACAAGGTTTCGCGGAGGCTCCCCATGAGCTCGCTCAGCAGCAAGGACGGCCCGCGCATTCGCCACGCAGCCGACGCATCGCAGCCCTATGAAACAATCGGTGTCGACAAGCTCACGCCCATCATCGGCGCAGAGATCAAGGGCGTCGATCTGGCAAGACCCCTGTCGAACCGGACGGTGGACGAACTCCATCGCGCGCTTGCCGAGAACATCGTCATTTTCTTCCGCGATCAGCACATCACGCCGCAGCAGCATCTGGCCTTCGGCCGGCTGTTCGGCGAATTGCACATCCATCCCGCCGCGCCGCACGAGCCGGGCGAGCCGGCGCTGATGAAAATCCACGCCGACAAGGACAGTCTGCGCGCCAATGGCGAGGGCTGGCACAGCGACGTGTCCTGCGATCTCGAGCCGCCGATGGGCAGCATCCTCTACATCAAACAGTGCCCGCCGCACGGCGGCGATACGCTGTTCGCCAGCATGTATGCCGCCTACGATGCCTTGTCGGACCGCATGAAGACCTATCTGCAGGGCCTGACCGCCGTTCACGACGGCGAAATGGTCTATCGCGGCCTTTATGCCGATGCCGGTGTCGCCGACAAGCCGAGCTATCCGCGCGCGGTGCATCCGGTGGTGCGCACGCATCCGGTGACGGGCAAAAAGGCGCTCTATGTGAACCGCGGCTTTACCTCTCACATCCTCGGCCTTCCGCGCGATGAGAGCGATGCGATCCTGGCCTATCTCTATCAGCACGCCGAGAGCCCGCTGTTCCAATGCCGCTTCCGCTGGACCGAGAACGCGATCGCGTTCTGGGACAATCGCTGCTCGCAACATCGGGCCATGTGGGATTACTGGCCGCACACGCGCTCGGGCACGCGCGTCACCATCAAGGGCGAGCGTCCGGCTTAGTGCGGGGTGCGTCATTGCGAGGAACCGACGGGTCTGCGCCAAGCGCGCGGCCTGACAACAGATTTCGCGACGAGGCAAGCCGGTCGGCGACGCCCGTAGATTGCTTTACTTCGCTTCGGTAAGAATTCGCTTCGGTAAGAAGAAAGCCAGGCTCTCAGCGGCCACTATTCACTGCATGCGTTTCCCGGGCGCAGCGCAGCACGGAGCCATAAGCGTGTTCACGTGCGTCTTCGACGCGCTATGGCGGAGTGGGGCGCTGCAGACCCGGGATAGCCACGAACTCCGTGTTATCACGGCGAGATTGCGAACACCGCGGATCAGCGGTGCACCGCTTCGCGCTGCACCGCGTCCGGGGAACAGGCGTGACAATTGATCACGTATTCTTTGATCCAGGCGGGTGGGTCCGGGCCGGTGCTGAAACTGGCAATGACGAGTAAAAATGCGCTGAGCTAAAATCATCACGCTCAGCTGCACCGCGGGCGGGTGAGGCCCTTTATCGTCGCGAATCCGGGATATCCGCCGGCGGCCTGGGGATGTCGTCACCAAACAAACCCGGCGCCGGCGCGGATGGCTGGCGTGTATATTTGGCGAGACGGCCGCGCTGCGCGTCGGCCGGCGGCCTCCGCTGCTCTTTCAGATAGGCGGCGAGCATGGCGGCCGATTGCCGGCTCGATGTATAGTGCTCGCGCAGAAAGCTCTCGAGACCGAAAAAATATTTGGTGGTGCTGACGCTTTGCGGCGACTTGTGACAGGTCGCGCAGTCTGCCGCATAGAGCTGGGCGGCGGTCTTGCCCTGATCGAGATCGCCTTGCGCGCTGGCCGCGCATGCAACGCACAGCGCCAAAGAACCGACCGCCAGCCGCACAAGCCAACCCGACATCGCCATCGCTCTCGATCTTTCGCCTGCCGCGATTAGCGCACGCCCAAAATTTCCCCATTGTTTGCCGCACAAGGTTGCGCCCCCAGGTGGCCCAACCGTGGCGCAAACTTGGCATTACGACGATGCACGGAAGGAATTGTGCCCGAACTGCAACAGCCTGAATTTTAGTACCGGGAAAGCCATGCAACCGCGCCGAAGTCAATTGTATCGGCGCGCGCAACGCCTCTATTCTCGGCGGCGGTAGAGACGTCGGAGGACAACGATGCGCAGGCTCCTGTTCGCACTCGCGACCATATCTCTGATCGCTATTGTTCCCGCAACCGGCAAAGCTGATGCCGTCGGCGCGGCGTTTGGCGCCGGCACGGGCCTGGTTGTTGCCGGGCCGCCCGGAGCCATTGTGGGTGGAATTGTCGGCGCGGTCTGGGGAAGCCCGTTCTGGGGACCGCCGAACAGCCCGCGCGCCTGCTGGATTGACAATTCGTTCTACCGACACTGCCGGTATTACGGCGGTCACTGGCACCATTATTGAACGGATGTCGAGCGAGGAGGCGGCCGGCCGCGCTCGCCAGGATGACGCCGTGAACGATTTGATGCCGCTTGCCGATACAATTGCGGGGCGCCTGAAGGCGCGGCGCGAAACCATTGCGATCGCCGAATCTTCGACCGGCGGCCTGATCGCGGCGGCACTGCTGGCGGTGCCCGGCGCGTCGGCTTACTTCGTCGGCGGTGCGGTCGCCTATACAAGTCGAGCCAAGCTGCTGCTGCTCGGTTTGGACGAAGCCGCGCTCAAGCAATTTCGCCCTGCAACCGAGCCGCACGCGCTCATGCTGGCGCGCGCCGCGCAGGCACGTTTCGCCACGAGCTGGGGTCTGGGCGAAACCGGCGCCGCAGGACCGACCGGCAATCGCTACGGCGATCCGGCCGGTCATACTTGTCTTGCGGTTGTCGCGGGCGACAGCGAGCGGGCCATGACCTTTAAGACCGCAAGCGCGGAGCGGCTTGGCAATATGCACGCCTTCGCGGCTGCCGCCCTCAAGCTCTTGACCGACACAATCCCGCAGTGACGGCAGTCCGCAATTTTGCGGCAGCGGATTGACTGCGCCGGCCGTCGCGCGGCGCGATTGAAATCGGCCCGGCGCGCGACATGACTGCATGCGACTGCAGTGCGACCCGGGTCCGGCAATCCCTGACGGATTGCGGCCTTTGTGAGTTGCGATTGTGACAGCGCTTCGTGCGCGGAGGTTTTCGAGCCGTCAAGCTGTCACATTCTTATGCGGTGCTCGGCGGAGGTCATAAGTGTCGCGGGGAGTACAGTCATGAACTTTGTCAACAGACCGGGGCCCGCCGAAATCGGCGCCCCGACGGCGCCGGAAGCCGAGGAAAACGTTCTCGTTTTGGCACGCGGCAGTGCCGGGCTTCGCCACTTTGATAATGCTGATGGCGAAGCATCTGCCGACAGCCTGCGCAGTGTGTTGGGCAGGGTCGCCGAGACCTCGACCCGCGAGATCGACAACTTGATCGATGAGCTGCGGACGCTGCGCAAAAAGCTGCAGGCGGACAGCAATCGCATTCAGCGCGATATCGCCAGCCATGCGGAACTGAGCCAGCAGGTGATGCAATTGACCAAGATCATCTCCGAGAGCGTGCAGAAGCTTCCAAGCGCGCTGCGGGACCTTTGAAGCGGTCGCATCGCGATTTCACAGGCGCGTCGACGCCGCCGCGGCTTTCGGATCCGGACGATCCGTCACCTGACGCCTTCGGTGACGTGCCCGGCTCGGCAAGCGCTTGGAGATGCGGGGCGGTCGAGGCGGTCGCCAACGGGGTCACGGCGGGGCCATGAGCGGCGTTGAACACGCAGTAGCGCGCGAAGCGGCTTCCGGCGAGCGGCAAGCACAGCTAAGCCGCCGTACACCGGTCTTCATCGTCTGCTCGCCGCGCCCGCGCGTGGGCAAGACTCTGATTGCCCGCCTGCTGACCGAATTCTTTGTTTTCGACGGCCAGCCAGTGGCGGCATTTGACGTCAGCCCAAATCCCGTCTCGCTCGCGCATTTCCTGCCCGATTGCACGGTGACCGCAGCGATCAGCGACACCCGAAGCCAGATGGCGCTGTTCGATCGGCTGATCATGAACGACGCCAGACCCAAGATCATCGATCTAGCCGCCGAACTGTTCAATCCATTCTTCGCGCTGATGCGCAATATCGGCTTTGCCGAGGAGGCGCGGCGGCAATGCGTCAGCCCTGTTGCGCTGTTCGTGGCCGACCAGCATCACCGTTCGGTTCAAGCCTATGAAATGATCTGGCGGCATTTTCCCGGCATCATTCCGGTTCCGGTGCACAATCAGGCGACAATGAGCGGCTGGGATGGTGACAGCTTCCCGACCCGGCGGGCGCATGGCGGACCACTGCGTATTGCGCGCGTGCCCTGGACCTCAAATGCCGTCGTCAACCGGAGCGGCTTTTCCTTCGCGCAATTTCTCGACACGCCGAACAGCTTTTCGACCGAACTGCACCAGTGGATCAGCCGGTCGTTCGTCGCGCTGCGCGAGCTCCAGTTGCGGATGCTGATGGAAGATCTCCGCCCGCTGTTCGACATGAAGCCGGGCGCGGGGGAGCATGGCTGTGTCACGACCCAAGCGCGATGAGAAAATCTCAAAAAGCGCGCGCAGCGGGGCTCGGGGGGCACTTTTGCTTGCGAGCGGCCCCTGCAGCAGAGCAAGCACGCCCGGCAATAATTGCAGGCGCCGCCACAGGAACAGCGCCATCGCCACATTCCAGAGCACCAGGCTGAGCGACGTCGCGATGGCCGCGCCCGTCAACCCGAACAGGCGGATGAAGGCCGCGCTTGCGATTGCATTGGTGATCGCACTTGCGACGAGCAACGCCGCTGCGTTGCGTTCATATCCAGTCATGTTCATGACGCAGAGCTGCGAGCCGGCGCTGGCGGCGAGCGTCTGCCCGAGCAGGAGAATGCGCAGTGCTGTCGCGCCGTCCTCGACGCCTGGCCCGAACCATCGCAGCAAAGGATCGGCCAGAGCCGCGAGCACAATGGCGATGACGACGACGGCAACGAGCATCCATGACGATGCCCGCGCGACCAAAGCCTGCAATGCGGCTTGATCCCTGCGTGTGAAGAGGCTGGAAACAGCAGGGGCAAATAGCGTGTTGAGCGCGGTCCGCGGCAGTACGGCTACGAACGCAACGCTGAAGACGAGGCTGTAAATGCCGGCCGCCTTGATATCGCCGAGCCACCCGAGCATCAGGACTCCGGTCCTGTTCATCAATGCTTCGGTCCCGCCGATAACGAGCAGCGGCAAGGCCGCCTGGCGCCAAGCCGGCGCATCATAGACGGGGACAACCTTGGTGGTGACGCGCGGCCGCAGCCGCCGCATTGCCAAACTCGTCAGTGCAAGACCAACGCCCGAACTCACCAGCATCGCCGCAACCACCTGTGTCGCGTCGAGATGCAGGCCAAGCCCCAAGGCCGCCGGCGCAACGAGGCCGATGACCAGCCCTTCCCGCACGAGGCGATCAGGCACTATCGCCCACACCACGCCGCCAAAGGCGCGAACCGCAGAGCAGCGAATCCACAACAGCGCCAGAATGGGAACAAGCAGGAAGCCGAGGAAAAACGCACGACGCAGCTCCAGCGGCATTCGAGCGCTGCGGACAGCGACGACCGAGATGCCGATCAGCACGACGATAAGGCCAACCGCGCATGCTCTGCGCTGCGCATATAGAATGATCCCGGCGAACAGATCCCAGCGAGATTGCGCTTCATAGGCCGGCACAAAACGTAGGAGCGCGACGTCGAAGCCGAGCGCGGCAAAATATGCCAGCACGACCATTGTCGCAGTTACATAGGCGTAAGCGCCGAAGCTATCGACGCCGACAAGGCGGGCAATCACGAATTGCGAGCAGTAGGCGGCCCCTGCGGCTGCAACGTAAATGAGGAATGCTACGCTACCGCCGTGAACGACTTGCTTGACCGCGGCGCTACCGGACACCCGGTCACGCATGACGACATCCCATGCTCATGTGACGACGCTACCCGTTGAGTTTGCCGCGCATGGTCGTGACTGCGCAGTCAACCCCCGTGCAGCGCCGGATCTCGCCAAGACAGCGGTCTCGATGACCGCTGCACTGTCGCTCAACGAGCGCCGATCCGTCGAAATCGCACGAATCACGGGCTGGCCGCGATCGAGCAACAAGCGGTCCAGCTGGTCGATGATGCCGATTGACCGCAGATTGGTCTCCAGATCCAGCTCGAATAGCCGCTCGGTCGCGCTTTGCCGCCGTTCCCGCTCCTGCAAGCGCGCCACCAACAGGTGCGGCGGAGCCTCAAGTCGAACGAGCAGGTCCGCTCGGGGTGAGAAATCCAACGCCTGGGCAATCGGTGATTGGTCGGGCGGGCAGCTGAGCAGAGCCAGCGAGCAAATGAGCTGAACGAAGCCCTGATCGAGCACCGCAATATGCCGCGTTGCCGAGGCGCGACGCCAGCAATGTGACAAGCGCAGAATGTATTGACTCAACCTGATTGCGACAGCGATGTTTATCGGCGAAAATATTTTTAGGAGGCCAGTGGCGATTGCGACGTCATCCGACATGAAGGATGGTCGACAAGCGATCGCCAGCAGTTCGCGCAGCGGCCGGGCCAGCCGACGCGGTACGGCCGCGACCCGAAGTCCCGACAAGCCCGATGGCAGGCTCGGCGAAGATCGGTATTCGGCCGGCCGACAGCTTAACATCAGGTCGACGCAGTGACCGCTCCCCTTGAGCCGCCTCGCCAGCGCATAGGCCAGAGTGGTTTTCCCGGCGCCTGGTGGACCAAAGAGCTCGATTATCATGTTCGGCCCGGCTTGGATCGGCTAAAGCATGCGCCAAACTTCACGCTTGACAACACGGATCACCTCAAACAGCGGTTGTTCAGCATCGACAGGCACAATGCGCGCGCCGGCAAAAGTGAGGCGCTGCAATTCCGTGATGCGTTGGCGGACGAGCGCGGGATCCATGTCCGGCTCGCGTCGCGCGGCGGTTTCGGCAAACACGTCAAGCCTGATGACGAGATCGGGCGGCAGGCGCTGCGCGAGCCTGTAGGCTGCCGTCTCAAACCTGCGTAGCCATTGCGGGGCTCTCGGCAGACGGCTCAGCAGCGGCCCATCGTTGAACGCGCCAGTCTCATTTTGGGGATAACGATCGGTAATGATCACCAGACCGCGCTGCGCGCCGCGCCGCGCCGCAAGCAGCTTGTTGCGCTTTTCGCGGGCGACAATGGCCGCCCACATCATCAGAAGCAGGCTGTAGAGCAACCCGGGCGGCCGATCTGAAACCTTGCCGTGCGAGGCTCCTCTGGGCTTTGTCGGGAGCATGCGCCGTGCCAACGGCACCATTGACTTGAACAGCCGCAACAGCGGCGATGGCCTGCCTTCGCCGGTCCCGAAATAGATTGGAACGACATCGATCTCCGAACCGAGCCAGGCCCGGATTGCCGTCGCCACCGTCGTCTTGCCGCTGCCATCGACTCCGACAATGGCGATCACGCAGCCGCCGCCGGGGGCGCGCCGGCTCCATGGTCGAGGTAGAAGAAAAAGATGCCTATTCATGTTGCCGGCGGCCCACAGCAGCGTGCGCCACGCGCTCCGCAGCCCCGCCTCGCATGCATTATACGTGCGAAAGGCCGACAGATATGTCACGACGCGCCGCCTGAAGCGGCTCTGGCCTTCCAATTCTCGCTTGCCACAGATCGCGTCGACGAGCAGGTCTGCCAGTTCCGCATTCAACAACACGGCTGCCCGATCGCGCAATGCGGCCGGGTCGACCCGCCCTGCGACGTCGGCACGATCGAGCGCGAATTTGCGCTTGGCCGCCCGCCATATTCGCAGCGCGACGGGATCCGAACGGCGCAGCTCGACGCAGCTGCGCACCGCCAACAGCACCGCCTCGATCGTCGGTTCCAGCAACCGGATTTGCAACGCGCGATGCAGAAACGCGCCTGCAAGAACCATGTCCTCCCAGGGAATGCGGTAGTTTCTGAGCAGGCGCTTGCCGACAATCAGGCGGAAATGCAGATGGACATGCACGATTCGGCCGCTTGCCTCATCATGGCCGAGAAAGCTCAGCAGCGAGGGATGATCACGGCTTCCCAGCATTGGAAAGAGCTTGAAATCCCGGGCAAGCAAGATCATTTCGGCGCGGTGCTGATCCGATCGTCCGACCAACAGGTCGAGATCGCCCTCGCCACGCAACACCGCGTGAATGCGTCGCGTGCTCTTCCAATAGCAGTAGCGGATATTGTGCCGATGAAAATCTGTCAGCACGGCGCGCAGCTTCGGCAGAGCTTGACTCTCCGTCGAGGGCAGAACAACGATATCTGCCTCGTCGAGCTCCTTCATGATGCGCATTCTTCGCCCGCCGTTGTCTGGTGGACTTCGTCGTCGCCGACGTGAGATCGATCTTTGATCGTGACAGGCGGCTTGGCCCGTTCGAACTGCGGCTTGCTGTATTTTTCGCAAGTGTTGTCGATGTCACCGTACCGATAAACAGCGATTGCGCTTGGATCGACCTGCGTCATCAGCGCCAAGGCCTTAACACCGTAGCTGCCATTGGAGCGAAGGGCGTTGCGCAGGAGCATCCCCGCGTTCTGCACCACTTCCCGTTTTGTGGCGCCCCATTTGATGACAAAGATGACGCTGTCGACAATTGCGGCAAGCAGCCTTGTCTCGGTAATGCCGAGGAGCGGCGGCCCATCGATGAATACGAAATCGTAGCGGTTGGCAAGCCCACGCAAGAAGTGCTGCATGTGTTTGCCCATGGATGGATGGAGCGAATCGGCGTTGCTTTGTGGCACGGCGACGTAGTCCATATGCAGATCGGCGAAGTGCTGAATGAGCGCGTCAAGCGGAGGGTCTTGCACATTCGAGACGGGAGCTTGCGGCAGACTGCGCAGGATGCGCATCGTCGACGGGCGTCTGGAATCGAAATCGACCAGCAGCACGCGCCGGCCGAGGCGCGCGGCATAGACGGCGAGGCTTGTTGCCACGGTGGTCTTGCCCTCGCTCTGAACGCTGGAGCTGATCAGAACGGTGCCGGGCCTTCGATGTGGCTGTGCCAGATCGAGCGCGATGAGCGCAGACTTTATCGACTCCGCGTAAGCCGTGTAAGGCGCGTTCTGAATGTAGCGAAGCGGCTGATTCGCGCAGGAGCGCGGCAATCGCGGGACAGCGCCCAAGAAGCCCAGGCCCAGCACGTCAGCCACGTCGCGCTCGGTACGCAGCGGACGGCCGATCCGTTCCAATATGATGGCGAGCAGGCTTGCACCGATCAGGGAAGCGATGAGAGCCGGAAAAGTGAAAAGAATCGGATTGGCCGAACTCGGCCGCTGCGGCAGCGATGCCAGCGAGAGAATACTGACCTGCGGCACGATGACTTCCTGCTGGCCGCGGATTTCCCGTTCGCGTTCAAGCACGCCTCCATAGGCCTGACCCGCGGACGCAGCTTCGCGCTGTAAGGCATCGAGGCGCGCCTCTCGCAACTTGCCCGGAGCGCTGCCGGCAGGGCTTGGCGGCTGTGGCGAGAGCAACGTCCCCATCACCTCGGTCGCCTTGTCCAACTCGCTCTTGAGCTGTGCGGCGCGCTCGCCAAGCGCAGCCAATTCCTGGTTTTTCTGGCTGCGTCTTTGCTCGACAAGACCACTGACATAGAGCTCAACAGAACGATTGGCGAGAGCCGCCGCTCGCTCGGGGCTTGTGGCGGTGAAACTGACGGAAATGATGCGCGAGGTCCGCTCTTGGACGACCTTTACGCCACGTTCGAGCTCGTCGAGCTCGTGGTCAGGCGCGCGACCGGCAAGCGCACCGAGCCAGATCCTCAGACGACGGCCCACTTCGCCGGGGCTCAGACCGGCATTGCTCAGCAGCGCGCCCGGTCTGATCTTATCGTTCGATACACTGCCCACGGGTGGCCCGAGTTGCGGGCTGCCGCCTGACAGACTCTCGAGTACGCGGCGCAGATGATCGCGCGAGGCAAGCCTTGTCACATGCGTGTCGATTTCGGTCACCAAGTCATTGCTCTGTAGCGGGGCTTCTGCGGCATTGCCGACGGCTTGGTGGGGCTCGACCTCAATCCGTGCCGTCGCCGTGTATTTCGGAGCGATCAACAAGCCGAGAAGCAAAGCCGCAATGGCGCCGCAAGCTGCGCTTCTGACAATGAATTTTCGGCGGAAAAGAAGGATGCGGACCAATTGTGCGAAATCAAATTCGGCGTCCGCGATCCGCTCTTCGGTGCTACCGGCACGCGCCACAGGCCCGGATGGCTCGATGCGGCTGGCGCCGACCGGTGAAAAACCATTTCCGCGCTCAGTCTTCATGCTTAGCTCCCAACAGTCGCGGGGCGAGCAATACGGTGCAGGTCGCGCAGACGCGACGACAGCGGCGCGAGCGACTTGCGAGTCGCATCGAGCCAGGCCTGAACCATCAAGACGGCCCAGAGCTCGCGGGCCCTGTCGCTGCGGCCGCTTTGATGCTCCTGCCAGCAGATTTCGACCCCTTGCGCGTCAAGGAGGCCATCGCGCCGGATCCGGCGCGCATCGAGAAGATCGCATGCCCAATCGCGCAATGGACCCGTGAGCCAGGTGCCGATCGGCACGTTGAATCCCTGCTTCGGCCGCTCGTAGAGCTCTTCGGGCAGATAGCGATGCAGAACGCGGCGCAGAAGCCACTTGCCCTTCCCGTCGCGGACTTTGACCGCCGTCGGTAGCCGCCACGCAAATTCCACGAGACGATGGTCAAGAAACGGACAGCGGGCCTCGAGACTGGCCGCCATGGAGGCGCGATCGAGCTTTACCAATATGTCGCCCGGCAGATAACTCACCATGTCGCGATAGATGAGCCGGCTGACGGCGTCGCTCAGTGTCGGAATGCGAGTTGCACCGGGCGCGGAGGGCTGAACCGGGACCGCGGTTGGATCGCAAGCTACCGCCCGTTCGTAGAAGGTGTCTTCATCGGCCGCCGCGAGCAGCCGGGCGACTCGGTGCGGATCCGTTCGCTGCAGTGTCCGGCGCAGCGTGCTCGTGAGCGGGAGCAGGTGCAACAGCCGCTGCCAGGCGGCCGGGCTGAGCATTTGCATGGCCGACGCGATCATTCGTCGCGACATCGGCGGAAGGCCAAATGCGCCTAGCATGCGGCTCTGCATGAAATGCCGGACGTATCCGCCGAAGCATTCGTCACCGCCATCGCCGGTAAGTGCCACGGTGGCATGCTGGCGCGTCAGCTGAGAAATGAGCAAGGTTGGGATCTGCGACTCGTCGGCGAAAGGCTCGTCCCAGACTTCGGGCAGCCTCGGTATGGTGGCTCGCGCTTCAGCCGGCGTGAGAAGGAACTCGGTGTGGTCCGTCCTTAGATGTCGCGCGACACGGGCGGCATGGAGCGCTTCATCATAAGAGCTCTCGTCAAAGCCGATCGTGAAGGTGCGCACCGGGCGCGTCGATTGCGCCTGCATCAGAGCCACGATCGTTGAGCTGTCGATGCCTCCCGACAGGAATGCTCCGAGCGGCACGTCGGCCACCATGCGTTCCCGCACGACGGTACGCAGCAGTCGATCGAGCTCGTTTTCAAGCTCGATGACACTCAGCTCCAGCGGACGGCGCTGACCCGCTTCGGCGATTTCCGCAAGCGACCACCAGCTGCGAAGTCGCCGTTCGCGCAATGCATCTGCTCCGCCCGTTTGTAGATCGTCTGCTCGCAGCGAAAGCATCGTGCCCGGAGGCAGTTTGAAGACGTCCTGATAAATGCATTGCCGATCAGGGACCCAGCCGCGCCGCAGCACCATTGCGATCGCGCCAGGATCAACGCTTGGTTGGAAGCCCGGAAAGGCCCTGATCGCCTTGAGCTCGGACGCAAACAGCAGCGCACTGCGATCGACCGCGACGTAGAGCGGCTTTTTGCCAAGGCGATCGCGCACCAGATGCAGCACCCGGTGCCGGCGGTCCCAGAGCGCGAGCGCGAACATCCCGGCAAACCGCCGTAAAGCCGGTTCGATGCCGAAGCTCTCGAAGGCTGCGAGCATCACCTCGGTGTCACTATGACCGCGGAAGTGATGTCCGCCTGCCTCGAGCTCATGGCGCAGTTCGCCAAAGTTATAGATTTCACCGTTGAAGCTGATGACGAGATTTCGGCTGAGCGACAGCATCGGCTGATGACCGGCCTCGCTCAGATCGACGATGGCAAGCCGGCGATGGCCGAGCGCGATCCCGGCAGCAGCGTCCAGCCAGGTCCCGCCGTCATCGGGACCGCGGTGATGGAGCGTTGCCGTCATCGCCTCGATGGCGCCGAGGCGGTGCGGGTCGGCCACATGCGGAGCGAGGAATATGCCGGCGATTCCGCACATGACGTCAGCTCGAATTTCGGGCCGGCGTCATGCTGGCTCCGGTCCACGAGACGAGGCACAGGGCAATCGTGAACCAGAAGAGTGGATGCCGGATGATCAAGTTACCCAGTCCAAACACGCCTACTCCGCAGAGCAGTGTCGTCAGCCCTGCGAGCCGCGCCTTGTAGCTGTTGAAGAACGCTATCGCCGAGATCCAGATCAAGCTGACAACGGCGATCAACCCGCCCTGGGTGAACAGATCGATGGGCGTATTATGCGCCTCGAAATTCGGCGTGCCGTTGATTGGCGGCGTGTCGACATATTTGGGCAGGCTTTCGCGTTTCCTTGCGGCCACAAGCGACACGGGTATATGAAGATGCGGGCCAGGCCCGAGTCCCAGCATTGCGGACTGCAGGCCCCGATCTATTCCCTCTCGCCAGGACTGGATTCGAAGCTCCGCCTCCTGGCGCGAGGTCTTGCCGCCGTCTTTGACGATCCCTTTAACTAGGGTTTGGGCCTCGACGGCGATAACGGAGCCAAGCGGTACCGCCGCGATCAGCAATAGCGGCAGCGCGAGAACGATCAGCCAAGCGAGCGCCTGACGAAAACTGAGTTTGGATGCAAATGAGAGCGGCAGCTCGCGCAGCTTGAGCGCGACGAAAATGGGGATCGCCGTTACCAGGACCAAGCTGAACGAATCGCTCTTCGTCAGCCGGCCTACATAGATGGGGAGGATGCCGGATGCGAGCGCGGCGACTTTCCGGCTGATTCTGGTCGTCGCATTGGCCAGATGAAGCGCGAGCAGCGTCAGGACGGCGCACAGCAAGGCCAGCTGTATCGGGTTTGCCGACCAACCCCTGAACCTGTCCCAGTACCATGGATCGATTGCGGCGCTGTGAATCATGTCCCAGGCGAGGGCGACCTGAAAAGCAAGCGCAACACTTCCAAGGACGGCCAACAGCCAGGCGACGCGATGCAGCCGAGGTCCGGCATCTGGCTCGGCCACGCTGAGGCAACTGACCGCGGCCAACAGCGGATAAGCCATGACGTCGTGAAAGAACAAATTTGGATCGTGAATGTCCGAAAGCGCGTACGCGGCAAGCGTGCCGAGGCTGAGAGCAACAGCAAAGAGCAGCCAGAATACGAGCAAGCGGCACAGCGCCGGCGTCAGCGGCGAATCGAATCGCCCCCCTTGTCGAAACAGCATCGCAACAGTCCAGACGACCAGAAGTGTCTCGCCTGGTCCGATCGGAGCGCCCGCGGGTCGCAGTTCGGACGCGGTCGACAGCAGCAGGCCCAGAGCGAGCAGTGCGTCCGATATCATGAGCGCCCTCCCGGGCCCCACGCCTCCCAAGCCTTCGCCATGCCGGCAGCGCGGTCGGATTGGCCCGGTCGCTCCGCCGCATAAAGGCATTGCCGAGGCATGTTGTGAAGGCTATCAGGGGCGGGCGCGCGGGTGTCCTTGCATTACGGATTACCCCGACGGGCTACCGTGGCGGACGGTGCAGCTAAAACCCGGTGGCAACCGACCAGGCGTTTACGGTTGCGGCGCTTTGTTGTGGCGCGCAAACACCGCTTGGAGATCCGGCGAGTTTTCCAGCGCCTCGTCGCCGTTCTGCGATCCCCAGCTATAGGCATAGTCAAACACGGGCGCCGGAACGAATGCTTCCCAGCGATCGAGAATTTTCTGCATCTGGCCCACCGATGGAAATACATATCTGCCGCCGCCATCATCGCGCCAATTGCCGCCGCCGAACGCCTGATAGACGGGCACTATGGCGCTGCGCGGAATTCCCCATGCATCGGCCGCCGCCACATAACGGTCGATCATCGCATAGTCGCAGTCGGGCATTTCTGTCCGGCACGGATAGGGGTCGATCCCATACAGATCGACATGGGAGTTGGCGGGATTGTAAGTGTTGAGGAACGACGGGGCCTTGGATGAAGCGAGCTTCATGAGTACGACAAACGTCTTCGCGCCGAAGACATGAGCGCGGATCCAATCGGACTCGGCTTTCAGGTTATTCGGCGTGCACGGCGCATTGTATCGGCCGGTCGGGTCTGGATCGTCCATCAGATAAAAGCCAAACACTCCAGGGCGTCCGACGAAAGTCTGAACGACTCTTAGGAAAGCCCCATCGACTCCGTTACATTGGCCAACCCACACGAGTGCTTTGACACCGGTCGGCAGCGACCGCAGCTGCCCCGCGTCATCAATATCGGCGAGGTTGAAGCCGAACTTGCCGGGCAGATAGTTGCTTTTGCCATCGAAATTATGATTGGGCGCATGATGTAGATCGGTCTTGGGCGCGCTGCGCGCGGGAAGGCTAAGCACACCGCCCGCGATCAGCAGCGCAGCCGCAATCAAGCAAAAAGCACGCGTATACCGGCGCATCGGCCCAGGTAGCGCTACTGGCTGCATGCATCACTCCCTACTGAACAGGCAGAGCGGGTCATCGTCGATGTTTGTTGCGTGATGGCGATGGCTGGGCTCGCGCCCGACCCCGCTAACCCGGCGTGCCATAAGCTCGCGATACAAGGTGACATAGCGCTCGACCGTAACGTCAAGGTTGAACTCGCGCCTCACCAGGGCCGCGGCACGACGGCGCATCAGATGCGCGTTCTGTCGGTCGTCGAGCAAATCGATGATTCTTGCAGCCAAAGCGCTCGGTGAATGGGTCGGAACGATGTAGCCGTTCCATCCGTCGCGAATGACGTCAGTACAGCCGGGCATCCGCGTCGTCACGATCGGCAAGCCCGACAGGGCGGCCTCGAGAATCGCGCGCGGCACGCCCTCGCGGTATTCAGTCGGAAATGCGAAGACATCCGCGGCGGCAAGCAGCGCCGGCACGTCCGACCTTTGCCCGAGGAGTGTCACGTAGGGCGCGTGGCGATCAATCTCGGCTTGTGATACCGCCAGTGGTCCCTCACTCTGACGCGGTCCTACCAACAGAAATCGTACCTGTGGACGGACTCGATGAACCAGCGCCGCCGCCTCGAGCAGCGTCGGTATACCCTTCTGCCGCGTCATGCGCGTCACCGTGATGACGACTTCAGACATGCCCAGACCAAGCTTTTCCCGCAGCGCGGTCCGGTCAAGGCCGCTGGCCGCGCTGCGCTCAAAGCCCGCGACATCGATTCCAGACCCGGCGATGAGTCGGCCGGTGCCGGCGTACAGCATTCGGTGGCGCTCGAAAAACGTCTGGTCATCGCGGTTCTGAAAGACGGTAAAATCGGTGTAGCGCGCAGCCAGTCGATGAAGCGCGCGATACGCGGGGGCGAGCGCCAGCGCGAGCGGTGAGCGCGAAGAATAGATCCAGCCTAATCCATTAATTGTACGAACGACCAATATGCCGTGCGTCCCGCGCGCCGCAAAAGGAACCAGCACGTTTGGTTTCGTATCGAAACTTTGAACGAGATCGGGCCGCACATCCGCCAGCAGCTTTGACAGCGACCTTATCGCGGCCCAATCGGCCAGCGGATTGACGAAACGATCGAAGGTAAACCGGTGGTAGTCGAGACCGGCGCTGCGGAACGGATCGGCATCGCCTGTCCCAGCGGCCGTCAACCGATAGCCGCGGGCCGCCACAGCCAGCATGAACGGGATCCGCAAATGATGATCCTCACCGCCAACTAAAAGCAAACGCTTGGTCAAAGCAGTCACTCCGCGACGGGCTTGATTCAGTGAATGCTTCGCGAAATGCCCGACCCCATCTCGCTTCGCGACATCAAGATAGGAGCCGCAAGGCACGTTGCAGATGTCCATGCGGGATTACCCAGAACGCCATCCATTGTGCGGAAATGTGAGGTACCTCCGCCAAATGAGCTTTGAGGAGGTAATGCGTCTTCGCCGTACCGATCGGCGGCCAACTCGCGCTAACTGTCTTCGACCGTTCGCCATATGCCGATCGGTTGGGCGAGGCCGCGATCGCGCAAATCGGCTTCGCAGCTCTAATTGCAAGAGCGCGACAGGAGACATCGCCATGACTCGTTGCCAGCGACTCGATGCGAGAAAGGTTCTTGTCATAGGCGGCGCCGGCTATGTCGGCTCCGCTCTCGTCAAAAGGCTGCTGGACCGCAAGTTCCAGGTAACGGTCCTGGATGCCATGCATTTCGGCGATACCCCCCTGGCGCGCGTCAAAGGGCATCCGAAACTGACGCTGATTTGCGAGGATTTTCGCAACATCGAAGCGCTGACCCGCGCGATGGCGGAAGTCGAATCGGTCATTCACCTTGGCGGCCTGGTCGGCGATCCGGCCTGCGCCGTCGATCCGCAATTGACCGTGGACGTGAACATTACAGCCACCAAGTTTGTCGGCGAGATTGCCAAGGCGCGTGGCGTCCGGCGTCTGATCTTCGCGAGCTCCTGCTCGGTATATGGCGCCTGCGAACATATTGTCGACGAAGACTCGCGTCTCAATCCTCAATCTCTCTACGCGCGAAGCAAGGTTGCCTCCGAAGCGGTGCTGTGCGCCCTCAATGGCAGCGACTTTGCCGTGACGCGCCTGCGCTTCGCAACGATCTATGGAATTTCCGGTCGCACCAGGTTCGATCTTGTCATCAATCTGTTGTGCGCCAAAGCGGTTCGCGAACGCGTCATCACGGTATTCGGCGCCGATCAGTGGCGTCCTTTTGTCCATGTCGACGACGTCGCCAGAGCCATCGTGATCGCACTGCAGGCGCCGGTCGAACGCGTGGCGGGTCAAGCCTTCAATGTCGGTAGCGACGCGCAGAACCTGACTTTGGGAGATGCCGCGCTGCTGATCAAACGGCAGGTGCCGAACGCGGAGATCATCAGCGACGACACGACGGTCGATCGACGCAATTATCGCGTCCGATTTGCCAAGATTCGATCGAGACTAGGCTTTGAGCCGGCATGGACGCCGGAGCGTGGCATCGCGCAGGTCGTAGCGCTCGTTCGCTCGAACGGCGTCGGCGACCATCTATTACCGATCTACAGCAACGTTCTGTACCTGAAGAGCCGGGGTACTCAGAGCTTCAAACGCTTCAAGATCAGCGGCTGGGAGGACGAATTCATGAACCTCGACCAGGTCGTTGCCGCCAAGATGGCTGATCAACCGGTTGCAGCTTGAGGAACGCGTCATGCAACAGCTTCGAGCCATAGCCGCGCCCCCGGCGGTCGATTACGGCAAGATTCCGTGCTTCCGGCCCGTCATCGGCCGGGCCGAGATTGAGGCAGTCGTCGAAGTCTTGCGGTCCGCCTGGATCACCACCGGGCCGAAGGTGCGAGAATTCGAGGCTAAATTCGCAGATTTTCTCGGCGGCGGCGTCGAGGCGGTCGCGGTGAACTCGGCCACCGCGGGCCTGCACCTCGCCGCCGAAGCCTGCGGAATCGGTCCGGGCGACGAGGTGATCGTGCCGACATTGACCTTCACGGCCACCGGATCGGTAATTCGCTATCTCGGCGCCGAAGTTGTTCTGGTCGATGTAGAAGCCGATACGCTCGCCATCGATCTCGATCAGGCCGAGCGTCGCATCACGCCGAGATGCAAAGCGATAATGGCCGTCCATTTCGGAGGCTATCCTTGCGACATGACACGGGTGCTGAGCTTTGCGCGGCGGCACGGCCTCAAGGTCATCGAGGACGCCGCTCATGCTTTGCCGACCTTTCGGGACGGGCGCATCATCGGCTCATGGGAGTCGGATGCCTGTGTATTCAGCTTCTATGCGACCAAGCCCATCACCACCGGCGAGGGCGGCATGATCGTCACCCGCGATCCGCAAATCGCGGAGCGCGCGCGGACAATGCGGAGCCACGGTCTCAGTCGTGATGCCTTTGATCGGTTCCGAAAGGTGGGTGCTTCCTGGGCCTATGACGTCGTGGCGCCGGGCTACAAATACAACATGACCGATGTCGCCGCGGCGCTCGGCATTGTTCAGCTGCGGCGGGTCTATGCGCTGCAGGCCAGTCGTGAGCGGGTCGCCGAGCACTATTTCGCCCGCTTGGCGGGGCTTCCTATCGACTGCCCTGCACCTGCGCCAAGCGGAAGCCGCCATGCGTGGCACCTGTTCCCGATCCGCGTGCACGAGACCGCGCGCGCCACGCGCGACCACCTGATAGCGGCTCTGACCGCGCACGAGATCGGCACATCGGTTCACTATCGACCGCTGCACCAGATGACCTACTGGCGGGAACGCTATCCGTGGAAACCCGGCGATTTTGCCGTTGCCGATCGCTACTTCGCCGGGGCCCTGACATTGCCGCTATTTCCGGGCATGAGCGACGCTCAGGTTGATCGTGTCGCGCAGATCGTTCGCCGCGTGCTGGCATGAGTTTCGTGTCGCGCTACGGCGACGATCCGACATTGGCATATCCATCGCCCGCCACAATGGCCGTGAAGCGCGCGACGGATGTGTTGGGCGCCGCGGCCGGTCTGGTCCTGCTGTCGCCGCTTTTCTTAGCCGTTGCCGCGATCATCAAGCTTGATAGTCCTGGCCCGGTGTTCTTCCGTCAGGTACGGGTCGGGCGCGACGGCCATTTGTTCAGGATTTTTAAATTCCGCTCTATGAGGGTCGACGTCTCGCGCAACGGCGGCGCACTGACCGTACGAGCAGACAAAAGGGTCACGCGCTTTGGCCGGTTTCTCAGACGAAGCAAGCTCGACGAGCTCCCGCAACTCATCAACGTGTTGGCCGGCGACATGTCGCTGGTCGGCCCGCGCCCCGAAGTGGTGCCATTCATTATGCACTATACGCCGGCGCAGCGCGCGATCATGCTTTCCGTTAAGCCCGGAATCACCGACCATGCGGCGATTCTGTTTCGCGATGAGAGCGCATTGCTTGACTGCGATCGCGACCCGATCGAAGTCTATCGGCGTGAAATCATGCCGATCAAGTTTCGCTACTACGCGCGGTACATTCGTCGCATCACCCTGTTGAATGATCTGCGGATTATCCTGGCGACCGTAATCCTGCTGGCGATCGGCCGGCTGCCGCATTGGCTCGGCTTCGAGGCTGAGCCGCAATCGCAGCCGCTTTTGGGCGGATCAAAAAGTCAGGAACAGTAGATGAATTCGCGCAAGGCCGACGCCGGCATGCCTGCCTGAAACGTGCCGCCACACACACTTCATCAATGCGTTGCGGTTCCGCGGCCACGCCGCAGCGCCACCTCGATGACGTCGCCCGGCTCGACTTCGGCATCCTCAGTCGCGGCCTGGCGTTGCGCGCCGTTTGCGCTGGTCCTGATGATGGCGATTTCAGGGCCGCCCGTCCCATCGCCAATCAGACGCGATCGCAACAAACCGGTATATTGAATCTTGTCCTCGACCGCCTGCAGCCTGGCGCGGATCGCGTTGAGTTTCGCATTCGTCTCCTGCAACTCGGCCAGCAACTCGATGCGATGTCGATCGTCCAGTTGCTCCAGCTTGCGGCGAAATTCATCCTGCTGCTTCCCAAGCTGCATCAACTGCACGTCGGTCTGAAGCTTTCGCGTGGACGACAGCAATACGGCTCGGCGCGCATCGGTTACGCGCTGGCTTAGAACAGAGCCTTTCTTTAGCAGCTCAACATCTTTTTCCAATTCTTCGGCGTCGGATTTGACGCCCTGCTCTTCCGCCTGCTGCTGCTCGGAAAGCGCAGCCATCTGATCGGCGCCTTGCTTGATCGCGCGTTGGATAAATTCTCTCTCCCGCTGTTGATCGCGCTGATCGGCGCTCAGCAGCTCGGTCTCAAGCCGGTCAATCTCGGCCAGTTCAGAACCCGGCAACGGTATACCGGTCAAAGGGTTCAGATCCGGATTGGGCGCGCCACCGAGCTCGACCTTCAGGCGCCAGGCATGCGCCTGTTCTTTGGCAAATTCCGTCCAGAGCGTCGCATGTTCGCTCTTGAGATCAGCAAGGTCGAGAATTGGATCGCCCAGGCGGAAGTGTACTGTATCGTAGCCGCCTGCCAGAGCTATGACCTGACGCGCGGTCATGGACAGCCGATACGGATATGCGCCGGGCTTGGACACGTCTCCATTCACGTATACCGGCCTATATTCGGCGATTGTCGCGACGACCTCTTCAGGGCTTATCACAATTGTGCTGCTTTGCCCGCTTGCGTTGCGCACATGAAAGACCTTGTTGGCCAGCAGCGCCTGGATCTTGATCTGGGCCGCCGCGGCGGTCAGGCCCGCCACGACGACGCTGCCCAGCGGTGAAAAAGCAATACTTCCATCCATATCAATCGGCACGCGCCGCTGCAGTTCGGGAATCCCCGCAACTGAAATTTCCATGACATCGCCCGCAGCCAGTCGATACTGAGCTTGAGCGTCTGCTTGCGACCAAACCAGGCACAAGATCGAAAGGCTCAAGAGCGCCTTTGCGCTCCCTCGCTGGCTGCCGCCCGCCGGCAACTCGACTGCGACCATGCTTGGACTCCTCCTTGTGCGCTGCGTATGATGGCCATGGCGATCGAATTGGTTCAGATCAATCCGCGTCCGATGCCGCGTCGGTTGCGATCCATTCCGGCCGCCTATGAAATCTGTTTCCGAATGGGACGCTGAGTTTCCACACGCACGCCGCCTCGTTTCGCCCGATTGGCGTCTGCGGCCGGGGCGAACAGACATGACTCGCGGCTGCCATTTGCACTATGACCAATGTTGTCGGCTGCCGATGCCTCAGGCCCCACTGACCAGACCAGGGAACTATTGTTGACGGCCCAGATCGCGGCCTGCGTGCGATTGCTGACGCGGATCTTGCGAAGGATTGCCTTGACGTGGACCTTCACGGTGGCTTCCGCGATATCGATCCTGCGCGCGATGCTCTTGTTGGAGCAACCTTCGGCAATACAGCGCAGGATGCATTTTTCGCGCGCTGACAGCCGGGGGGTCGTATCGGTTCCAAGCACCCGCAGCGCTTCGGTGCCGAGACCAAGCGGCGGCGGAGCATCCTCGATACCATGCCGCGGCGGCGCGCCGGCCGCGTGGACGACCGGCGGCGCATGGTCGTGCCAATCGTCGCGATCGTGCATGAACGGCAATAGTTCGGGCGGCAGGATAGTCTCGCCCAGCATGACCAATTCGATTGTCCTCAAGAAGGCGCCGCAGCTCATTGCCTTCGTAAAGCAAGCATTGGCGCCCGCGCGATATGCGGAGATCAACTCGTCGCGCTGATAGCGATCGGCAAGCACCGCGACACGTCCTTGCGGATACTGCTTCCTGAAAAGTTTGATTTGAGATATGACCTCGTCCTGCTCGCGGCTGGCGTCAATGATGAGCAGAATAGGCTGATCTTGTGCCACCAAGATTTGCGCGGGATCGCCGGCGCTGGATGTCGAAGCAACGATCCGAAAATCCGTCGCGATAAGGGCTCGGGCTACTCCCTCTCGCAGAGGTACCATCACCGTCTCAAAGGGCCGTCGCATAGGTAAACCCTCCGACTGCTCCCAAGACACCCGATTGTCACCTTACGGTCACAAACGTGGAATGAGGAATGGCTCAGAAGGGTAACTATCCGGAAGTCTAGCTAATCTGCCCGTTTATTCTTTGTAGGTAACCAGCGGTATTTTTTTACCGGGTCACCTTCGCCACCACAGGGCCGAACGATAATTCACTTTGTATGAAGACCAATTGTGATTTCGGCTAACTCAAAAATTCGTTCGGCGCGGTCTTTTACAAATGTTGGAACCAGAACGAATAAATTTGTCTAGGTACTCTTCCTTACTAGCGATGTGGAGCGCGCCCCCGCTGGTCGTCGATGCTCGTACAATGCTTCTTTTCTCGACAATTGCTTCTTTTTATGACAAAATTTTAACGGTGAATTGAGCAGTGAAATTCTCTGCTGAACTATCGTGGCATGGAGACACTTCAGACAGCGAGGGACAACGACCAACGATAGCGCGGTTGCTACCATCAAGGCCACACTGTAGCAGCGTAAGGCCAAGGATCGTGCGCCAAGGTATGTCCACGGTTATTGTAGGTCAGCGTGCATTGCTGCGCGAGGGCATTGCTTCACTCCTTCAACACAGCGCGTACAAGGTGATCGCAGGCGTCGCCCAACCGACTGAGCTCAAGGATGTGAAAATTCCAGCCGGGCGCCGGACGCTAGTCATTTTCCAGTTTAATGGCGCCAACGCGAATTTCGACGAGGCGGCCGAGAGTCTCCGCCTGCTCCGATCATTGTTTCCCGACAGCAAGGTCGTCGTCATCGCCGAGACGAATATGCCTGCCGACTTGCAACAGATCGTGGCACTGGCGCCGGACGGCTACATTCTCAATCTGGCTTCGCGCGACATCCTGCTGAAGGTTCTGGAACTCACGCTATTGGACCAGCAGGTCTTCGTGTTGGTGCAGCCCGTGGCGCCGCCAATTGCCAGCGATTACGCGGAGCCGCACCAGCATCCGGGCTTCCTGGAATCCTTTCCGCGATCTAGCGAAGAGGGCGGATGCATCGAAGCAACGCCTCCGACCGACCATCAACTTTCGCGGCGTGAGCAACAAATTCTCGCCTGTCTGGCGCAAGGTGAACCGAACAAGGTGATCGCGCGGCAGTGCAACATCACCGAATCCACGGTGAAGGTTCATCTCAAGGCGATCCTGCGCAAGATCGATGCGCACAATCGAACGCAAGCCGCGATCTGGGCGGTGGCCAACGGCTACCGACGCGCCATTATCACGGATCTTCCACTCCTCCAGACCAAGAGCGCGGCGGTGGAACAGATCGTGCCACAGCTGTTGAAGTCCTAGGCTTGTCGAAGCAAGGGATGGCGCGCAGGTTTGCACATGTCCCCTTCCATGCTGTGTCAGGTCCGTTCGCGCGAGCCGCGATACGCGACCAGGCCGCAGTCTGACCGCGTAGCACGTCGCCGCGGCAGGACCATGCGGCGAAACATGTCGTGATGGGCCGGGAAATGGTCGCAGTGGCAGGATTTGAATCTGCGACCGCTCGGCTTCAGCGCGCCAAACATCTCCCGCACGCCTTGCCCCGACCTCGATCTGTTGAAGGGTGAAGCCGACGTCGCCTGCGGTCTGGGGACACCGAAGACGAGCTGGTCGGCCGCAAGATCGCGAACTCGGCGTGGGCCGTCTACGCCAGCCGCATTCCGGACGCGCTTGGAACTGTCCCCGTCGTGCAGAAGCCCTATATACGCGAGTCCGTGCAGGCGGCCGTAGCTCGCCTCGACCAAAAAAAGATCTGACGTGCTCGTGATCGCGTTCGCATTAAAATGACGGATGAAAAATGACGGATGGCTTTCCCGGCATACCGGCTTGGCAGCGTGCTGCGCTGGCCATTCTTCCGGTCGTGGCAGCCTCGTTGATTGGCCAGTGGGCAACCTATCCCAACCTCGCTCCCTGGTATGCAGAACTCGTCAAGCCGTCCTTCAATCCTCCGAATTGGGTGTTCGCACCGGTTTGGACGGCCCTGTACGCGCTCATGGCGCTCGCAGTTTGGCGGGTGCTGCGGTCCGATGGCGCGTGGGCGCAGAAGCGTGCGGCTCTCGCGCTTTTCTTCTGCCAGCTCGTGCTCAACGCCTTGTGGTCGTTTCTCTTCTTTGGCTTGCGCAGTCCGCTGGCGGGATTGATCGAGATCGTTCCGCAGTGGATCCTGATTGTCATGACCATACCCCGGTTTTGGCGCCTCGACTCCATTGCGGCTCTCTGCCTCTGTCCGCTTGGGCTCTGGGTCGCGTTCGCCGCGCTGCTCAATTTCGAGATCTGGCGGCTGAATGGCTGAGGTTACCTCGTTACCAATTCCATTTACCCAGAGCAGTCGCATACAGAGGCGAGGCCAAGCATGACGGATGACGGGGCCAAGCCGGTGATCGTCTGGTTTCGGGACGATCTGCGTCTTTCCGACAACCCGGCCCTGATGGCCGCAGCCGAAAGCGCTTCTCCCCTCCTTCCGGTCTACATCCTCGACGATGAGACGCCGGGCAATTGGCGGCTGGGTGGCGCCGCACGCTGGTGGCTGCACAATAGCCTTGCGGCCCTCGGGAAGGACATCGCCCGAACTGGAGCACGATTGGTGCTGCGCCGTGGCCAGGCGACAACGGCGATCCAGTCTCTGGTCCGGGAGACCGGCGCACGCGCGGTCTTCTGGAA
>JAJPKK010000097.1 GCA_021323775.1 Hyphomicrobiales bacterium
ACGTGAAAAGCGGCCAACCGGCGATCACTCGCGGCCTTGATCGCTTGGATGCTCTTTGTCGCGGGCGGCGGCAGCCGGTCAAGGGTCTCGACCGCTTAAGCGGCGATCGGCGCGCGATTAAACGCGCGCCGATCGCCCTTGACCGGCTGCCGCCGCCCGCAAGACTGCATCCAAGCGATCAAGGCCGTTTCCAAGGCCGCGCGCCCTTAAGGCTTCTGCACCCACTCAAGATTCAAAAGAGGCGGAAGAAGTGACCGCTGGCGAGGAGATCGTCATTGCCAAGGGAGGCAAACCCGTCGCCAGATTGGTGCCGCTCACATCGCCGCATGAGCGGCCCAAGCGCCGCCTGAGCGCACTGGCGGGGTCGCGGTCATTCCTCCCGATTTCGATGCCCCGCTTCCGGACGATGTCATCGATGCCTTCGAGGGCCGGTGATTGCGTCTGCGCAAAGGGTCATCGAGGGCGAACTCACATCGCATCGACCGCATTCGCAAGCGCAACAAATCCTTCCACCGAAATCTCCTCCGCCCGCGCAGCCGGATCGATGCCGGCCGCCGCAAGGATCGGCTGCGGGTCCGCGGTGAGCGTGCGCAGGCTCTGCCGCAGCATCTTGCGCCGCTGGCCGAAGGCCGCGGCGGTCACGCGCTCCAATGTCGCCCGGCAGCATGGCACGGGGCTCGCGCGAGGCACAAGCCGCACCACCGACGACGTCACCTTGGGCGGCGGCACGAAGGCGGAGGGCGCGACGTCGAACATGATTCTGGCCTCCATCCGCCATCCCGCCAGCACCGCCAGGCGGCCGTATTGCTTCGCGCCGGGCGCCGCTACGATTCGTTCGGCGACCTCACGCTGAAACATCAGGATCAACGAATCGTACCAGGGCGGCCACGGTTCGACGGCAAGCCAGCGCACCAACAGTCCGGTTGCGATGTTGTAGGGAAGGTTCGCGATGATGCGCATCCGGCTTTTGCCGGCACCCCGAGATTGTAACGAGTCGCCGAGGCGCGCCGGCGGAGCAGCGGGGGCGGGAGCTGGGCTCTGGAGGACATCAGTGACGGCGTCGCCCGCCGCTCGACCGCGCCCCGCCCCCACAAGGAGGGAGCAAGACGGGGCATGATGAGCGAGCGGCGGGCGGCTCCAGTCGATTTCGAGCGCGTCGCCCTCGACCACCGTCAGCCTTCCCGGATAATGCGCTGCGAGCTCGTCAAGCGCCGCGATGGCGCGGCTGTCGCGTTCGATGGCGATCACACGGCGTGCGCCATTCGCCAGCAACGCCCGCGTCAGTCCGCCCGGCCCCGGCCCGATTTCGACGACCGTGATGCCCTCAAGCGCGCCGCCCGCCCGCGCAATGCGCGCCGTCAGGTTGAGGTCGAGAAGGAAATTTTGTCCAAGCGATTTCTTCGCCGATAAGCCGTGGCGCCGGATGGTTTCGCGCAGCGGCGGCAGCCCGTCGATCGCCGTCATGTGACAACCGCAGCGTCCTCGCAGGCCGCAAGCCTTGCGGCGAGGCGCAAGGCTGCGATCAAACTGGATGGATCGGCCCTGTCGGTGCCGGCGATATCGAACGCGGTGCCGTGGTCGGGCGACGTTCGCACGAACGGCAGGCCGAGCGTGATATTGACGGCATGATGGAAGGCGAGCGTCTTGATCGGGATCAGCGCCTGATCGTGATACATGCACAGCGCCGCGTCGTAGGTCGCGCGCGCGGCCGGGTGGAACAGGGTGTCTGCCGGGAGCGGTCCGCGCGCCGCGATGCCAAGCCGTTTGAGCATCTCGACCGCGGGCCGCACGATCGCACGGTCTTCGGCGCCCATGGCGCCGTTCTCGCCCGCATGCGGGTTTAATCCTGCCACCACAATGCGTGGATCGGCGATACGAAACCGCTTGGCCAGATCTTGTGCCGTGATCCGCCCGGTTTCGACGATGAGCTCAGTGTCGAGCGCCGCCGGGACCTGGGCCAGAGGAAGGTGGATGGTCACCGGGACGACGGCCAGTTCAGGCGACCACAGCATCATCACCGGCCGCCGCGGCTCGCCGGTCGCCTCGGCCGCGAGCCGCGCCAGATATTCGGTGTGGCCCGGCTCGGTAAATCCCGACCGGTAGAGGACATTCTTGGCGATCGGACTGGTGACGATCGCGGCCGCCTCGCCGCCCAGCACATGGCGCACGCCAAGGCGGATCGAGGCAATTGCCGCAGGCGCGCTGGTGGCATCCGGACGGCCGGGCATCGCCGTCACGGCCGTTCCGATGTCGACAATCGGCAATGCCGAGACAAATATCGCGGCCGCTTCGGCCGGCTCGCTCGCCGCGAGCGCAATCGGCGGGCCGGTCAGCTTGGCGCGATTCGTGAAAAACTCCAAGTCGCCAAGGACGTAGAATGGCGGCAGGTCCAACGCAAAGCGCCGCCGCCACAGGGCAATTGCAAGGTCAGGCCCTATTCCTGCCGGCTCGCCGAGGGTCAGCGCGATCGGACGCGTCATTGCGACTTTCGTATCCCTGTTGTCTTGACCGGAGAATTTACCCTATCACGTATCCTCGTACCGGTGTCTACGCCCACTCGCCGGTCAGAGCCAATCCCAAATTGCCTGATGTCGGCACAAATCCTTTTATTTCAACTAAGTAGAAGCGGCTGCGGGCGCCAGGATTCGAACCTGGGAGTGTCGGCGGATCGGCAAAAGCGCCGTGTATGGGGGCAAGACTTGAGACGGAATTTTTTGCTCCATCCCGCACCAATTGTGGCGGGCAAGCAATGAAGCAAGATCAGCTTCGTTTCGGCCTTTATGCTCTGCCCCGTTTGAGCGCGCTGACCCGCAAGCAGACCAATCCTTATCCTCGTAAAGTCATTGAGGCGCTCCTTCGGTAACAACGCGGCCACATTTTCCGGACGCCATGTGAGCCAGCTCACACTATGACCGTCCATTCCGGGAGCACTTTATGGCCGGGGCGGCAGGAGGCAAGCGGGCCCGGAACTCATCTGCGTCGCGATTCCGGGAGCGCTTTATGGGCGGGGCGGCAGGAGGGAGAGATGCGCAAGATTTGGTTTGGAGCAGCGTCTGTCGCGCTTATGGTCAGCGCTGCATCTGCACAGGACTACCACAAGAACTTTGCCGAGTGTGCGAAGGAGGTCGGATTATTCTTCGACCCCAGTTACACGCATAAATTACAAGGCGAGACGGGCGGCCGTGTGCTGCAGAGATGGTATTTCCACAGCGAAGCTCAAGCGGCGGTGTTCAACGACTGCCTGGCCCGGAAGGCAAGTCTTGCAACCAAGCCATCCGCCAAGGGGCCACAGCGCGTTTCGCGGTGAACGATCTGAGCGAACGGCGCGACGCCCTCGGCATCGCTTATGTGCGGCAGGAACGCCGATACCGCGGGCTCGCCAAGCCGGCCGCCAAGGAACTCGACCGGCTGTCGGCACGGGTGCTTCGCGGCGGCGCGATCGACGCGCCGCAGCTGCCTGCGCACTTGCGCGCCACTGAGAACAGATCGCGAAACCAGCGGTCTAAGCGTGGATCTCATGGCTCTAATCAGAGCCAATCCCCAACTGCCTGATGTCGGTACAAATCCTTTTATTTCAACTTGGTTGGAACGTAGCTGAACCGGGATCTCGTATTCTGTCCCGGGTACGGCCTGCAGGTGGAGCCGCCGCCAATCATCACTGAGTTGGAGGGCTGAGAGCGAGCACCGCTTTCTGAAGCTCGGTCGTGCAACGGATAAGGTCCTTCAGAAGACCTTCATCAACCTCGGTGCGACCTTCATATTCGGCCAAGTTGCGCTCGTTATGAGCCTTTGCAAAAATCCGGATCGCTGCGGGATCCAACCCCTCCACCGTATGAGCAAGCGCCTGAAATACCGTGTACCTGTTTTCAGAGCGATATCCCTTCTGTCGCAGGGCAGCGAGCGCGAAACCATGCGCTGCGCCATACGCCAAATCAAATTGGCTCTCCGAGGCAAGGCTCTCGTTACGAGCGTCGGCAAGGCGCTTTTTGGCAGAGTCCACCATTCCATCGAATTCTGCCTGCGTTCCCGGCTCCGACTTGAGTTGGCCGATTTTGACGAGGTTATCGAGTTCCTGCTTGGTCATATTTGAAGGTCAGTTTCTGATCCAAGAATGAAAAGCTTAGGTCGCTCGGCAATTTTTGCAATGACGGAATCTTTGTGACTCGCCTTGCGTCGCCAATCTTCGACGGAAAGAAAGGTCGGATTTACATGACGGCGCAATGCGTTCTCGGCTTTTTGTAAGCCTTCATAGAGATCCGTGTAGGTCAGACCTTCTCCTATCACCATGAGATCGATGTCGCTGCGGGCAGTATCTGTGCCCTTGGCGACCGAGCCGTATACAAAGGCTGTCTTTATCTTATCGGCGTAGGTCGCAAGGGATTGGCGAAGTGGCTCGGTCAGTCCCACTGTTTTCAAAACGATCCCTTGCAACTCTTTGAAGATCGGCGATTCTCGGTTCGCCCGGTAATGCTTTTGGTTCCCGATCCGCTCAACGGTGACTAGCCCGCTGTGCTGGAGGCGAGACAGTTCTCGTTCAACAGCGCCCGTCCCCGAGTGAACGCTCCTGACGATTTCTGACGTGTAGAAGCTGCGTTCCGGATGCCCGAAAATGAGCGCCAGCACCCGTTGCTGCACGTTCGAAAACAGCGCATTTGATAAGCTTGCTTGCTTCATCGCATCGACCCCATTTTGGGAAGCATAATGCCCAAATTGGGAAAATTCAATTAAAGCCAAAAAGATAATTAATATCAATGCGTTGATGTCGATCGAATGCCTTAGTGCTGCCGGTTGTGGTGGGGCGTGGACCAACTGAATTCGAACTTAAAGCGTAGAGATTTCAAGGCTTAAGCAAAGCAACCTTTTCGGGTATTCGGCTAACTGTCTGAATAGTCTCATGAATTTTTCGTGGCTGGGGGAGCTGGATTCGAACCAACATTAACGGAGTCAGAGTCCGCTGTTCTACCGTTGAACTATCCCCCACCGAAGAGCCGATAGCGGCCTTGCAAAATCCGGACCGAGATTTGCAGACCGGCCCTGACTGCGGCGTTCTATATAAGACGGTCGCCGCGCGCCGTCCACCATCGTGTAACCGCCAGGACCCTCTCGTCCATTGCCCCTTGCAAGGGACTTCCTGGCGGCAGATGCGGCGGCGCCGCCCTCACTTACGTTGCAGCGCATCGTTCACATGTTGAGGAGAATTGCGGGGACGAGGAACGACTTCTTTGTGGAGCTGTCGAGAAGGCGACCGACAGCAGACCCGCACGGCCGCTTTGCTACCTCACGGATGACCTGATTCTCCTTGGCGATTGGCGCACCTTTGGCCCGGCGTCTGCGCTGTCCACTGTTTGGGCCGCTGCCATTCCGACGGAAAGCCATGGCTTGGGCCTATGGCTTCAGGGACAAGCGGGCCGGGTTCGGGACCACGAAAGCGAGGCGCAAAATGAATACCATACAGAGCCGCACGCAGTCCGACTACTTCGCAGCCTCGCTGCTCGTCAAGCCCTCAGTCGAGGCGCCTGCCGCCCGTCCGCCCGAACCGAAAAATGACCCCTTGCCGGATCGATGGTCGTGGCTCGGCAAGCTCGCGCCGCTTGTCCGTTACCCATTCGCATTTTGCATCGGCGTCGCCGCCACTCTGGCTTGGCAGTCCTACGGCGATGCACCGAGAGGAAAGACCGCGCCAGCCGCCCTCGCCGCCTCCCAGCAACAGTTCAACGCGATGTCCCATGATCTCGACGCAGTTCGGCAAGGCATCGACCGCATCGCGGCCGCCTTGGCCGCCAGCGAAGAGCAGACGAGGCGCAGCGTCGACCAACTCGCCGCCGGCCACGAATGGATGACGCGCGACTTCAGCAGCAAGCTGGACGCCGTCGAGCACAACATCCTTGAGAAGATCTCTGCGCCTCCGCCACGGCCGGCCCCACCGCGCAACCCGGCGCCCCGGCCGGCGCAGGCGCCGATGGTCCACTCAGGCATTCCTTAAGGGTCGATACGCTGAACGCCGATATGAATATATGAATATTGCGGGCGCGCCGCGATGAGGCGAACTCCCCTGAAGGAGCGATATGCCCTTGCGTAAGAGCGATATGCCCGTGGGCGGGGATCGTCCGCTCCTCCTCCCGCCGCGCCTCCATCGGAACGCAATGCCGGCGGGATGCGGGCTTCGGGAGTGTTGCAGGGAGGACACGGCCCGGACATCGTTGTCGAACGCGTCGACAAGGTGACCGACAACGGAACAGCATTGTTGCTTTGTTGTGCCGTGGCTGACGCCGATTCTCCGGGCGATTGGCCCGTCGTCGGCCCCGGCGCTTCCCCACGCCCCTCCGCGCCGGGGCCAACGACTATGACAAGACCTCAGTCCCGCAAGCAGCACCGTGAAGGGATGAGGGTCGCGCACGGCGGGCCAACCGTACGCGCTGGCTATGCCGCGGTGGCGGTGAGGCAATCCCGGGGCCGGAAAATGGCTATCAACACGAGTATTGCGGGAGGGTTGCAGTCTGCGCACGTGATGAATCGCTTCGCCTCCGAAGAGATGCTGAAAGGCGCGCCGCCGTAGCCGCCGTAAGACCTCGGATAATATACGGGCGATAATATCCCGAGTACCACGGCCGATGCCAACCAACTCACTCCGCCGGGCGGAGCCTGTCAGATTACCCATTGGCAGGGATGTGAGAACTCCGAGAAAGTGCACGACAAAACGCGCATCATTGGGCGATTGCATCTCCGGATTATCGGTATACGGATTATCGGCGTAGTTGTGCGCAGCGGGCAAGCTTTCCCTTGAAAGTCGGTAAATGACTTTGGCGGAGCGGATCGCCGCTCGCCTGGGTCTAAACCAGACCGCGTCGTGCGTCGCATTGGGTTGCCTGAGAATGCCCCGCAGCGCAGTGTTGCCGTTCGCTACGCGTCGATTGTCCAAGTCGTCTCGCAAGGGTCATCCCGCAAGCGACACACGCGAAGGCTGCTTCGGCGTCCGGAATTATTCCAATGCTGGTGTGAAAGCGCGCTTTCGATCGCAATGAATCGCACCGGAGAGCCCGCAGCTTCGATTACACTTGACGACCCGTCACCGATCTCCGAATTTCGGCGTGCGTTCAGCGGCGGTCGGGGGGCGGCCATGCCAATTCATTCATTCCTGCAGCCTGGAGTGTTCGACCCTGAAGCGCTTGCGGCGATGAGCGAAGCTTTCGAATCTGCCTGCAGCGAGCTCGACGAGGCTCGCCAGCCCAAAGTGGCGCCCGAAGTCATCGCCGGACGAATTATTGCGGCGGCCAGAGCCGGCGAGCGCGACCCGGTTCGCCTGCGAGCCGCCGCGCTGGGTGAGCGGCCAAGCGAAGGGGACCAGGGTTAAGACCTAAATTAACCATGTTGAGATTCAACGGGTTGGTCAACCGAATCGGGGGGCCAACCGACGCGAGCCGACTTATTTTGGTTCAGCGACGCTTGACGGCATCAAAGAATTGCTCGGCGACAAAGCTTACGACAGCAACTCATTCCGCAAGTCTTTGAGGAATGACCGCATCAGACCGGTGATCCCCGGCCGGTCTAATCGCAAGCGCATTCGACATGACAAGCAAGCCTATAAAGGCAGCAACGTCACCGAGCGCTGCTAC
Organism: Hyphomicrobiales bacterium; assembly: GCA_021323775.1. GTDB lineage: Bacteria > Pseudomonadota > Alphaproteobacteria > Rhizobiales > Xanthobacteraceae > JAJPKK01. The sequence continues at coordinate 7,614 of JAJPKK010000097.1, forward strand.
TGTCGGCTCAAGGACTTCAGGCTTCAGGCGCATCGCGACGCGCTACGATAAACTCGCCCGAAACTACTTCTCGGCACTGTGCCTCGCTGCCGCCGTCGCATTCTGTGGCGGCCGCTGATGAACTGGACTCGTTCGCAATCCGGAAGCGGGCAGCAGCGAGCACGTGTTCTCCCATTCTTCCGCGCAACGTCAGAAGAAATATTCCCAAGGATATCGCAGAAATGAGAACAGTCGCGAGCGGGGTGCTGCGGAACCTGCGTGATGACTTGGATCACTTGGAACGAGGTATTGATGAAACCATTGCGACTGCGAGTACTTACTTTTGAATTTCGAGTGGGGCAGGACGTGAAAAGCGGCCAACCCGCGATCACTCGCGGCCTTGATCGCTTGGATGCTCTTTGTCGCGGGCGGCGGCAGCCGGTCAA
>JAJPKK010000321.1 GCA_021323775.1 Hyphomicrobiales bacterium
GCGCGTTTAATCGCGCGCCAATCGCCGCTTAAGCGGTCGAGACCCTTGACCGGCTGCCGCCGCCCGCGACAAAGAGCATCCAAGCGATCAAGGCCGCGAATGATCGCGGCGGGGCCGCCTGCGCGTCCTGCCCCACTCGAAATTCAAAAGCCCTGCGGATACAAAATTGGACGAGGGTTGCTCGGAATGGGCCGAGCCGAGCCTCAATGCATAGAGGGCGGACCATGGGTAGACATAAACTCGCTTTTGTCGCATTTGATAGTGCCAAGGAGAAGCATGCAGTGACGATCGCCGACGACGGTCGCGATGGCGAAGTGCGCTATCTGGGTGAGATCGACAATTCGCCTGCGACCTGGACAATGGCGCCGGTGGGAGGGACGTTTGTTGCCTGGCTGTTGAACAACGGACATAGGAGTCAACCGGTCCCAAATCCGGGGGCGACTTCAGGCCACTTCAGACCAACCCGTTGAATCTCAACATGGTTAATTAGGTTTTAAACCTAAATCCGTAAGTTGGCGTCAACTCACGGATTTAGGTTTAACCCTTAAGAAGTAAGAAGTTGGGAAGCCGGCAACAGACCATACCGTATATTTCGTGTGCAACCCAGGTTAGCCGAGCTCTGTCGCGCTTGCAGCATCCGTTCAGTTGCGACTGCTCCGCCAGCAACAGCCCTCCCGTCACGACTGCTCCGCGAGAAGGCTCGCGTTGCCACCGACCGCGGTGGTGTTTACGGTCACGACCTGTTCCAGGGCGAAGCGGCGCAGATAGTTCGGGCCCCCGGCCTTCGGCCCGGTGCCCGATAAGCCGGAGCCGCCGAACGGCTGGGTGCCCACCACCGCCCCGATGATATTGCGATTGACGTAGATATTCCCGACGGAAAGGCGCTCGACGATGTGCCGGACGGTGCTGTCGATCCGCGACTGAATGCCGAGCGTGAGCCCATAGCCGCTGGCCGCGATGTCGTTGATCAGACGATCAAGGTCGTGAGCCCGATAGCGCACGACGTGGAGCACGGGGCCGAACACTTCCTCCCGCAAATCGGCGGCGCGGTCCAGTTCGACAATGGCGGGCAGGACGTAGTGGCCGGCAGCCGGCAGTTCGTCCGCAACGCCGCCGCGAAATAACACCCGGCCCTGCGCCTCCATGCCGGCCACCCAGCCGTCGAGCTTGTCCTTTGCGGCTCTGTCGATCACGGGTCCCACATGGGTTGCGGGGTCGCGCGGATCGCCAACTTTGAGTTCGCGCGCAGCGCCTGCCACCATGTCGAGGACGCGATCGGCGATGGCGTCCTGGAGACAGAGGAGCCGCAGCGCCGAGCAGCGCTGACCGGCGGAGCGGAAGGCCGAGGCGATCACGTCGTCGGTGACCTGCTCTGGCAACGCGGTGGCGTCGACAATCATCGCATTGACGCCGCCGGTTTCGGCGATCAGCGGCACGATCGGGCCGTTCTTCTCCGCGAGCGTCCGGTTGATGATCCGTCCTACCGCGGTCGAGCCCGTAAAGGCGACGCCTGCAGCCTGCGGGTGGGCCACCAGCAGGGCCCCCACCGCGCCGTCCCCCGTCACCAGATGAAGCGCCGCGGGCGCGATGCCAGCCCGATGAAACAAGCGCACCGCCTCGGCGGCGATCAGCGGCGTCTGCTCGGCAGGCTTGGCGATGACTGCGTTGCCGGCTGCGAGCGCTGCCATCACCTGGCCGGTGAAGATGGCGAGCGGGAAATTCCACGGACTGATGCAGACGAAGACGCCGCGTCCGCGGTGAGTGAGCTCGTTGCTCTCGCCGGTCGGGCCCGGCAGCGATTGCGGCGTCAGGCGGCGCCGCGCCTCGGCCGCATAATAGCGGCAGAGGTCGGCCGCCTCGCGCACTTCGGCAAGCGAATCGTCAAGCGTCTTGCCGCCTTCCGCTTGCAGCAGAGCAATCAGAGCACCGCGGTGCGCTTCGAGATGATCGGCCGCGCGGTCGAGCGCAGCAGCCCGCCTCTCAACGGGCGTCGCATTCCACGCCGGAAAGCCGGCTTGGGCCGCTGCGAATGCCGAGCGCACGATCGCCTCGTCACCCTCAGTGACCATGCCGACCACGCTGCCATCGATCGGCGAGGAGACCGTGCGCAGGCGCCCCGCAACCGCAACACCGTCGATGAGCGGCCTTGCTTCGGCATTTGCCGGCATGCCCTCGCGCACTTGCGAAAGCAGACCCGCGAGGCTTTCCCGGTGCCCGAACTCGACGCCCGAAGAATTTTTCCGTTCAGGCCGATAGAGATCGCCGGGCCGCGCAATCTTCGGATGGCGCGCATGGCGCGCGTCGCCGATGACAGCTTGCGGGCGCTCCAGGATGGCCGACACCGGCACGCTGGGATCGGCCGCCGCGTAGACGAAAGACGAATTGGCGCCGTTCTCCAACAGGCGGCGGACCAGATAGGCGAGCAGGTCGCGATGGCCGCCGACCGGTGCATAAACACGGCAAGCCGCCTTGGGCTCGGCCCGCAACAGGGCCTCGTAGAGCGTTTCGCCCATGCCATAGAGCCGCTGGAACTCGTAGCCCGTGACCCCGCCGGCGGCCTCGATGGCGCTCGCGACGGTCAGGGCATTGTGGGTCGCGAACTGCGGATAGACCCGCGGCCGCGCGGCAAGCAGCTTGTAGACGCAGATCATGTAGCAGAGATCGGTCATCGCCTTGCGCGAGAACACCGGGTAATCGGCGAGGCCGCGTTCCTGGGCGCGCTTGACCTCGGTATCCCAATAGGCGCCCTTCACCAGGCGCACCATGAGATGGCGGCCGTGCGCGCGGGCAGTCTCGACCGCCCAGTCGATCACCGCCGGCGCTCGCTTTTGATACGCCTGCACCGCAAGCCCGAAGCCGTTCCACCCCGCAAGCGACGGATCAGCGAGAGCATGACCGACGATATCGAGGGAGAGCTCGAGCCGATCCGCCTCTTCGGCATCAATGGTGAGATTGAGGTCATGGGTCTTTGCGGCCCGCGCCAGCTCGATCACGCGCGGGGCAAGCTCTCGCATCACGCGCCCGCTTGACACCGCCTCGTAGCGGGGATGAAGCGCCGAAAGCTTTACCGAAATGCCGGGCCGATCCGGCAGCGCCGTGGCGCCGGCCGCCCTGCCGATGGCCGCAATGGCGTTCGCATAAGCCTCAAAGTAGCGCTCGGCGTCGGCCGCCGTGCGTGCGCCCTCGCCCAGCATGTCAAACGAGTAGCGGAATTCCGGGTGTGCGGCGCCGCGCGACAGGGCTTCCTCAATGGTCTGGCCGAGCACGAAGTGGGAGCCAAGCAGGCGCATCGCCTGGCGCGTCGCGGTCCGCACCGCCGGACGCCCGAGCCGGCTGACAAGCTCATGCAGAATGCTCTCGGGCGTTTCGTGACTGCCGATGATCCGCGCCGAAATGCCGAGCGCCCAGGCCGAGGCGGAGACGAGCAGCGCGCCGGAGTGCACTTTGTGCGCGCCAAAACCGCCCGCCGACAGCTTGTCTTCGATGAGCCGGTCGGCGGTCGCGGAATCCGGCACGCGCAGGAGGGCCTCGGCCAGAACCATGAGGGCGAGGCCTTCCTTGGTGGAAAGCGAGTATTCCCGCAGGAAATCCTCAACCCCGCCAAGGCCGCCGGCGTGCGAGCGGATCGCATTGACGAGAGCGCCGGCGCGCGCATCGATCCGCGCTTCGGCCTCCGGTGGCAGCGGGGCGGTCTGGAGAAAGGCGGCCGCGATATCCTCGTCGGGCGGCGCATAAGGCGCGCGAAAAGCCGGCGCTTTCGCGTCTGCCGGGGGGAAGGCGTGTTTGGTCATCGGTCCACCTGAGCCTGTTTCGTCTGGCTGCCCGCGACGGATGCGCGCATGTTACAAGAGCGTGGCCCGAGGACGGGGATCGCCATGTGGTCGCTGCGGGCAGCCGCGTCCCTGAGGGAGCCTCGGACGGTCGCCAGGGCGAAAGTCGAGGCCGCAGCCGGGTTGGCGAGCCAATACTGCGCAACATATGAGATTGCCCCGGGGATCAGGGCGGACAAGGCGTCGCGTTGTGGTTTTTTCCGCGATGCCGTTTAAGTGATGTCTTTCCTTACCTCCGGGGAGGGGAGCGCGGGCGTCTCGCCCACAGCCCCATGATGTAAGGCCAGGGCAGCGCGCGGGGCGATCACAATCGAGTGGCGCTACGGATGGGCGGCGCGGCGCGTCGGGCGTCAGGTATTTTCCATGCGTCAGGAGACGGTCATGGGCTTCTTGCGGTTCCTTCGCTCCTCAATACGCGGCTCGCGGATAACTTGCGCGGTTGCGGGCATTGCTGCGGCGACAAGCGTTACCGCGGCCGCCGCTCAGACGGCGGTCAGGTTCAGCCTTGATTTCAAGTTCGAAGGGCCGTCGGCGCCGTTTCTGGTCGGGCTCGACAGGGGCTACTATCAGGCGGAAGGGCTCGACGTCACCATTGACAGCGCAACGGGCCCGCTTGAGCCGATCACGCGCGTTGCTTCCGGCGCCTACGATATGGGCTTCGGCGACATCAATTCGCTCATCAAGTTTCGTGACCAGAACCCGGATGCGCCCGTCAAGGCGGTGTTCATGGTCTACAACCGCCCGCCCTTCTCGATCGTGACCCGCAAGAGCCGGGGGGTGACATTGCCAAAGGATCTCGAAGGCAAGAAGCTTGGCGCACCGGCCGCCGACGCGGCCTTCGCACAATGGAAGATCTTTGTTCAGGCCAACGGCATTGACGCATCCAAAGTCGCGATCGAGAACGTAGGCATGCCGATCCGCGAGCCGATGCTGGCGGCGGGCCAGCTCGACGCCATCACGGGGTTGTCGTTTTCCTCCTATGTCAATCTCAAGGACCGCGGCGTCCCGACCGACGACGTCGTGGTTCTGCTGATGGCCGATTACGGCGTCGACCTGTACGGAAATGCCATCATCGTGAACCCGAAGTTCGCCGCCGAGCATTCGGACGCGGTAAAGGGCTTCCTGCGCGCCTTCGTCAAGTCGCTCAAGAGCGCGGCGAGGGACCCCTCGGCAGCGGTCGACTCCGTCATCAAACGCAACGACGCCGCCAGGAAGGATGTCGAGCTTGAGCGTCTCAACATGGCGCTGCGCGATAACATCCTGACCCCGGAAGCCCGCGCCGACGGCCTTGGCGCCGTGGACAGAGCGCGGCTCGATAAGGCCATCGATCAGATCGCGCTCACCTACGCATTCAAAGCGCGGCCCCGAAGCGCCGACATTTTCGATTCGTCATCGCTGCCGCCCGCGGCCGATCGCATGATGAATTGAGCCGCAGGCGCGTTGTGGATTGAGGCGATAGCCTTTAGGTAATGACCCGAAAGCCGCCGTAGCCCGGGTTGAGCGCAAGCGAAACCCGGGCGGCGTTGCCCCCCCGTGGAGAGGGTGAAAAAGGGCCCCGGCGGCACCCAAGCGCAAGGATGGAAAGGTTCTGAATGAGTTTGTTGCGCCTCTATGCGCGGGTGCTGTCCCTGCTTGGTCCAGAGACGCGCCTTGGGGTTTTTCTGGCAATCGCTAATTTTGCGCTTGCGGGCGCCCAGTTCGCCGAACCGGTGCTGTTCGGGCGAATCATCGACGCGCTCGCCGGTTCGCAGGCGAGCGGCGCCGCTGCGGAGTGGTCGAAACTGTTTGCGCTGGTCGCCGCCTGGGTCGGCTTCGGGCTGTTCACCATCGTGTGCGGCGTGACGGTCGCGCTCCATGCCGACCGGCTCGCGCATCGCCGCCGCCAGACGGTGCTGACCGGGTTTTTCGAGCACGTGCTGCAGCTGCCGCTGAGCTTCCACCACACCGCCCATTCGGGCCGCCTGCTAAAGATCATGCTGGCCGGCGCCGATGCGCTGTGGGGGCTGTGGCTCAACTTTTTCCGCGAGTCTTTCGCGGCGGCCATGTCGCTCGCCATCCTGCTGCCGCTGTCGCTTTACCTCAACTGGACGCTCGGCCTGGTGCTGATCGCGGTCTGCGTGGTTTTTGCGGTCCTCACCGCGCTCGTGGTCAACAAGACCGAAATCATGCAGCGTTCGGTCGAGGGGCATTATTCCGGCCTTGCGGAACGCGCTTCCGACGCCCTTGGCAACGTGGCGCTGGTGCAGGGCTTCGCCCGCGTCGACGCGGAGGTCTCCGGCCTGCGCAACGTCGCGGACCAATTGCTGGCAGCGCAGATGCCGGTGCTGTCCTGGTGGGCCGTGGTGGCGGTGCTCACCCGCGCCTCGACCACGCTGACGCTGCTGATGATCTTTCTGGTCGGGGTCTATCTGCATCTCAACGGCCACGCTTCGATCGGCGCGATCGTCATGTTCATGAATTTTGCCGGCCTGCTGATCGGCCAGCTTGAGAAGGTCGTGCGTTTCGTCAACAGCGTGTTCATGGACGCGCCGCGGCTCAAGGAATTCTTCACGGTGCTCGACACCGAATCCGACGTGCGGGACCGGCCCGATGCGATCGATCCGGGCCGCATCCGCGGGATGGTGGAATTCCGCGATGTCACATTTTCATATGACGGCAAGCGGCCGGCCGTTGCCGATCTCAACTTCACGGCGCTTCCCGGCGAAACCATCGCGCTGGTCGGCGGCACCGGCGCCGGCAAATCGACTGCGCTCGCGCTCCTGCACCGCGCCTTCGATCCGCAATCCGGCAAAATTCAAATCGACGGCGTCAATATCCGCGACCTCAAGCTGTCCGCGCTGCGCCGCAACATCGGCGTGGTGTTCCAGGAGGCGCTGCTGCTCAACCGCTCGATCGCCGACAATCTGCGCGTCGGCAAGCCGGATGCCACGCTCGCAGAGATGCGCGACGCGGCCGCGCGCGCCCAGGCGCTGGACTTCATCGAAAACACGCCGGATGCTTTCGAGGCGTCCGTGGGCGAGCGCGGACGCGTGCTGTCAGGCGGGGAGCGCCAGCGCCTGTCGATCGCTCGCGCCCTCCTCAAGGACCCGCCGATCCTTATTCTTGACGAGGCCACCAGTTCGCTCGACGTCGCCACCGAGGCGAAGGTGCAGGCCGCGCTGGACGAGGTGATGAAGCATCGCACCACCTTCGTGATCGCCCACCGCCTGTCGACGGTTCGCAACGCCACCCGCATCCTGGTGTTCGAGAACGGCCGCATTGTCGAGACCGGCACGTTCGAAGAACTGGTGCAGCTCGGCGGGCGCTTCGCGGCGCTCGCCAAGGCGCAGTTCATGACGACGGAGGCCAAAGCCGAGAGGCCGGTTGTTCATCTGGTCGGGGGCTGAGACGAGGCCGCGGCAGAAGGCTCGTCCCTCTTTGCAATGCTACCAATAGTCGCCGTTTTCCGCGCGTCTGAACTCCACGCGCGTCTGAACTCCATTGGCGTTTCCTCGGCGCTCGGCCGGCACCAGTTTTCATTGAAGAACGGCTTGAAGTCGGGTCTGTTTTCCCATCGCGCCCCGATGATTCCGAACAAGATCTGCAAGGGACCCCCGAGATGCACGCCGACCTTGCCCCGTGACTTGGCATGCACGGCCAGTGGCAGCGAGAACGCGCCGGCGCCGATCAGCGCAACCTCGTAGTCGGCCTCATCCATCTTTTGCGTGATCTTGTCCAGCGTTTCAAACCAGTCTGCGTTTTCGCTGGGCGCGATGCCAGCGCTGAGGGGCGCGCGTATGGTCTTGAGTTCGAACTCGGGCAGCACTTCCGTATCGCGCCACAGCGCCCGACGTTTGGCATATTGTCTCTGGACGGTGGCAGCAAAAGGCGACACCACCAGGACGCGCTTCCCGCGCAATTTGCGTGACCAGGGGGGCGCCGTAAAGTAGGGCTCAAGGCTTGTCATCTGCACGAGCGTCGCCCTGGCGCAATAGGTTCGCAAGATTTCCCCTTGGGTCGCCACATCCCACCACGCGAGAGCATCGCACTTCGCGGCAGCCTCCAGATAAACCTCGCTGAAGCGATCAAAGACTTGCTCATTCTGTGGAAAGACGCCAGCCGAGAAGAGGAGCGCATTCTCAGCCCGCGCCGAGTAGGGCGGCGGGATTCGGCCCGCCCTCAGCGCATTGCGCCGTCTCAGAAAGGTCCGGATTCCGGAAGCTTCCACGGATCCCATCTTGCCGGCGGCATAGGGGAACGATGCGGCAATCGCGGCTTCGAGTATGTGTCCGAGCTGAACGGCTTCACACCGCGCGCCTTCAGGTCTTCGTGCCGCCTCCAGCCTGGCTTGCTCGCCGCGGACGAAAAGACGGCTTCAAGACCGAGACCTAAAGTCTCCGGAAGGGTTGAGCGCGTTTGCGCACGGATTGCCGGGCGGCAAAGGCGCGTTCTTCGCGTCCTGCCCACTGGAGCAGGCCGAAACGGCGCGCTTGGCGCACCCAGCTGATCGACGCCGCTGCAAAGAATCCGAAGCACAATACCGCCAAGCAGGCCAATTTCCGTTACGAATGCGGGCGCCTCGTGCTACGTCGTTCGGGAAGCGGCGTTGGCGGAGCGGGGAATCCGCGCTTCAATGCCGCGCATGGCGTGCTGTCATCGAGAGGGACTTAAAGATGTTCAAAGCATCAGCCGGAAAAATGCTGCCGACGTCCATCATTGGCTCTCTGCCGCGGCCATCGTGGTACACCGCCGTTCTCGGCGCCAGGAGCTTTCTTGAAGCCATGGTCAATGCCCGCTACCGCGAGCAATACGAGGATGCGGTCTCGGTGCATCTGCGCGCGCAGGAGACCGCCGGGCTCGATATCTGCACAGACGGCGACGCGCATTACGACGACGAAGTCGGCGGCATGAGCTGGCAGAGCTATCCGCTGACGCATATGGCCGGATTCGACGCCGTGGCCGAGCCGGCGGTCTACAATGTCGGCGCGGTCGGCTTTCCGCGCGGCCATATCCTGCACGATTATCTCGAAGCGCGCGTGTTTCCGAAGATCGTCGGTCCGGTGGGGCCCGGCAATCTGCAATACGCCGCGATGTGGAAGGTGGCGCAACGTTTGACGACCAGGCCGGTCAAGTTCGGCACCATCCTGCCGGAACTTCTCGCCGCCTCCGCGGCCGATTCCTACTACAAGGACCCGGTTGAGCGCACCATGGCGCTGAGCGAGGCTCTCAACAAGGAGCTCAACGATCTCGCCGATGCCGGCTGCCCGGTAATCCAGATGGAAGAGCCGCAGATTCACATGGTGCCGGTGCGCGGCAAGGCGTTCGGAAAACTCGATGTGCAGGATCTCGTCGGCATCTTCAACAACACCGTGAAGGGCCTGCGCGCCAAAACCGAAGTGTGGTGCCACACATGCTGGGGCAACCCGTCGCAGCAGCGCATGTTCAAGGACATCCAAAGCTACCAGCCGACCCTTGAGGCGCTCAATCACGTCGACGCCGATGCGCTGACGTTCGAGACCTGCTCCTCGGGCGCCGGCGATCTCAAGGCGATCGGCGAAGTGATCAAGGACAAGAAGATCGTCGTCGGCGTGATCGATCATCATACGCTGCAGGTCGAGCGCCCCGATGAAGTCGCGGCCCTGATCCGCGAGGCCCTGAAATATATCCCGCCCGAACGGCTGATGATCTCGTCTGACTGCGGGATGGGCCGCGAGGGCATGAGCCGACGGCACGCGACCTACAAGATGGTCGCCATGGTGCTCGGCGCCAACATCGTGCGCAAGGAGCTTGGGCTGCCCGAAGCCGAGTGCCTGGCGGCTGATCCGCGCTACTCGCTGACCCTGACGAAGAGCTAGACGCAGCTTAGGATTGGGCCGAGCGTGCAGCCCGGATTAAGCGCAGCGAAATTCGGGCCGCCGCAACCGCCGGCAATGCCGGCCCGGATTTCAGCGGCGGCTCAAACCCGGGCTGCAGCGAGATCTAAGCGGATCGCACACGCATGTTGATCGTGGACCCGAACCGCTCTTTCTGGCGGCTCGCGCCCGGCGGAGTCCTGATCAGCGCGGCGATCTGGATCCCGCCGCTATGTTGGCGTTGCCAGGCCTCCTTCCCATGCATTCGCGCACATATTCCACGTGGCCTGCCTGTCCGTGCGGCATCCCCAGCGCATTCGCTTGCGACTCGCATTGCTCAAACGTTCCAACGAGCGCGCGATAGGTGGTTCTTTTCTGGGTCTTCTGCGCCAAGGCCGGGCCGCTTGCTGCAACAGCGAGCGCTCCGACAATTGCAATGATCGAAATCCTCACGGCGAAGTCTCCTCTTGTTCGGGCCCTGCTTGCCCTGCTTGTCTGTTAGCTGCAATCGGAAGAACACGAATTGATATTGATCAACTACGGGAGTTGGGTCGCGCGCGTCGCCCCGATCCATCGCGTCAGTTCTGCTGGGGGCCGCAGGCGATGCGCCGCCGGGCCGTGCGCGCACGCCGATTGGCCCGTTAACGGCAACTGAAGAACATGCGCTCAACCGAAAGCTGCTTTTCGCGAGTGCTTTAAGTGCCCCGAAATGCTTTAAGTGCCCCGAAATGGTCGTGGCGCCGAAAGGCAGCTTCATCATGGGCCCGCCCGACAGCGAGCTCAATCGGGCCAGGTATGAAGGGCCGCAGCATCGCGTGACATTTGCGCGGCCGTTCGCTGTCGGCCGGTTCGCGGTGACGTTCGAGGAATGGGACGCTTGCGTGAGCGATGGAGGGTGCCGCGGGTACAGCCCTAACGAGGAAAGCTGGGGCCGCGATCGCCGGCCGGCGATCAACGTATCGTGGAACGATGCCAACGCCTATGTGGCGTGGCTGTCGGTCAAGACCGGCAAAAGCTACCGGCTTTTGAGCGAGGCGGAGCGCGAATATGCAGCGCGAGCGGGGACGCGGACAGCGTTCCGGTGGGGGCGCGCGATTTCGCCGAGACAGGCGAACTACAACGGCGCTTACATCTACGGCGACCCGCCGATAGGCGAGTATCGGCAGCGGGCAGTGGCGGTTGATTCGTTCAGATCGAACCGATGGGGCTTTTTTCAGGTCCACGGCAATGTATGGGAGTGGACGCAGGATTGCTGGCACGCGAATTACGTCGGGGCCCCCGCTGATGGTTCGGCTTGGGAATCGGGCCGTCGCGATTACCGCATTGTTCGCGGCGGTTCCTGGGCGACTTATCCGGGCGACCTCCGCTCAGCGGTGCGCGGGAGGTTTGCCGCTGACTTCCGGAGCGACTCGCTCGGGTTTCGCGTGGCGAGGACGCTGGCCCCTTGATCCCAGCCGCCAGCAAGCAAGGATATCGCCGCCGATAATTCTGGCCGTGCGGTCATCCCAGCCTTGCGATGTCCTGCGGCCCGCTGACCGTCACCCCAAGGTCGGTCACGAAGCCGTTGGCTAAGGAATAAATCCAGCCATGCACGGCAAGGGACTGAGCATCAGCCCAGGCGCTCTGCACAATGATGTCAGATGCGACGTTTCTTACCTGCCGGATAACGTTAAGCTCGCACAAACGGTCGAGGCGGGCAGTCGCATCGGCGATTGCGTCAAGCTCGTGGACGTGCTCATGGCGGACCTCGCGGATTGGATGCAGCCAATGGTCTACAAGGCCGCGCCGCTTGCCGTCCACCGCGGCGCTCACGCCGCCGCATCCGTAATGGCCCACCACAATGATGTGCTTGACCTTCAAAACGTCAACCGCGAATTGCAGCACGGACAGGTAGTTGGCATCCTGAGGCGGTGCAAGGTTGGCGACGTTGCGGTGAACGAAGATCTGGCCGGGGTCGAGGTCGACGATCTGTGTGGCCGGCACCCGGCTGTCGGAGCACCCGATCCACAGGTACTCCGGCGTTTGCTGGCGTTCGAGCCGCGCGAAGAAGTCTGGGTCGCGGGACAGCATGCGTGCGGCCCAAGCGCGGTTGTTTGCTTTCAAGTGATCCAGCATGGTCGGCCTCGTGAGGCTAGTCGCGCCAGTGATGGCAGAATACGCGGTGGCGTTCGCTCACGCCATCTTCCCGCGGCGCGGCCTCGGCGCAAAGCGCGGTCGCCCTGGGACAGCGGGTGCGGAACAGGCAGCCGTTCGGCGGCTCGAAGGGCGACGGCAGGTCGCCGGTGAGGATCACGCGCGGCTTGTTCGCCTCGCGGTCGGGGTCCGGTATCGGCACTGCCGAAATCAGCGCCTGGGTGTAAGGATGGCGCGGACCCGCGTAGAGTTCATCGCGGCTCGCGATCTCCATCACGCGGCCGAGATAGAGCACCATCACGCGATGGCTGATGTGCCTCACCACGCTGAGATCATGGGAGATCAGAATCAGCGACAGATCGAATTCGCGCTGGAGCCGCATCAAGAGATTGATGATCTGCGCCTGGATCGAGACATCGAGCGCCGACACCGGCTCATCGCAAACGATGAGCCTGGGATTGAGGATCATGGCGCGCGCGATGCCGATGCGCTGGCACTGTCCGCCGGAGAATTCATGCGGGTAGCGGTTCACCATCTGCGGGCTTAAGCCCACCTTCGCCATCATCTCCTGCACCTGCGCCTTGCGTTCGGCCTCCGGCAGCGACGGCAGGAACGTGTCCAGCGGCTCGCCGATGATCTCTCCGACCGTCATGCGCGGATCGAGGGCGGCAAGCGGATCCTGGAACACGATCTGCATGTCGCGGCGCAGCGGGCGCATGTCGGCCGCGCTCAGTCCCTGGATCGGCCGGCCGAGCCAGACCACCTCGCCGGCGGTGGGCCGAATGAGGTTAAGCACGGCGCGGCCGAGCGTCGACTTGCCGCAGCCGGATTCGCCAACGATGCCCAGCGTCTCGCCCCGCGCTACCGTGAAGCTGACGCCGTCCACCGCCCGAAGCACCGCCTCGCGGAACAGCGGCACGCCGGTCTTGACCCGGAAGTGCACTTTGAGGTCGCGCACCTCGAGAAGCGGGGCTGCCGTCATAGGCGCTTCGTTAAGGTTCGGCGTTGCCGCAGACTCCTCCCCTCCCCCACAAGGGCCCCACAAGGAGGGAGGGAGTCCGCACGGCCACCATTCGTGAACTTAAGGCCCATGCTGTCATCCGATAGGGTCCGCAGCGGCCCCAGGACCGGCTTCCAAGCTGCAATCAAGGTGCTCCAGATGGCAGGCCTTGCGCCGTCCCGGGCCCGCCGGACGCATGGCGGGCGCCTCGGTGAAGCAGGGCGCGACACGCCACAGGCAGCGTTCGTGGAAGGCGCAGCCCGGCGGCAGATGCTGGAGGTTCGGCGGCTGGCCCGGAATGGTGCGCAATTCGGCCGCGATCGCCTCGTCGAGCCGCGGCGTCGCGCGCAACAGGCCACGCGTATAGGGATGCTGCGGGTCGTAGAAGATGTCGCGCACTCCCGCCTCTTCGACCATGCGTCCGCCGTACATCACCAGCACGCGGCCGCACAGCCCCGCCACCACGCCCATCGCGTGGGTGATCAGCACGATCGCGGTCCTGCCGCCGCGCTTGAGATCGCGCATCAGGTCGAGAATCTGCGCCTGGATGGTGACGTCGAGCGCCGTGGTCGGCTCATCGGCGATCAGCAGGTCGGGCTCGCACAACAGCGCCATGGCGATCATGACGCGCTGGCGCATGCCGCCGGAAAATTCGTGCGGATACATCTCGAAACGGCGTTTCGCCTCAGGGATTCGGACGCGGTCGAGCATGGCGATCGCGGCCTTGCGGGCCTCGCTCTCGGTTAAGCCGCGATGGGCGACCAGAACTTCCGTCATCTGCCGGCTGATGCGCAGGTAGGGATTGAGCGACGTCATCGCGTCCTGGAATATCATGGCGATGCGGCTGCCGCGGATGCGGTTAAGTTCGGCCGGCGCCATGCCGATCAGCTCGGCGCCGCGGAAGCGGGCGCTGCCGCTCGCGCGGCCATTCGCCGCGAGAATCCCCATCACGGCCAGGAACGTCTGGCTCTTGCCTGACCCTGATTCTCCGACCACGCCGACGGTTTCGCCCTCGGCGATCGCGAAGGACACGCCGTTGACGGCCTTGACCTCGCCGTCCGGCGTGTCGAAACGGACCTTGAGATTTTCGACCTGAAGCAGAGGCGCCATGCTCACGGGCATTCTCTCAGCGGTCCTTTGGGTCGAGAGCGTCGCGCAGCCCGTCGCCGATGAAGTTGAAGCAGAACAGGGCGGCGGCGAGGAAAATGGCGGGGAACACCAGCATCCAGGGCGCAGTCTCCATCTCGGCGGCGCCGTCGGCGATCAGTACGCCCCAGCTCGTATAGGGCTCCTGCACGCCAAGGCCCAGGAAGGACAGGAAGCTCTCGATCAAGATGACCTGCGGGATGGTGAGCGTCACATAGACGATCACCGGGCCGACGGTGTTGGGGATGATGTGGCGGCGGATGATCTTTGCGGTGGAAACGCCGCCCGCATGGGCCGCCTCGATGAATTCGCGGCGCTTGATCGACAAGGTCTGGCCGCGCACGATGCGCGCCATGGTGAGCCATTCCACGGCGCCGATCGCGGCGAAGATGAGCACGATGTGGCGGCCGAAGAACACCATCAGCAGGATCACGAAGAACAGGAACGGCAACGAATAGAGGACGTCGACGAGCCGCATCATGATGGCGTCGATGCGGCCGCCGAAATAGCCCGCGATGGCCCCATAAGCGACGCCGATTGCGAGACTCACCGCAGTCGCGGCGACGCCGACCAGAAGCGAGATGCGGCCGCCGTAAAGCGTGCGGGCGAACAGGTCGCGGCCGTTCGCGTCGGTGCCGAACCAATGCGCCTTGGCGAAGTCGGGCGGCGTGCGGATATCGTCCCAGAAAACCTCGTCGAAGGGGTGCGGCGAAATCCATGGCGCGAGCAGCGCCATCAGCGCAATGACCGAAAGCACCGCGAGACTGACCACGGCAGCGCGGTTGCGCGCAAGTCGCGCCAGAGCGTCCTGCCACAGCGAGCGGCCGGCGATTTCTTGCGCGACGGCGGAATGCGGGGCGGCGATGGTCATGAGCACCCTCGTCCTGGGGAGCGCGCGCTTGCGCGCGCGGCCTCCTGGGGATGAGCTGCGAGGGGTTGGATCCAATCGTTCGATATGATTGGTTTCATCGCGTCGCTTCACTCGTCATAGCGGATTTTCGGATCGAGCAGGCCATAGGCGAGGTCGACCAGGAGGTTCAGCACGATGATGAGCGATCCGTAAAAGATCACCACGCCCATCACCAGCGTGTAGTCGCGGTTGAGGGCGCCCTGGACAAAATACCGGCCGATGCCAGGAATGCCGAAGATGGTCTCGATCACCACTGACCCGGTAATGATGCCGGCGGTGGCCGGGCCGAGATAGGACACCACGGGCAGGAGGGCGGCGCGTAATGCGTGTCGCCCCACCACCAGGCGCCCTGGCAGACCTTTGGCCCGCGCAGTGCGGATGTAGTTTGACCGCAAGACCTCGATCATGCTGGCGCGCGTGAGCCGCGCCACATAGGCGATCTGCGGCAGGGCAAGCGCGATCGTCGGGAGGACCAGGTTGCGCAGGCTGCCGCCGCCATAACCGCCGGCCGGCAGCCACCGCAAATAGACCCCGATGATGAGCGCCATCAGGGGCGCCATGACAAAATTCGGCACCGTGATGCCGATCATGGCGACCGCCATGACGGCGTGGTCCAGGAGGCTGTTCTGGCGCAGCGCCGCCGCAATCCCGAAGGCGGCGCCGACGAAGAGCGCCAGCAGGATTGCGGTCACGCCGATGCGAAACGAGACCGGGAATCCGTTCCCGATAAGCTCTGCGACGGTGTAGTCCTGGTATCTGAAGGACGGCCCGAGATCGCCCCGCAAGAGTTTCGACAGGTAGATGCCGTACTGCACCACCAGGGGTTCATCGAGATTGTAAGCCTCGCGAATATTGGCCTCGACTTCCGGCGCCAGCATGCGATCGCGATCGAATGGTCCGCCCGGCGCGAGCCGCATCATGAAGAACGCCGCCGTCATGACGACGAACAGGGTCGGGATCGCGCCGGCCAGTCGTCTCAGAGAATACCGCAACATGGATCTCGGCCGCAGGATTGCGCGAACCAGAATACAGGCCGCAGGGCGGGCAAAGCGAAGCGTGCCCGGCGCCCGCAGATCTGCGGGCACGGCGCTCCTGAGCTGGTCGAAGGGGGGCCTTTGCCCACCCTCCAGTTCGCGCAATGTGATTCGAACTTCAAAATCGGTCTACTGCTCCGCCAGCGAAAGGTTGCGCAGGTATTCCGCGTCGAGTGGATTGTCCTGCCAGCCCTTGACCTTGGTGCTGACCAGATTCTTGGACACGTAGAAATAGATCGGAATCACCGGCATCTCTTCCAGCAAAATCCCCTCCGCCTGTTCCAGCAGGGCGGCGCGCTTGCCGGCGTCGGCGGTGACCGATGCCTCGTCCATGAGCCGGTCGTACTCCGGATTGGAGAAGCGGGAATAGTTCTGCTGCCTGGTCGAGGTCTGCAGCAAAAACAGATAGCTCTGCGCGTCGTTGTAGTCCGCGATCCATCCCTCGCGTCCCATCTGGAAGTTTCCGATGCGCATATTGGAAAGGTGGACCTTCCACTCGGTGTTGACGAGTTCGACGCTGACATTGAGCTTTTTCCACATCGCGGCGAGCGCGATTGCAATCCGTTTGTGGTTTTCCGAGGTGTTGTAGGCGAGCTCAAAGCGCAGCGGCTTGTTCGGCCCATAGCCAGCCTCACTCAGAAGCTTTTGCGCCGCGGTCTCGCGCTGCGCCTGGCTCATGGTCCGCCACGGCGCGCGCCGCGGCGTGTAGTTGGCGGTGCCGTCGGGCACGAAGCCGTAAGCCGGCAATTCGCCTGCCGCAGTGATCTTCTCGACCAGGATTTCACGGTTGATCGCCATGCTGAGAGCCAGGCGCACCCGTTTATCGTTGAAGGGAGGCTTTGTGGTGTTTAATGCGTAAAAATAGACGCCCGCATAGGGCGCGATGTGCAGCTCTTGCGGCATATTTTGCCGCAGCCAGGCGAGCTGGTCGTTTGGCAGGTCGCGGAGGACGTCGAACTCGCCGGCGCGGTAGCGCTTCAAAACGCCGGCGCGGTCCTCGCTCGGATCAAACACGGCCGCGTCGATCGTTATCTTGGCGGCGTCCCAGTAGTTCGGGTTCTTCACGATGCGGACATGCGAATTCGGCTTCACATCGCCCAGCATGTAGGCGCCGTTCGATGCCATGTTGCCGGGCTTGAGCCATTCGTCGCCGAACCGGGTGACTGCCCTCTCATTGACGGGAAGCGCCGACGTGTGCGTCAGCAACTGGAGAAAATAGGGCGTCGGCGCCTTCAGGGTGATTTCGACTGTCCCGGGACCAGACGCCGCGACGCCAAGCTCTGTCGGGGCCGCCTTGCCGGTGTTGACCTCCTGGGCGTTCTTTATCGGGTAGAGCACTTCGGCATATTGCGAATGCGTCTTCGGATCCTCGATGCGGCGGAGCGAGTACACGAAATCGTAAGCCGTCACCGGCTCGCCGTTCGACCACTTGGCGTTGCTTCTTAATCGGAAACTATAGGTCAAGCCGTCTTCGGAAATAGAGAAGCTCTCCGCAACCCCAGGGGCGACGTTCCCGCTCGGGTCAAGGACCATCAGCCCTTCGAACAGGTTGCGCAGGATATTGGATGCGTCCACGGTCGAGCTCTTGTGAGGATCGAGCGTTTCCGGCTCGGCCATGTTGGCGATGCGCAGCACCTTCTCGGCCGCAGCCGGCATAATTGCGCTGATTGGCCCGACCATGACCACCGCGGCAGCGAGAACCTGGGCTGCGCGGCGGATCGTCGAATGCGCCATGCGGTCGTCTCCTTGTCTGGTTCCGGGACGCTAGCACGGATGGCGCGGCAAGCGAAATCCGGCGGGCTGTGGGCGCTCCCGCCGTATGAGAGTGCCGCGCCTCGCGCCTGCCGCGGGCGCCGGCGCTGCGCCGTCGTTTGGCGCCCCTCGGCTCGCGCAGGGGAGCGTCAGCTTGTCTTGTGAGAACGACGTGGCGTAAACCACGCTCGACGCATCAAGCGGGCGCAGCGAAGCGGCATGGGATGGCGGCGAAGGCGGCGGGTCCGTTCAAGCCCGGCGAAAACAATGTATTTGTCGGAAACTCGACGTTTCGGACGCTGAACAGTTTGCGGAATTGAAAGCACAAGCCGCCGCTAAATGTCAGCTTGCTGACCTTCAAACGCCGTTGCTGTGCAAAAATCAGATCGATCGTCTATTTCGCTTTGTAATTCTTGACGAATAAGCAGACTTTTGCGCTCGCGAAAGCATTCGGGAGATAAGCAGACATGTCCACCGGCGTTGCAGTGTTCAACGTTTTCAGTGTCCATGTCATTTCGCTTATTGTCGCCTTGCTCGCGCTCGTTGCGGTATTCGTCTATATTCCTTTTGTAAGCGACTATGCGTTTTGGTTCATGGTCGCGGCCTACATTATGCTGGCCGGACATAGATAGGGGTGAATTACCGGCAGCGCGGCGATATCGACCGGGCGGTTTTCCATCGGCAATCAGCGCCCGCCACTTGAAAAGCGGCGCTACGGCTCCTTCGCCCCGGTCTGTGCCACGACCGCCGCCCATTTTTCGTATTCCGATCGGATGTAACGGGCAAACTCCGCCGGGCTGAACGGCATCGGGATGGCGCCGAGGGTGCGCGTCCGCTCCAGCATGGCGGGGTCCTTCAATGCGGTGACAATCGCGGCGTTGAGCCTGGCGATAATCTCCTTCGGCGTAGCGGCGGGCGCGACGAAGCCGAACCATCCGATCGATTCGTAGCCGGGCAGACCGGCCTCTTCCATGGTCGGCAGGTCGGGCACAGCCTCAAACCTCTCCCTGCTTGTCACCGCCAGCACTTTGATCTGTTTCGTTTGAATGAGGGAAACCGCGGTTGGGACGTCGGTGATCGCGAGCGGGATGTGTCCGGCCACGAGGTCCTGCGTTGCCGGGCCTGTCCCGCGATAGGGTACGAGCGTCACCGCGACGCCGGCCATGTGAGCGAACAATTGCGCGGTCAGATGCATCGCCGTGCCGTTGCCGCCATGGCCGATCGCGATTGCGCCCGGCTGCCGCTTCGCCAAGGCGATAACGTCCTTCACTGCGTCGGGTGCGAAATTCGGCGCCGCCGCGAGGAGGAACGGCGTCTTGGCGAGACCGCTGATCGGCGCAAGCTCGGTGAAGGGATCGTAAGGCATCTTCTCCTTGAGACTGAGATTCACCGCCAGCGCGCCCGCAGCCCCGATCCCGATTGTGTAGCCGTCGGGCGCCGAGCGCGCGACGGCTTCGATACCGGTCACGCCGCCGGCGCCGGTGCGGTTCTCGATCACGACCGGCTGCCCAAGCTCATGTTCGAGATGCGGCTGGATCGCCCGCGCCATGACGTCGGCGCTGCCGCCCGGCGGAAAAGTCACGATCAGCCGGATCGGCCGGGAGGGATAGTTGTCGGCGGCAGCAACGACGCCGCCGAACCAGGCGAACGCCAGGATTGCGGTCCATCGGGCTGTGCGCATGGACATTCTCCCACGGAAGCGCCGATCATCTGCTGATGTTAGGCGCCAAGTTGGGCGGAGCGCAACAGAACCGTCATTCGGCAGCAAGCGCATCGGCGCGGGAATGATGCGCATAGGTCTTCCAGGTGGGTCGATAATCATCGTCCGCCTGATTGCCCCAGGCAGCCCATCCGCTGCGGTTTCCTCGCGCGAACAGCTCGAGAAAAGGTCCTGGGCTGCACGCCTCGATAATCTCGTATTGTTCGTCCGGCTTGCGCGAATGCTCGCGCTTGCGCGTCGCCAGCAAATTTACCTGCCTGCGTCCCGGCCCGAGGGTGCGGGCGTTCTTGCCGCGGACTCCGAACAGGATCAACTCCGTCACGTTGCGGAAATAGAAGCCGACGCCGCGGCCGTCCGAGCCGCCGTCCTTTTGGATTTTGTGCCAGACCAGGTTGGATTTGTAGGTGAAGCCCCAAGCCTCCAAGACCGCGAGCCCTTGGGGCAGCATCGCGTTGGGGCACCACAGATAAAGGTGAGAGGTCGGCGCCGCCAGTTCCGCCACCGGCAGCGCCATGATCTCATCGAGCCTCATGGTGCCGTATCGCGACAGACGCTTGTGCTCCGGCGCGACTTTTCCGGTCTTGTTGGTGAATTGCCACGGCGGATCGGCCAGAATGGTGGCGAACCGGCGCCCCTTCGCGAAGCTCACGAGGTCAAGCGCCGCGGCAGGCCGCGTGACCGACGTCTCCGGCCCGTCGCCGCCTTCAGTCTTCGACGTAGGCCGACTTCCGGATTCCGAAAACAACGACCGGGCATCCCCCGCCGCTTCCGCCGTCAAGCCGCGGACGAAGTTTCGCCATGTGGGTCGTGGAGGAGCCATAGCTCGGGCCTCGTCCTGGATCGTCGAATATGGACTGCAATTCGGTGCAGCGCGTGATGATGACACCGGCATCGATCGCGCGCAGATCGAACAGCAGCCGAAAATTGTTCAAGTCGCGGTCAAAGAAGGGGTCTTTGTTGTTCCATTCCACTTCCAAGGCCACGCGGTTCTTGTAGCGGTCGACCTTGTGCGTCGGCGCAACGTGTTCGACGTTGTCCACGACAATTCGCGTATCGAATCCCTTTTCGGTCCACCCGAGCTTGGAATTCGCCGTCGAGTTTGTCCGCAATCAGCGATTTGCGGCCGCCCCGGATGAGGATAATGTTCTTGATATGTTCGCAAGGGCGGTCTTTGTATTTTTTCCCCCCCTCGACCGTCGTCCCAGGCGGCGCCCTTAGGACAGCAGCAACGTTAATCGAATCTTTTCTCGACAGCGCCAAACCGGCGAACGTGAAGCAGTTATCGGCAAGACGCCGTCATCTCCGTTAGGCTGCATCTCCTGAGGCTACACCCGCACTCTCACCGCCAATCCTCCGAAGACTGGCGGTCCCAAATTCCCTGAGAACAGGGAAAATAACAGGGAATTTCGAAAATCTGAGACTATTCCGGTACCCTTACTTATCTCCTGATAACCATGATAACTGAACTCGTTATTATATGCCTCATCTGGGTTTTGTCAACTTTAGGTTGTTTTCGGCGCGCAAGATGAACCAATGAAGTGAAGCAGTTATTGTTGTGGCGGTCCTTAATTCAGGCTTAGCGTCGCATCAATGGGCGCGATCCGGTAGCGCCGGGCAAGCTCGCGCGTCAGCCCGCCGCGATCGAGGTCAGCGATAACATCGACCAGACGGCGTTTGAGCGTCAGGTCGCCTTTCCACAGTCCGAACGACACCGGATAGCGTCCGAGCGATTCCGGCAACCAGGCGACCTGCAGGCCGAGTGTCCCGGCGATCTGGCGCGCCATCAGGGCCTCGCTTACACCGGCATCGATGCGTCCTGAGCGCAGTCCGTCGGCCAGCGCCTCGGCGCTGGCAATGATTTCTATGCTCGCTTTCTGCACTCGAAGGAAGCGGCTGAGCGCAATGCGGTCGAGACCAACGAGGCCGGCGTAGAAGCCGACCTTCACGCCTTCAAGCGAGGTCGGAATTTTTGCCGCCGCCAGCGCCCAGCCGGTCTGCAGATGCGGCGGGGTGGTGTCGAGGAATGAGCGTGTCAGGTCTGACACCACGACGCCGCCAGCCAGCATCTGGCATTGCGCCCGCGTGACGTTCCAGTTGCGCGGGTTGAAATCGCGCCCCATCGCGGCATTGGGGTTGACGACGACTCCGACATCAAGCCGTTTGGCCACAGCCTGGACGAACTCGACGTCGAACCCGGGCTCTTCCGGTCTGCCGGTCACCAGGGGAGGATAGAATGTCGGCACGCAAACCCGTAACACGCCGGCCCGCTTCACCTCGGCGAGGGAGGTATCGGACGGCAACAGATAGACGGCGCCGAACAGCGCGGCGACCGCGGCCACCGTGATCAAATCCCCCACCCAGCGCGGCCGCTCTTTCATCGTTACGACCTGCGGAAATTGAACAACGCAACGATGAAGAAACCGACCGCCATCGCGGCGATGATGATCGGCCCGAGCATCGGGGAGAACTGATGGAAATGGATAAACGCGCCGCGCAGCGCGTCCACCGCATAGGTCAGCGGATTGATCTCGACCAGGGCCACCAGCCATTCCGGATAGACCACGAGCGCCTGCGCACGAGTGAGGGCGGGATCGAGCGGGAACACGGAGCTGGAGGTGAAATAGAGCGGCAGGATGACGGCGTTCGAAAACACTCCGAAGCCTTCGAAACTGCGGATGTGGTTGGCGATGATCACCCCGAAAGAGGTCATGGCGAATGACAACAGGAACATCAGGCCGAGGCCGTGCAGGACATCAGCCCATGTGAGGCTCACATCCGCGAAGCGGGCGAGAGCCAGCACCAGCGATCCGTGCACCATCGCGACTGTTGCCCCGCCCAACACTTTGCCGAACAGGATCAGCGCGCGCGGCATCGGCGAAACCAGGATCTCGCGCAGGAAGCCGAATTCGCGGTCCCAGATCACCGAAACCGCGGATTGGACCGACGTGTAGAGAATATTCAGCACGATGACGGCCGGAAAGATGAACTGCAGATACGTGTAGGGAATGACGAACCGGGTTTCGCCGTACACTTCGCCCCGGAAATACGGGTTGAGGCCGATGCCCAGCAGAATGACCCACAGGATCGGCCGGCTGAGGCCGCCGACCAGTTGCCCGCGATCGCGCAGCGCGCGCTTGACCTCGCGCAGCCAGATCGCATAAAGCGCGCCCAACTGGCCCACCGCTGTCTCCATGTTATTTCGTATGCTCGCCGCCGCGCCGGCCGAAGGCGTAGGTCCGCTCCCGTTTGCCTGCCGGCTGATCGCGCAGCTCCCGCCCCGTCAGCGACAGGAACACGCTCTCAAGACTTGGACTGTCGATCGACAGCCGGCGCACCCTGCCGCCGAATTTCTTGAGGAAGACCTCAGCCGCGGCGTCGCCGTCCGCCTCGATCACAATGGCGCCGTCGCCCCCGGCGGCGCCGGTCCCAGGAGTCCTGGCCGCCGGATAGGCCGCCCGGATCGCATCGGCCGTCGCGGCGTCATCGGGAACCACCCGGATCAGCTCGCGTCCATGCGCCGCCTTCAGCGCCGCCGGCGTATCCACCGCGAGGATGCGGCCGCGATCGATGACGCAGATCCGGTCGCACCCTTCGACTTCCTCGATGTAATGCGTGGTGACGATGATGGTCAGCGCCCGTTCCTTGCGCAGCCGCATCAGGTAGGCCCAGATGCGCTCGCGCGACTGCGCGTCGAGGCCGGTGGTCGGCTCGTCGAGGATCAGCACCGCGGAATCATGGATCAGCGCCCGCGCGATTTCGACGCGCCGCTTCATGCCGGACGACAGCGACCGCACCAGGGCGTGACGCCAATCCTCGAGTTCGACGAGCGCGAGCAACTCGTCAATGCGCTGCCGTCGCGTCGCCGCCGGCACCTGATAGATCAATCCATGGAAATTGAGGTTTTCGAAGACGGTCAACCGGTCATCAACGCTCGGCTCCTGAAACACCACCCCGAGATGACGGCGCGCCATCCGCGGCTGTCGGACCACGTCGCATCCTTTAAGCGCGGCAGTGCCGGAATCCGGCGCCAGGATGGTGCAGAGGATATGGATCAGCGTCGTCTTGCCAGCCCCGTTCGGCCCCAGCAGCGCGAACAGCTCGTTCGTCCTTATCTCCAGGCTGACGCCATCGAGCGCCACGGTGCGCCCGTAGCGCTTCGAGAGGCCGTCGACGCGGACGATCGCGTCGGAGATCTCTCCGGTCGCGGGTCGTATAGTGTCTGTGCCGTGCATTACGGCAATCCTCGTTTTGGCAGCGGGTCGGATTCCGACAGTATCAGACGGTCGAGGCTCGCGTCCAAGCCATCGAAGATGGTGGCCAGGTGGATTAGCGAACTGCCTTCCCGGAATGACCGGCCTTACTGCCGGCGGCAGGGTTCGCAGCGCGTTCGCCTTGAAAGCGACGCAAAGCCCCCTAGCAATCTTGCACTTCCCACAGGCTCAAGCGGATGCCGCAAAGCGATTTCATGGCCCATCTCGCTCGCAAGGGCGTGCTGCGCGATCCCCATGCCGTTGACGGCCGCATGAAGGAGCGCCGCCGCGATGCTCTCGGCGATGTGGATTGGGTGGGGTTAACCGGGTTGACGCCGTCCGGCTTTGCCGACGAGCTTGCCGCTTTTTATCGCTGCGATCGCGTCGAACGAAGGGACCTGGTGGGCAGCCGCTTCGCAGGCGCGCAACTCTCGCCTCGTTTTCTCAAGGAGGAGCACCTCTTTCCTTATGAGCATCCTTCCGGGACGCTGATGCTGGCGATTGCCCGGCCGCTCGAGGATGAAACGATCCGCGCCGCGGAGGTCGCGCTGCGGCGATCCGTGGAGATCGTGGTGGCGACGGCGGACGACATCGATGCGGCGTTGGCAACGACTCTTGAGACGGAGCGCCCGACCAGTGCCGCTCCGGCTGAGGCCGCAGCCGCTGCCGACGACCTTGACGATTTGCGCGACCTCGCTCGCGGCGCGCCGGTCGTCCGCGCGCTGGATGAATTGCTCAGGCTTGCAGTCGAACAACGCGCCACCGACCTGCATATCGAGCCCCTCGGCAACGCGCTGCAAACGCGACTGCGCGTTGATGGCCTCCTCAAGACCGTGCCGGCGCCGCCGGTGAGCATGGCAAAGGCCATCCTGTCGCGTCTGAAAATCATGGCTGGCCTGAACATCACCGAGCGTCGCCTTCCCCAGGATGGGCGCGCGCACATCGTGGTCGGCGGCGCCGAGATCGACCTGCGAATCGCCACCACGCCGACGATGCATGGCGAGAGCGCTATTGTCCGACTCCTGCGAAGAGGCTCAAGCTTCGTCGCGTTGGACCAGATCGGGCTCGCGGCGCGCGACGACGAGGTTCTGCGCAATGCGCTGCAGGCGCCGTTCGGAATGATCATCGTCACCGGGCCGACGGGCTCCGGCAAAACGACGACGCTTGCGGCGTCACTCGCCCTGATCAATGAGCCGAAGCGCAAAATTCTGACCATCGAGGATCCGATCGAGTACCATATTTCCGGCATCAATCAGACACAGATCCACCCTGCGATCGGCCTGACTTTCGCCGCGGCGCTGCGCTCATTCTTGCGGCATGATCCCGATGTGATCATGGTAGGCGAAATGCGCGATGGGGAGACGGCGCATATCGGCGTGCATGCGGCGCTGACCGGCCATCTCGTGCTGACCACGTTGCACACCAATACAGCCGCAGGAGCGATCCCGCGGCTGATCGACCTCGGCGTCGAGAGCTTTCTCATCGCCTCCAGCATTCGTGTCGTCGTTGGGCAGCGCCTGGTGCGTGTGCTGTGCGAGCATTGCAAAGCCCCACATCGTCTCTCCGCAGCCGATCTGGGGCGCGACCAGCGCTTTGTCGCTCTGGGCTTCAAGGCGGGCGAAATCGTTCATCGCGCTCAAGGCTGCGAATGGTGCGGCTTTTCGGGCTTCCGCGGACGCCAGGGCCTGTTCGAGGTGATGGAGGTTACGCCGCGGGTGCGAAAAGCGATCGGGCCAAAGACCGAAGCCGCTGAGCTGGAGGAGATCGCGCGCAGCGAGGGGATGAGCACGATGATCGAGGACGGCATTGCAAAGTGTCGGGCGGGGGTGACGAGCGTCGACGAAGTATTTCGCGTGGCGACAAGCCTGTAGGCGACGCGATTCGATGAAACCGATCATATCGCCGCTTGGTCGTTCCGGGGCGCCACCGAAGGTGGCGAGCCCGAAATCCATAGCCCAGCCCGTGGTTGTGGATTCCGGGCTCGCCGCTTCGCGGCGCCCCGGAACGACGCCGTATATGATTCGAATTTCGAAAGCGCTCAACTAGGCGAAAGAGATGCCGCATTTCCGCTATCGCGCCGTCACGCCTGCCGGAGAACTCGTGGCCGGCGAGGTCGAGGCGCCGTCGCGCGAGGAGGTCATCCGGCGCATCGAATACCTGGGGCATATGACAATCGAGGCCGAAGTTGCGACGACCGGCATGCTGTCGCGCGGCGGCGCGCGTGCCGGCAAGGCGCCGCGGCCGCGCGAAGTGACCATCTTCCTGCGGCAACTGGCTCTGCTCGTCGGCGCCGGCCTGACGCTCGAACTCGCGCTGCAAACGCTCGGCGAGGACGCGACCAAAGCCTTGGCCTGGTTTGTGGGCGCGATCCGCTCCGCAATCTCGGCCGGCGACAGCTTTGCCGATGCCTTGGAGCGCCATCCGACCATTATCGAGCCGGCCCACGTCGCCATGGTCCGCGCCGGCGAGGCGTCGGGAAAGCTTGATGTGGTCCTGCGGGCGATCGTGGAAGATCGCACACGGCGGCAAATGCTGGCCGAACGGATCAGCGCGGCAATCCGCTATCCGCTGTTCCTCATCGGATCGGCGCTCGTCGTCCTGATGTTCTTCCTCATCTATGTGGTGCCTCAGTTTGAGCCGGTGTTTAAGGACCTCGGAGGCCGCCTTAACGCAGGCGCGGCTCTTGTGGTTGCGGCCTCTACCTGGCTGCGTGGCAATCTCGATTTGTCTCTGGGGATATCCATCGCCCTCATTCTCGGCATTTGGCTGGTGTCGAGCCGGCCAGGGGCGAAGAGCAGGGCCGCTGCGGCCCTTGCATCGCTCCCCGGAATTGCCGGCCTCGCGGGCGACCGGCGCACCGCGCGCATAATCGGCGCGCTCGGCCTGTTGATCGAGAACGGCGTGGCGCTGCCGACGGCGCTGAAAATTCTCCGCAACATCGTTGTCGAACCGCGGTATGCCGCAGCGGCTGAGCGCGTGTACGAACAGGTGCGCAATGGCCGCCGCTTCGCCGACGCGCTCGCCGAAACGGAGCTGCTGCCGCCGCTCGCGGTGCGCATGCTGCGGGTCGGCGACGATATGGGAGATCTGGCTTTGATCGCGCGGCATGCGGCCGAATTCTACGAGCACAAATTCGGCATCGGTCTTGATCGCCTGATGGGCGCGATCGGGCCGGTGGCGATCATCATCGTCAGCGTTGTCGTCGGCGCCCTCATCGTGTCGATCATGACCGGGCTTCTCAGCATCACGGAGCTTGCAACATGAGGCCCTCGGGGCATGCAGCGGCATCAGCTCTGCGTCGTCATGGCCGCGACAAGCCCTGCCATGACTCCAATAAACGGTTCGACATGAGTGAAACGCCCGCCAATGTGCGACGCTGACCGGGAGGCCGGCTTCTCGCTGATCGAAGTGGTGGCGGTGATGCTGATCATCGCCCTCCTGAGCGGACTTGCGGTCGCGATGATGCCGGGAACCGGCCGGGCGCAGCTCAAGGCGGTCGCGCTCGAAACGGCGGCGCTGTTTCGACGCGAGCGCCTGGGCGCAGTTCTGACCGGGAGCAATCGCGTCGTCTCTCTCGATGGAGAACGCCGCGCGTTCGTTGGAGATGGCGGCGATGCTGTGGCCATCCCGCGCGATGTCGTCGTCGATGTCCTCGGGGTGGACGAGCAATTGTCAGGCCGTCAGACGGTGGTGCGCTTTCATCCCGATGGAGCATCGTCCGGGACGGTGCTGAGGCTTTCGCGCCACGGGGCGGAATATGAAATTCGCGTCAATTGGTATACGGGCGGCGTTGCCGTCGAGACCCGCTGACCCGCGCAGGAACTGCGCCGGCTTCACGCTGTTCGAGGCGCTCGTTGCGCTCGCGCTGGTTCTGGCGTTTGTCGAAGTGCTCAGTCCTCACCTGTTCCATGCGCGGCGGATCATGCTTAATGCCGGAGGCCGCGTCGCAGCGCAGGTCCTGCTGCGCTCGCTCCTTGACGCGCCATTCGATCGCTCTCAGCTCGCAAATGTCTCGCGCAGCGGGGAAGCCGCGGGACTGCGCTGGCGCATCGTCACCGAGCCGCTCACGGCCGGCGACGCGCCGCCGCGCAAAGAGCCGTGGACGGCGTTTCGCGTGAAAGCCAGCGTCGCGTCGGGCGGCGGACAGGTCATCACGGCCGAAACCGTGCGGCTCGCAAAATCGGAGTGATGAGCATGAAACGTGCGCCGAGAAGCGACCGACGCGCCGGCTTCACGTTGATCGAAGTCCTCGCCGCTCTTGCGGTTGGCTCCGTGATTATCCTCGCCACCGCCGGGCTCATTCACGATGTCGCAAGGCATTTCGACGGGGGAACGCGCGGCGCGCAGGAGGCGGAACGCCTCATGCTCGCCGTCGAGCGGCTGGCGCAAGACCTCAACTCGGCGCGGTTTGTGGGACGGACCACCGAAGGCGGCGTCGCATTGGCCTTCACCGGCGAGCCGGCGAAGGGCGACAAGCCGGCCAAGGTCATGTTCGTCGGTGATGCCGGCATCATGGCGGGGCCGCAGGGAGAAGAAGTCGTGACGCTGACGGTCGAGCCCGCCGGCGAGGTGACACGCCTCGTGCGGCGGAGCGCCGCGTGGGCAGGACCGCGCACCCGCTTTGAGGATATCTCGCCGCAGGATGCGGTGGTCCTGGTCGAGGGGGCGCTGGACATCACGTTCGCATTCGGGCGCATCGCGCCATCGGGCGCGCTTGAGTGGAGCGATAGCTGGATCGGCCAATCGACGCTGCCGCGTTTCGTCCGGCTGATCTTGCGCGACCGTGCGACCGGCGCGGATCTGCTCGGAGAAGCCGATTTCGTGGTGCGCGCCGACGCACCGCCTGGCTGCGGGCGGGCGGACGCAGCGGCGAGTTGCCTTTCCCCGGTGTGGACGGGTGCAGCGCGATGATCCGAATGCAAAAAGGCGGAGGGGAGCGCGGAATGATGCTGCTCACGGTGCTCTGGACGATTGCGCTGATATCCGCGCTTGCCATGGCGGCGGCCGTAACCTTTCGTGGGTTCGCCGGCGTTGCAGGCGTGGAGCGGGACAGGGTGCAGGGCGACGCGCTGCTGACGGCAGGGCTCGAAGTGGCTGCGGGCGCCGTCATGAGCCTGGGCGACGAGCCGCTGACGGAAAGGGAAGTCGCCGTCGATTTATCGACCGGCTCAGCCCGCGCCCGTTTCAGCGACGAGGGCGGGCGGATCGACGTTGGAAAGGCGCCGGCAGCGGTGCTGGCCTCCCTGCTGCGGTTCGTCGGGGCTTCGGAACAGCAGGCGGACATCGTTGCCGGGAGGATCGTCGACTGGCGTCGCCGTGACAGCAGCCGTTCGGCAGACGCCGGCGCCGGTCCCGCTAACGCACTGGCAAAGAGGCCGGACGAGGAGCAGCCCTTTTCTGACGTCCGCGACCTTGCACAGGTTCCAGGCATGGCGCCGGCATGGCTTGCCGCAATGGCGCCGCTCACCACGGTGTTCGGCTCCCAAACCGTGAACCCGCTGACGGCCTCGGCGCGCGTGATCGCCGCTTTGCCGGGCGTCAGCCGGCTTCAACTTGAAGCCTTCCTCGCCGCCCGCCGCAGCTATCCGACCGACGCCGAGCGCCTCGCAACTCTATTCGGACCCGGCCAATCCTACCTCGCCGCGAAGCCGCAACGGGTCGTTGCGGTCGAACTCGCGGCAGCGCTGCCGGACGGCTACGCAGCGGCAGCCCACGCCGTCATCGTGCTGCTGCCTCAAGATAGCCAGCCTTATAGGGTTCTCGTGTGGAAGCCCCTGCCGTCCTCAATGTCTCGTTAGAGGAGCGTTTGCGGTCCGCGATGGCGCCCATTCAGATCGGCACGATCCTGCGCCGCTGGAT
This sequence comes from Hyphomicrobiales bacterium, assembly GCA_021323775.1. Classification (GTDB taxonomy): domain Bacteria; phylum Pseudomonadota; class Alphaproteobacteria; order Rhizobiales; family Xanthobacteraceae; genus JAJPKK01. Next base: position 29,466 of record JAJPKK010000321.1, read on the forward strand.
CGAGGTTCTGACCGCCACGTATTTCGCCTGGCGCGAGGCGTTGCGCGCACGGCACGCGCTGACAATCGCCTGCGAGAACGGGCGTTTCGTCGTGCGCAGACCGCGGCAGGACGGCGATAATGCTATCCGACACGGACAACCGAACGAGCCGGAAGGAAACCTCGCCGTCCTTGCCGCCGGCGCGCCGATTCCGGCCGAGGTGACGCGCGCCGCCCGCAGCGGGTTGATCGTCTTTGAGCTGCCCGCCGATCTGGTGGTGGTGCGGCGGATCGCAGTTCCAGCTCAGGCGCGCGAGTTCCTGCCGGGAATCGTCCGCAATCAGATCGAGCGTCTTTCTCCGTGGCATGCCGATCAGGTGGTCTACGGTTTCGCCGCCGATGTGGATGAGGCGGATGCGGCGACCCTCGATGTGCGGGTTTTCATCGCTTTGCGCAGCGACATTGACAGAGCCCGCGCTGAGCTCGCTGCGATCGGCCTGCCGGTTGACCGCATCGCAGGGGAGAAATCCGTCACCTTGTGGTCGCGGGTTGCCGACATCTCGCCTGAACATCTCACGCACTCCGTTCAGCGCGTCGGGGCCTCAATCGCCGCCGCAGTCGTGGCGAGCCTCGCTCTGAGCCTGTGGGCGATAAGCTCCGCGGCCTCACTTGGCGGCGAGAGCGAGGAGATCGAGGCACGCGTGCGGACGCTGCAGCGCCAGATCCAGGGACCCTCATCGCAGTCGCTTGCTTCGCTCAATCCGAACGAGCGCGCTTGGTATGCGAAAGAGACGGCGCCGACCGCCGCGATCGTGCTGGAAGCGCTGTCGCGGGCGCTTCCGGATAGCGCCTACTTGACGGAGTTGCGGCTCGAAAACACGACCTTGCGCATCATCGGGCTCGCCAGCGACGCCCCATCGCTGATCGCCCCGCTCGAACACTCCGGGCATTTGACCGACGTGCATTTCTTCGCGCCGACGACGCGCGGACCGGACGGCGCGCTCTTCAGGTTCAATATCGAAGCGCGTGTTGAGCCTCATTTCAAGATTGCCGAGGAGGGGCCGTGATCAGACTCGATCGCAAACGGATCCTTGCGATCCGCGCTGTCGCCGCGATGAAGCTTAGCCGCGAGCAGATCCTTTCGGTCGGCGCGCTCGCCGCGCTGCTCCTCGCGTGCGTTGCTCTGATGGGGGTGTCTGTGCAAATGCGGGCGAGCGCCGCGCAGGACCTCGCTGAGCGTCACGACCTGCTTTCCCGCTTTGAAGCGCGCGCCAAGGCCCGCCGCGAGGCGCGCGCGCAATCGGGCGCCGCCGCGCCCGCCGCGGCGTTTCTCGATGCGCCGACGCAAGGTCTTGCTGTTGCGCAGTTGCAGGCCCACCTCGTGCAAATGGCGGACACTCATCATGCGGTGCTCGTCTCGTCCGGCATCGAGCCGACCAAGCGCGAGGACCCACCGGACTCGATCCGGCTTCAGGCGACCCTGGAAATGAGTTTGCAAGCCGCGCAGGCGTTTCTGTACCGGCTCGAAAGCGGGACGCCTTATGTGTTCGTCGACCAGCTCGCGCTACAGCTTGCCGGCGCAGCATCGCAGCGCGTCGCGGAGGATCCGCTGTTGCGCGTCACGCTCGGATTGCGCGCGATCTGGCGAAGAGGGGCGGCATGACCTTGCTTCGGCCAGTATGGCTCGCAGCGCTGCACTTGCTGGCGGCGGCTCCAGCGATGGCGGCTGAAGCGTCGCCGCAATCCCCTCCCGACTCTCACCCGCTGGGAGCGCGGGCGTCCCCTTCGCTCCTTGACCGGGGAATGCCGGAGCCATCCACGCTTACGAACAAGGCGGGCGAGACGCCCGCGCTCCCAGCGCAGGGTCAGGAAAGAGCTGTTGCGCTCCCAAGTCCGTTGGCCGCGCAACCGCTCGACCGCTTGTCGGCGACGCGCGAGCGTCCGCTGTTCTCGCCGAGCCGCCGGCCTCCGCCGCCGCCCCCGACGGTCGTCGCGGCGCCGGCGCCCCCGCCTCCGCCGCCTCCGCCTCCCGACGTGGCGCTGTTCGGCATTGTGATGGATGGCGACGAGGCGCACGCAGTCGTCCGCGCTGGCCCGGCGGACAAGATCATGCGCGTAGGAGTGGGCGACGATATCGCCGGCTGGAAGGTCGCCCAAATCGAGGAGCGGCGGCTGGTGCTAACGTCGGCCGACGGCCGCATCGCGACGTTCATGATGTTCGCCGGCAACAGCGCTAACGGCGCCCCGCGTATCGATCGGGAAGCGCAATCGGCCGATAGGCAATCGCGGAGTGAGACGCAAGCGCAGAACCAGCGGAATCAAATGCGGCAAAATCCTCCTCCTCCTTACGAGCCCGGCGCCCGAAGGCCCCACAGGCCGAGGTAATCGCGCCCCAATATCTCTTCTGCCTTTTTCTTGAAAGTAATTCCAAGGCCGTTTTCATCTCTCAGAAACATCCGCCAGATTACAGGATTGGCTCTGAGTACTCATAAAGCGCACCGTCTAATCATTTTTCGCTCAAGAAGAGCACCAGTAGTTTCCGCTAATCAGAAACTCAACCAAACCTGCTCCGAAGCTGCACAAATTTGATCCGAAACTCCTCGGAAACGTCGCCAGATTGCGACATCTGCCCCTAAACGTCGTCCGGATTGGGGCGCCGTGCCTTTTGTTGGTCGCATGATGGATCGTTGGCTATTGGCTTTTATCCGCCATGCAATTTCAAAAATCCGTTGCCCTCTCCGAAAGATCGCTAGATTGCCGTACTGCGCGTCTTGTTTAGCCTTATAAACTCCACTCTCAAAGTTAACATTTCCGACAGACTCGGCGGGCTCGGCAGCGGAACTGGCGGCCGGTGAATAGGGTGGCGCTATCGTTTCCGCGGGGGAAACGAATCGAAAATCATGCCGGAAGCGGCGGCCAGGACTGCGGATTCACGTCGCTCGCGGATGGCGGATGGTGAATCCGAGGTCAAATGCAATTTGCTTTCGGGTTCGAGGGGATCAGTATTCATGCAAAGTCGCCGAGGGTGGCGAGTCTCGCGTCTCATGCTGGCCGCGGTTGTGGGCTTGCAGGCGTCGTTTCTGGCGAGCTGCTCCACATCGCTGCAGAAGCAGTTTGGCGCTTATGACGAGACGCCGGACGCCGCGACTACGACCGTTCGCAACGCCGACCTTAAAGCCCGTTTCCCCACTGCGGCTGACGAGGCGGTGGACAGACAGTCGCCCGAATCATCGAAACCTCTGCTGTTTCCGGGCGCTGAGCCCGAGTCGCCGTCGACTCGCTCGCGCGACACGGAGTACGGAGTGCGCACCGCATCGCTGGAGCCGGTCGCGATCAGAGGCGACGGCGTCGAAATCAACTTCGAAGGGGCCGACATCCCGACCGTCGCCAAGGCGCTGCTTGGCGACGTTCTCCATCTCAATTTCGTCGTTGATCCGAAGGTGCAGGGCACGGTGACGCTGGCTTCGGTCGGGCCGATACCGCGCAAGGATCTGCTGTCGACGTTTGAAAGCGTTCTGCGGATGCAGAATGCCGCGATCGTGCGCGACGGCAGATTCATGAAGATCGTGCCAATTCCGGACGCGGCCGGACACGGATCTCTCAGCGTGGGAGCCGGCGAGCCGGGATTCGGCGTTTCGGTCGTGCCGCTGAAATATATTTCAGCCGCTACGGTTGCGAAGACAGCGGAAAATATGCTCGCCCGGCAGGGCGCGATCCGTGTGGATCAGGCGAGAAATCTTCTGCTGATCCAGGGGACTGCGTCGGAGCGCGAGGCTGCGCTCGACGTGGTCTCGACCTTCGACGTGGAGTGGCTGCGCAATCAATCGGTTGGAGTCTATCCGCTCAAATCAACCTCGCCCGAGACCATGATCGAGGAGCTTGAACGGATATTCGAGAACCGCGAAGGCGGCCCCGGGCAGGGCGTTGTCAGCTTCCAGCCGATCTCGCGCATGAACGCCGTCATGGTCGTCGCCAAGAACCCCAATATGCTGAAGCAGACGTCGCAGTGGGTCGAACGCCTCGATCGCTCCGACAACAGCGGCACCGCGCTGCGGAGCTATCGGCTGAAATACGGCAACGCCACGCAAATCGCCAAGATCCTCAACAATATCTTCGTTTCAGGTCGGTCCGGCGCGTTCAGCGATACGCAAACCAATCCGATCGCGCCGGGGACAACCACAGCCCAGTCGCGGCTCGACTCCCTCGGCCGCGGGGCGCAAGGCGCGAGCACCGGGGCAGGCACGAACGGAAACACAAACTCCCAGTCGGGCGGCGCGTTCGGGGCCGCGAGCCGTGCGGGCGCGCCAATTTCCGCAGCCTTCCAGACATTTTCGAACCGCAAGGACTCCGACGCCGATACGCCAGGCGGCGCCGACGCGTTTAGCGGCGCGGGAGCCGGAGCCTCGTCGCAAGGAGGCCGGTTCCAGAATGTCCGAATCACCGCCGACACTGTCAACAATGCGATTGTGGTCTACTCCAATCAGGAGGATTACCGCGTTGTCGAGCGCGCGGTGCGCGATTTCGATCGGCCGCGCCTGCAGGTCGCAATCGAGGCGACCGTCGCAGAAGTCACGCTCACCAGCGAATTGGCCTACGGGGTTCAGTATTTCCTGACCAGCAGGGATCTTGGAGGAGCGACAAACAAGGGGTCGGTCGGACTATTCAACGCCTTGACGGCGGCCGCCCAGACGACAGTGCTGCAGCGCACTGTGCCGGGATTCAATCTGCTGCTTGGATCCGAGCAGCAGCCGCGCGCCATCCTCAATGCCTTGTCCAATCTCACGCAGGTGAAGGTTCTCTCCTCGCCGTCGATCGTCGCACTCGACAATCAGCCGGCGCTGCTTGAGGTCGGCAACGAGATTCCGATCACGACCAGCTCAGCCACGATCCTTTCCAATTCGAATACCCCGACCGTCAATACCATCGAGATGCGCAATACCGGCGTGATCTTGAAGGTGCTGCCGCACGTGAACTCGAATGGAACGATCGAGCTCGAGGTTGATCAGGAGGTATCCGCCGTCGTCAATCCGAATCAACAGACATTGACCCCGACGATTTCAGAGCGCCGCGTCCATTCCACGGTGGCGGTGACGAGCGGTCAAACCGTTCTGCTTGGCGGCCTCATCAGCGAAAACGATCAGAAAACCAAGGAGGGAATACCGGGACTGAGCGACATCAAGTTCTTGGGGGATTTGCTCGGAAATACCGACCGCACCAAGACGCGCTCGGAAATCATCATTTTCATCAGGCCGCGGGTGATCCGCCACAGCATGGACGCACGGGCCGTGACCGAAGAGTTCCGGGACAAACTGACGACGATGAAGAATAGCGCAAGTTCGCTGGTGAGCGGTGCAGATGTTCGGCGCTGACGCTGTGCCGTCGTGCAAAAACAGGGGGAGCGACGATCGAGAGGTGATGCCGCAGCCGCTACAGCGTCTCCCGGTCATATGGAACCACTTCTCCTGAGTCATGGCCCGGGGGCTGGTCCCGGCCACCCACGTCTTACCTGCTGAGGCGCTGCAAGAAAGGCGTGGATCGCAGCGACAATCCCCGGATCAAGTCCGGGGACGGGCATGACGACGCAGAGGCGATTCCGTCTCCGCGGCACGCGCCGTAGACGCGTACCTTTCGTGCGGGAATCTTTCGTGCGGCAATCGAGCTATGACCGCGGCTCGGACTTTGTCCCGCCGCCTGAGGTGAGTTCTGTCGACGTGCAGCGTCGTAATCATCTACTCAGCTTCGGAGAAGCTCATGCAATCTTGCAAAAGACGCCAAAGTTGAGACGCGCCAACGAGAAAAGTCGATAAGGTCTATATTACGCATAAGTTGCAGCGCCGTAATATCAAAATTGCAGCTAAAAGAGATTATGAAAATGCAGCATATTGCGTTTAGCGGTATTTGTTTGCAATTCTGAAGCATTATGGGAGACTGAGGGTGATAACAGCCTTGTTGATTTCACCCTTTTTCACATTTGTCGTCCCACAAAAGACTGCGGACTTTGGTGTTGTCGCTCCTGCGTTCCAGGAACTGCTCACATCCCAAGATGGGGAGATAGAAAATGACAAAGTACGCATGGAGGGGGCCCGTCGCGGGCATCGCCGCCACGATGTTGGGGGCGACTGCTTTGTCGGGACCCGCTTTTTCACAGGATCGGGGCGGCTTCGATCCGCTTCAGCAATTCGTCCAGACGGCTCAGAATGCCGCGACGCCCAACCACCATGGCGGTGGTGGCGGCGGAGGCGGCGGCTCCGGAGGCAAAACGCTTGACCCCGGTCCCCGCGGCGGGCCTCCGGGCGCCGGCGGCCCGCTTCAAGGTCTGAGCCAGAACGAGCTGGCCTTTTTCAACGCCGCTGCGGCCGTGTTCGCGGAAGTTGAGACGGTTCCCCAAGGCCTGGGACCGCGTTTCAACGATATCAGCTGCGGCGCCTGCCACGCGCAGCCAGCTCTTGGCGGCACGAGCCCCGCGACCAATCCGCAAGTGGCGGATTCCGCTGTGGCGGGCGCAAAGAACACGCTGCCGTCCTTCATCACCGCGAACGGCCCGGTGCGTGAAGTGCGCTTCGTGCGCAACCCGGATGGAACGCCGGACGGCGGCGTGCACGATCTCTTCGTCATTGCCGGACGTTCCGACGCACCGGGTTGCAACATCCAGCAGCCGGATTTTGCGGCGGCGGTCGCGGCAAATAATGCCATTTTCCGCATACCAACGCCAACATTCGGCCTCGGATTGGTGGAGGCCGTGTACGATTCGGAACTCCAAGCCGCGTTTTCGGCGGCCGGGCAACAGAAAAGATCGTTGGGCATTTCCGGCGCCTTCAACCGCAGCGGCAATGACGGCACCATCACGCGATTCGGCTGGAAGGCGCAGAACAAGTCCCTGCTGATGTTCGCCGGCGAGGCTTACAACGTCGAAATGGGCGTCACCAATGATCTCTTCCCGAACGAGCGGGAGGAGACTCCGAACTGCCAATTCAACAACTTGCCGGAGAGCACGACCAATCTGGTCAACAACACCAATAGCGGCAGCCCGGCCTCGGACTTCTCGCAGGATATCGTCAATTTTGCGGCTTTCATGCGCATGCTGGCGCCGCCAAGCCCGGCGACCTCGAGCACACCGGCCGCATCGTCGTCGTCCTCGACGCAGGTCGCGGCGGCGACCGCCAGCTCCGCAATAGCGGCCGCAGCGTCCTCGACCTCATCAACGTCGAGCACTTCGACATCGTCATCGGCTGCGACGGTCGCACAAGGGCAGCAGGTGTTCACGAATATCGGCTGTTCAGCCTGCCACGTCTCGACTTTGACCACCGGCAAGTCCGCCATGACCGGACAGAGCAACGTGACGATTCACACCTTCAGCGACTGGGCATTGCACGACATGGGAACAGGACTCGCCGACAACGTCTCCCAAGGCAATGCCAACGGACGCCAATTCCGTACCGCACCGCTGTGGGGGGCAGGCCAGCGCCTGTTCTTCCTGCATGACGGCCGGACCAGCGATATATATCAGGCCATCCAGCAGCACGCCAGCCAAGGCTCGGAAGCAAACGGCGTCATCCGAAACTTCAATTCGCTGAGCCTCTCCGACCAGCAGGCGGTGGTCAACTTCTTGCGCTCGCTGTGAGTGCTCCTCACTGCCATGCGCCGACTGCTGCTGCTTCTGAGTGTCGGGGTAGCGACCAGCCTAGTGGGTTGGCTGGGCTGGCGTTACCTGCCCCCCGGACCTCCCCCGCATGCGGGGGAGGCTCAGGGAGCCGGCATGTCCCAGATGCCGCTTCCCGAGGACGGAAGGGTGTTGGGCGGAGTCTACGTCAACGACTACTTCGATCTGTCTTATCCGCTGCCGGAGGGATGGACCGAAGGGCTGCAGGGGCCGGATCCGTCCGACAGCGGGTACTATGTGCTGAGCGAGTTGGTTCCCCAATCGGAGCCGGGCGCGACGATCCTGGTTGCCGCGCAAGACATGTTTTTCGCGTCAAAGCCCCCACCCGTCCCTCCGGCTCTTGCGGGGGAGGGGCGGGTGGGGGTGGCGGAGCTGGTGCGCGACTTCCGCGACGCCATGGCGGCGATCGACGGCATGAGGATCGATCGCGAGCCGACTGAGGTGAAGGTGGCGGATCGTCTTCTTTATCGCGTGGATTTCAGCGGCGTCGGGCTCTACCGCGCGACATTCACCACCGAGATTCGCTGTCATGCGGTAAGCTTCAATCTCACCGCACGCGATCCCAAGCGGCTGGGAGATCTGGCCGCGAGCGTCGACAGACTCTCCTCGGCCAGAAAGCGCGATCCCGGCTCGGTCCCGCACTGCATCGAGAATTACGCGGCGCCGGAGAACCTGCTGCGAAGGGTTGAGCCTGTCCCGGTCGGTCCCAAATTCATGTCCATTCCGGTGCGCATTATTGTTGATGCTGAAGGCGAGGTGAAACACGTCCACGTGATACGCGCGACTGACGAGCAGCGCAAAAGCATTGAGGACGCGCTGCGCCAGTGGAAATTCAAGCCCTACAGATTGACTGGACGCGCAGTCGAGATTGAGACGGGCGTCGTGTTTCGGTTCACGACGGCGGAAAGGTGACCCCTCTCCACCTCCTATGCGCGGGAGGTAGAGGCAGGCTACGGCGTTCCGAGAGGCGCGAGTCAGACCACGCCGCGTGATACGCGGAGTCTGTGCGTCAGTATCGTGATTAGGGGTGGGGCCATGAGCATCGATACGACCAGGCGAGCCGATGATTTAGCGATACGCGCAGGATGGGCAAAGACGCGAAGCGCCGCGCCCACCCGCGCTCGGCCTTTGGGGTGTCGGTGGGCGCCCTTCGCTTTGCCCACCGTACGACTACGACGCTCCCGTACGGCGGGCTCCAGCGGCGCCGGACCCTCGCGCTCGAAATCAACGGCGGCAAGGGCCGCAATTTGGCTCGGATGCCTCGTGGTCAGCGCAATCCCGCTCGCCACCGAAGCGTCAGCCCATGTCAAATGGTTTGTGACGTGCAATCCCGCCGATGAGCCGCTTCCGCTGCAGGCGGTGTTCACGCCGACCTTCTGGCTGTTCGCGGCCCTGTTCGTGACGGTGCTTTATGTCGGGTGCGCGATCGAAGAGACGAAGCTCGGCGCGTCTCTCTCGCGCCTCCTTGATCGGTGGACCGAGCCGTTGCACAGGCGCACTGACAGCCTCTTGCGCGCCGTCGCAGCCGTCTCTTTCACACTGCTATGGGCAGACGGCGGCGTCATTCTCACGCCGGAGCTTAAAGGCAGCAGCACATGGCTCTCGGCCATTCAGGTCCTTATTCCGATCTATCTGATCGCGCGCGCCACGCTGCCGGCTGCGGCCGCCGGCCTCGTCGTGCTCTACAGCTATGGCGCGGCCGCCTATGGCCTCTTCCACATGCTGGATTATCCGGTTTTTCTGGGGCTTGCCGCCTATTTCGCGCTGTCGGTATCGCGCCATGAGGGGCTCCGCTCCTTCCGGTTCGCTTGCCTGCGGTGGACGGTTGCCCTCTCGCTGATGTGGCCAGCGATGGAAAAATTCCTGTATCCGCCGTGGATCGTACCGATTTTGCTGGATCATCCGGAGCTGACCTTGGGCTTCGATGTCGGCACTGTCATCACGGGCGCGGGCGTCGTGGAATTCGGCCTCGCCTTCGCCTTGTTCTGGACGCCCATGGTCCGCCGTTTCGCCGCGGCCGGACTCGCAATGCTGCTCTTTGCTGCAACATTCGATTTCGGCAAGATGGACGGCATCGGCCACTTGATGCTCATCGCTCTTCTCGTACTGGTGTTTGCCGATCCGGGACAGAAACGAGCGTGCTGTCGTCCGGCCGTCGCGCCATTTGTCGGCGGCACGATGCTGTTGGCGATGATCTTTCTTTATGCGGGCGCTCACGCGCTTTACTACGCTTCATCAGGCGCGGCGTTTGCTCCGCTCACGAGCGGCATGGCGTTGGCATTGCTGGCGGCGGGCTTTCTCTGCCTGCCCCGCCTCGCCCGCGGATTCAGGCGGCGCCTGTTGCGATGGCTGATCGAGCGTGATGAGGAGGGCCACGCGCAGGCGCTGCAAAGGCTGCACAGCCTGGCGCCCCCGCGAGCGGTGATGCGTTCGGACCGCGTGGCGCCCCTGCGGGCGCACGGCTAGCTCAGCGCACGATGATGCGGCCAGTCCATGCAAAGGCAGCGCGGCAAAACGCTCGCCGCGCAAATGCGCCGCGGCAAAAACTTCGCCCCGCTGAGCCACGCCCACGCGCTGTCAAACATCCGGCGGATCGGATCATGAGCCTAAGTTACGAGCAGGAGCCGTTCTCTCTGTCCGAATTTGCCGCGGGAAGCAGCGCTGTGGCGGCGGTCGCGCTGATCGCGTTCCTGGGCATGCGAGCCTCGCAGCCGGCAAATCCGTCCGCGAACCTTTCGCAAGGCGCTGCATCGCCTGCGTCGGCGCCTCCCTCCTCGACTGAAACCAGCCAGCGGCGCCGGCATGTGCCCACCGCGACGGCGCGTGCGCGACAAGGCCTGCCGCCGAACGATGCGGCAATGCGCACGGCTGAGTCTTCTGGTCGCTACGAAGCGGCAAGCAACCCGCCCGCATCAAATGGCGCCGCAACAAATGCGGCCGGAGCGGCAAGCACCCCGGATTCAAACTTCCTCGCCGAAGCCGCGCCGACGACGGCTGTACAAATGCGCTCGCCCGACATTGGCGGCCCGCCGCAGCCTTTGATCGGTCCGCCCGATCTCTTGCGAACCGAAGACGCGATCAGCATTCAGCCGGCAGCCCCGGTCAAGGAAGCGCAGCCGGCGAGGCCGGTCCGGGAGGCGGCGCTCCCGCCTCCGCCTGAGCCGCAGCGAAATCCCTCGAACCGTTCCGATGCAATCTGGATACAAGCGAAGCTGCACGATCTCGGTTATTTCGCCGACAACGGCAATGGCATCTGGGGACCGGCCTCCCGGAGCGCGTTGCGTGATTTCAAGACGATGAACGGGCTCGGCGAGGACGACAAATGGGACCGGGAGACCGAACAGCGGCTCTTGTCGAAGCAAAACATACCGGCCTCCAGCACCTTTATCGGCGGCTGGGCGCGGAGCGTGGAGGAGTGTCAACGCTTTCGCGGCGTCGGCGCTCCGCTCGTCATCCGCTCGCGCGGCGCAGAGACCGATAACGTCAAATGCAGTTTCAAGTCGGTCAAACGCGAGCTTGCGACGATGTGGCGTGTTCAGGCCGCGTGCTCGGCCGGGGGGCAGTCGTGGAATGCGAACGTGAGCCTGCGGCTCACCGGATCGAACCTCGCCTGGTCGAGCGAGAATGGCAAAGAGACTTACATGCGGTGCGTGAAGCCGTGACGGCATAAACGTTGGGAGCGGCCCTCTCAGACCGTCGGTCGAACGCGCGCCCTGAGCGCGGCAAATTTTCGCGCTGAAGCAGCCAAGTCCGCTAAATATGTACAATCTCGCGAAGGTGTTATCGCGCCCAATGTGGCGGCCGAACCGCCGGAACGATAAGCTGCTACGACGATAACCGCCTCGACCACAGAGGGCGACGATGAGCGACCAGCCAACAGCCGGTGAAGAGCTGCCGGTGATCGCGCGCTTCGAGGTGCGCCGTCGCGCTTATCTTGCGCCCGACGGCACGGTGGCGCGATCGCTGCCGCAATTCGCCGCCGACACCAGGGTCCTCGTTTCTCTGTATCGCGCGATGGTGCTGACGCGCGCCTTCGATTTGAAGGCGGTCTCGCTGCAGCGAACCGGCCGGCTTGGCACCTACGCGCCGGCGCTAGGCCAGGAGGCCGTCGCGGTCGGGGTCGCCAGCGCCATGCTGCCGGAAGATGTTCTTCTTCCCTCCTATCGCGACAATGGCGCTCTGCTCTGGCGCGGGGTGAAGATGGAGGAGATCCTGCTGTTTTGGGGAGGCGATGAGCGCGGCAACGACTCGTCCGGGCCGGCTCACGATTTTCCCCCCTGCATTCCGGTGGGATCGCAGGCGCCGCACGCCGCGGGGGTTGCCTATGCATTCAAGCTCAGAAGAGAGCCGCGGGTCGCGGTGTGCCTGTTCGGCGACGGCGCCACCTCAAAGGGCGATCTGTGGGAAGCCATGAATTTTGCCGGCGTGTGGCAGCTTCCCGTCGTGTTTATCGCCAACAATAATCAATGGGCCATCTCGGTCCCGCTGCGGCTGCAAACTGCGTCTGCGACGCTGGCCCAGAAGGCGATCGCTGCCGGGTTCTCCGGCGAGCAGGTAGACGGCAATGACGTCATTGCCGTGCGCGCCGCTGCCGAGCGGGCCGTCACTGCCGCCCGCAGCGGCAAAGGCCCCTTCTTCATTGAAGCCGTGACGTACCGGCTCGGTGACCATACGACTGCGGACGATGCGGCGCGGTACCGTCCGCCCGAAGAGGTTCAGGCGCACTGGAAAGAGGAGCCATTCGCACGGCTGCGGAGCTATCTTGTCAGCCAAAAGGCGTGGGGCAAGTCGCAGGAGGAAGAGCTCGCTGGTGAGTGTCAGGAACGCGTGGAGGCGGCGGTCGACCGCTACCTGGCGACGGGGCCGCGCGCGCCGGAAACCATGTTCGATCATCTCTATGCCGAACTGCCGAAGGCCTATCGGGGCCAGCGCGACGAGCTTCAGGGAACGCCCCGTGCCTGAGATGACCCTCGTGGAAGCCGTCAATGCAGCGCTTGCCCGCGCCCTGGCGGACGATTCCAATGTCGTGTTGCTTGGCGAAGACATCGGGGTCAATGGCGGCGTCTTCCGCGCCACCATCGGGCTCCAGCAACGCTTCGGTCGCGAGCGGGTCGTCGACACGCCCCTCGCCGAAGCGCTCATCGGCGGGCTGTGTGTCGGCATGGCCGCGCAGGGACTGAAGCCCGTCGGCGAGATCCAATTCATGGGCTTCCTTTATCCGTGCATCGATCAGCTGGTGAATCACGCGTCGCGACTGCGCCATCGGACTCAGGGGCGTTTGAGCTGCCCGATGGTTCTGCGCGTCCCCCATGGGGCAGGCATCCGCGCCCCTGAGCATCACTCGGAGAGCACCGAGGCAATGCTCGCGCACATCCCCGGCCTGCGCGTGGTCATGCCGTCGTCGCCCGAGCGCGCTTACGGCCTCTTGCTCGCCGCGATCCGCGACCCGGATCCGGTGATCTTTCTTGAGCCGACGCGCATCTACCGCGCCGTCAAAGGCCAAGTCGAAGACAACGGCGAGGCGTTGCCGCTGGATGTGGCTTTCGTCCTGAGGGAAGGCCGCGACGTCACGCTCATTAGCTGGGGGGCAATGGTGCGAGAGACGATGGCGGCGGCCGACCAGCTCGCGGCCGAACATCTCGACGCGGAAGTGATCGACCTCGCCACCCTCAAGCCTTACGACGCGGAAACGATCCTCGCCTCGGTGGCGAAGACGGGGCGCTGCGTGATCGTGCATGAGGCGGCGCGCACAGGCGGGTTCGGCGCGGAGATTGCCGCATCGATCGCCGAGCGCGCGCTCCTGTCCCTGCTCGCGCCGCCTGTCCGGATCACAGGCTACGATACGGTCATCCCGCTTCCGCGCCTCGAGCAACACTACATGCCTTCGGTCGGACGCATCGTCGCTGCTGCGCGCAAGGTTTGTCAGTTCAGCTAGACTGCGTGGAGGATGCCGTCATGCGCCAGTTCACGCTTCCGGATTTGGGCGAAGGCCTCGAAGAGGCGGAAATCGTCGCCTGGCACGTCAACGCGGGCGACCATGTGGTCGCCGATCAGCCGCTGCTCTCGGTCGAGACGGACAAGGCCGTGGTCGAAGTTCCTTCGCCGTGGAGCGGTCGCGTTGCGCGCCTGTTCGGCGCCAAGGGTGACCTGGTCAAGGTCGGCGCTGCATTGGTCGAGTTCGACGAGGGCCCGGGGCAGGACACCGGAACCGTCGTGGGCGAGATTGATCGTGGCGGGACGCCGCCTCCGGTGCGGGGGGCGGGCGGGACTTCGACAAGCGCTCAGACGCCGGCGCACCCGGGGGAGGAGAGGGCGGGCGCACTGCCCGGTCGGGCGCAACCGCTGCTCGTGGTTCCGGCCGTTCGCGCCCTCGCGCGCAAGCTCGATGTCGATCTCAATCTCGTGCAAGCCACCGGCCCCGGCGGAACGATCACGCGGGCGGACGTCGAGCGCGCCGCAAAGAGCCTTACGGATGCGGGGCCGGCTGAGCCGCTCAAGGGCATGCGTCGGGCGATGGCGCAGCGCATGGCGATGGCCCACGCCGAAGTGGTCCCAACCACCGTCACCGACGAGGCCGACATCGACGAGTGGCCGAGCGGCGAAGACCTGACGATGCGGCTTGTCAGCGCCATTGCGGCAGCCTGCAGGTCGGAGCCTGCGCTCAACGCCTGGTACAACTCCGCCGCGGGAGAGCGGCGGCTGTTGAAACGCATCGATCTGGGCATTGCGGTCGATACCGGCGATGGCCTCATCGTGCCGGTCTTGCGCAATGTCGGCGAGCGCGACGCGAGGGATCTGCGCGCGGGACTGGATCGCATGCGCGCCGACGCCGTGGCGCGGTCCATTCCGCCCGAGGAGCTGCGCGGCGCCACCATCACCCTGTCGAATTTCGGGATGATCGGCGGCCGCTTCGCAAACCTCGTGGTCGTGCCCCCGCAGGTCGCGATCGTCGGCGCCGGCCGCGCCGGCCCGCACGTCGCTGTGCGGGAGGGCCGGATCGCCGTGCGCCGCACCCTGCCGCTGTCGTTGACGTTCGACCACCGGGTGGTCACGGGCGGCGAGGCGGCCCGCTTCCTGGTGGCGCTGAGGCAGGAGCTCGAACGCCCATCGTCGCAGCGTGCGGCGCCGGGGTGAAAGGATGCGGCTCCTCAAGCAATCGGCTTCATGCGCTCCGGAAATTCTCGCGTCGCAATTTGACTTTCCTAGGCAAGCGTCCGGACGGCATGCCCTCCAGAAAGCGCTGGGGATCAGCGGCGATTTCGGCGGATGACGACGAAATTTTCATGCGGGCGCCCGGTGAGTTCCCAAAAATATGGCGATTCCGCGCGCTTCTATTAGGAATTATTTCGCACAACGCCCTTTGCCGCCAGCGTGAGCGTAGCGGCCGTAGGAAAAACCGTGGGTTGCGAAGCCTTGTTTTTCCGTATTCAAACACCTCGCGGCGCGGCCATGCGGCAGGGAACTTTTTAGGAGATTATTCGGTCAAGAGCGTGCGGCTGCGGTCGAGCGCCGCCCTAATCTTCGCCCGCGCCTCGCGGCCCACCTTGGCCGCCTGCCGGGCGCGCTCGCGCACCTCGCGATGCGTCGACCATGCACGAGGGCGTTGCGGTTGCCGCGCGGCGCACCGGCCAGCTCCGGCACGGCTGCCCGGTCGTCCGGCAATATGCGCCGCAGCGCTCGGGCCCGCCGGGAGCGCTTGGGATTGTTTGCCGGCCGCGCATTACGCCTCCCGGCGCTGTAACGCGGGCGGTCATTGCGGCGGCCTATTGTAGCGGCCGGTCCTGAGCATCGCCAAACACCGAGTTGCGACTCATCTTCGTCGCCTGCCGGCGTGGCAAACGACAGGGGCTCTTTCGCGATTTTAAGCACATGCCGCTTGATTTTGTGCGCCGGCACATAGTGCGCCGCCAATATGTGCTTGTCGCGAGCGATGGCTCGGCATGCGATTGCGACAACGGGCGGCAATTCATCTTTCTTGAGATAGCCCATGATCGTGCGGCGGCCAAGGCCAAGCAACTTGGCTGCTTCTGTCAGTCAACGAGAGCCCCAGGCGCGCTCGCCATTCGGCGAAATCCGCTCCGGTCATCGGCTCCTGTGCCCGATGGTTGGCGGCAAGGCGGTCTATGGCGAGGGGCCGTTCGCGAGGGTGGAAGGGAAGCAGACCGGCCGTAGCGCGGATCAGCCGAAGGCGTAATCCGCCATCTGCCTCTTCCTACCATCCCCGGCACGCAAAAGGGGGTAGGGGACGGCGAGTTAATTAAAGCGAACTCGCCATCGCGGGTCCCGACCTCACTCAAGCTTCACATTGGCCACGCGGCCGACTTCGGCCCACATCCTGGTTTCCGTGTCGATCAATCGCACGAACTCAGCCGCCGTGCTGCCGACGGTTGGCGTTGCCATCGCCCTGAACTTCTCCTTCACGTCGGCCATCTGCATGATCTTGCGCAGCTCGGTTTCGAGCTTGTGGATAATGGCGGGCGGCGTCGCGGCCGGCGCGAATACGCCGCTCCACAGGCCGACCTCCATGCCCGACACGCCCGCCTCCGCCATCGTCGGCACGTCAGGAAGATCATCCAGCCGCGTACGCGACGTGACCGCGAGGGCGCGGACCAGTCCGCCCTTGACCTGCGG
This sequence comes from Hyphomicrobiales bacterium, assembly GCA_021323775.1. Taxonomy (GTDB): domain Bacteria; phylum Pseudomonadota; class Alphaproteobacteria; order Rhizobiales; family Xanthobacteraceae; genus JAJPKK01. The sequence goes on from JAJPKK010000321.1 coordinate 45,735, forward strand.
CGTCGTCGGCGGCGGATCCGCGATTGCAAACAGCGACTGCCGGCCGATGACGCTGACGAGCGATTCGTTGCTGCTCTTGTAGGGGATCGCGGTCCCCGGTGCGCCGGTGCGCAATTTGAAGAGCTCGGTCGCCAACGTGAATGCCGGAGAGGCCGTTGCGTAATTGGCCTTGTCCGGATTGGCCTTCATCCAGGACACCAATTCCTGCACGGTTTTCGCCGGATGCGACGGGTAGATCGAGAGAATCAAGGGAAACGACGCAAGGTTGGAAATCGGCGCGAAATCCTTGAGCGTTGCATAAGGCGGCCTGACCGAGATGGCCGGGATGATGCTCATGGCGCCGCTTGCTCCTATCAGCAGCGTGTAACCGTCAGGCGGCGCGGCCATCACGGAAAGAGCCGCAAGGCTGCCGCCTGCGCCCACCTTGTTCTCGATGATGACGCTTTGGCCAAAGTCGTCCTGAAGCTTCTGGCCGATAATGCGGGCGATGATGTCGTTGCCCCCTCCGGCCGCAAAGCCGACCACGATCTTGATGGTCTTGCTCGGGTAATTGGCCGCCGGATCGGTCTGCGCACGGACGCCCCCGCTCAATCCCATGATCAGCGCCAGGGCCATCAGGCCGGCCCAACGAGCTTTGTTATGCCAGGCGGTGACTTGCACGGCGTCCTCCCGTTTTCGCTGCCTGCGATGTTAGCACGGGCGGGATGGCTTGAGCGAACCGCGGGGCCGCAGCCCGGGTTGAGCGCGAGCGAAACCCGGGGCGGCGCTGCCGCGCGGCGCGGGCGCTCCCGGATTTCGCTGACGCTCAATCCGGGCTACACTGGTACACCACAGGCCGACCCGGCCGTTCAATCGAGGTGCGCGCCCGCGGCCAGGTCTTCCGCCGCCAGCGCGTAGGGTGGGCAAAGGTGGCCTCGAAGCTTGATTGATGCACGACGTTGGGGCCGCCTTTGCCCACGCCGTCGGCCCGCTCCACCTTCAGCGTGGGCAAAATCGCCGGCGAAGCAGCTGCTCGTTTTTCGGCTGTGCAGGCGATTTTGCCCACCCTACAACGCGCATTTCTCCCCCCTTAATCGAGGTGCGCGCCCAGCGGCGGGTCTTCGGCCGCCAGCAAACGTGACGCCGACACGCGGCGATGCAGGCGATCCAATGCCAGATAGATGACCGGCGTCGTGTAGAGCGTCAGCAATTGGCTCAGCAGCAACCCGCCGATGATCGTGATCCCAAGCGGGAAACGCAGTTCCGAGCCCGTACCGGTCCCGAACGCGAGCGGCAACGCGCCGAACAGCGCCGCCAGCGTGGTCATCATGATCGGCCGGAACCGCAGCAGACACGCCTGCATGATCGCCTCCGCGGGTGCAAGGCCGTCAACGCGCTCCGCTTCGAGCGCGAAGTCGATCATCATGATGGCGTTCTTCTTCACGATGCCCATCAACAGCACGATGCCGATGAGCGCAATGATGGATAGATCCTGGCCAAATATCATCAGCGCTGCCAGGGCGCCGACGCCTGCGGATGGCAGCGTGGAGAGAATCGTCAGGGGGTGCACGAAGCTCTCATAAAGCATGCCGAGCACGATATAGATCGTCACCACCGCCGCCAGAATGAGCCACGGCTCCCCGGCCAGCGAAGATGCAAATTCTGCGGCGTCGCCCGCGTAGGCGCCGACCACAGACGCCGGCATCCTGATGTCGTTTTCTGCGGCTGAAATGGCCGCGACGGCATCGCCGAGCGATGCGCCCGGCGCAAGATTGAAGCTGACGGTCACGGCCGGAAACTGATCGAGATGCTGGATCGCGAGCGGCGCCGTGGTGCGCTCGACCGCGGCGACCGCGCTTAACGGCACCAGGTTCGTGGCGCTCGTCGGCAGAAAGGCGAGATTCGAAGTCGAGCTTGAGAGCGTCGCCTGCATCGTGAAAGTTCCAGCCGGGAGATACAGCTTGGAGAGCGTGCTCGGATCGCGCTGGTATTCCGGCATCGCCTCCAGGATGACGCGGTACTGATTGGCCTGGCCGAAGATCGTCGAGATCTGCCGCTGCCCGAAAGCGTCATCAAGCGTATCGCTGATCGCCTGCATTGAAATGCCGAGTCTTCCGGCCTTCTCCCGGTCGACCTTGATGTCGACCCGGAGTCCGCCGTCCTGGGCTTCCGACGCGACATCGCGAAACAGCGGATCCTCGCGCAACCGCGTCACCAGAGCGCCGGCCCACTGACTGACTTCTGCGGCATCTGTCGACGCCAACGTATACTGAAAAAGCGCGCGCGACGAACGCGTGCTGATCTGGATGTCCTGAACCGGCTGGAAATAGACGACCATTCCGGGAACGGATGCAATCGCGCCCTTCAGCCGCTCGATGATGCCGGTGACGAAACTTGAGCGCTGGTCACGGGGCCTTAGCGTGATGGCAAGCCGCCCCGCGTTCGGGGTCGGGTTCATCGGGGTCACCCCGACCACCGATATGACGCCCGTCACGTCGGGATCGCGGCGAATCGCATCGACGATGCTCTGCTGAAGACGTTGCATCTCCGCATAGGAAACTTGCGGGCCGGCTTCGGTGACGGCTTTGATCAGGCCGGTATCCTGAATCGGCAAGAAGCCCTTCGGCACGATGACATAGAGCCAGATGGTGGCGATCAGGGTGGCGCCGGTCACGAGGAGCGTCGCGCGCTCGTGGCGCAGCACCCATTCGAGGCTGGCGTGATAGCCGTCGACCGCATACTCGACCGCGCGACTGAGCCGCCGCGTCAATGCGCCGGCCGCCACCCAACCGTCCTCCGCGAGCCGGCGAGGGTAGAGTGGGAGCTGGCGAAGCAGGCGGCTGCACATCATCGGCGTCAGGGTGAGCGAGACAGCGGCCGAGGTGATGACTGCGACCGTGAGGGTCAGGGCGAATTCGCGGAACATCCGGCCGACGATGCCGCTCATGAACAGCAAGGGTATGAAGACTGCGACCAGGGACGCCGTGAGCGAAATCACTGTGAACCCGATCTCCCTTGCTCCGTTGAGCGCCGCCTCGAACGGCGGCTCGCCTTCCTCCATATGGCGGACGATGTTCTCGATCATCACGATGGCATCGTCGATCACGAAGCCGGTGCCGATCGTCAGCGCCATCAGCGACAGATTGTCGAGGCTGAAGCCGAGAAACCACATCACCCCGAAGGTGGCGATGAGGGAGAGCGGCAGCGCGACGCCGGCGATAATGGTGGCCCGCAAGGTGCGCAGGAAAATGAATACCACCAGGACGACGAGGCCAACGCTCAATATCAGGGTGAATTGCACATCGTGGACCGAAGCCCGAATGGCGCCCGTGCGGTCCTGGACCACGGCCAAGAACACGCCCTTGGGCATGACGCGCTGCAGGCGCGGCAGCTCGAGGCCGACGCGACGAACCGTGTCGATGACGTTGGCGCCCGGCTGACGCTGGATATCGATGATGACCGCCGGGGAGTCCTGGTGCCAGCCGCCGACCTTGCTGTTTTCCAGCCCGTCGATCACGTTGGCGACATCGCCGAGCAGGACGGGCGCGCCGCTGCGGTACGCGATGATCAGGTTCCGATACGTCTGGATGCCGGTGACCTGGTCATTGGCCGCGATCGTGTAGGACTGCTGGGCGCCATCGAGCGACCCCTTAGGCCCCGCTACATTTGCCGCTACGATCGCAGCGCGCAGGTCTTCCAGCGCGATGCCGTAGGAGGCGAGCCTTGCCAGATCGGCCTGGATGCGGATCGCAGGTTTGAGGCCGCCCTGAACCGACACATGACCGACGCCGGTCACCTCACTGAGCCGCTGCGCGATCAAGGTGTCGGCGAGATCGCTCATCTGCCGCAGCGAGATCGTCGGCGACGTCAGCGCAAGCGTGAGCACCGGCGCATCGGCGGGATTCACCTTCGCATAAACCGGCGGGTAAGGAAGGTTGCGCGGCAATGTCGAACCTGCGGCGTTGATGGCGGCCTGCACATCCTGCGCGGCGGCGTCGATGTCGCGATTAAGCTCAAACTGCAAAGTGATCTGGCTGACGCCGTAGGAACTCGACGACGTCATGGTCGCGAGCGCCGGAATTTGGCCGAACTGGCGTTCCAGCGGTGCGGTGACGAGCGACGCCATCGTTTCGGGGTTCGCGCCCGGCAGCTGCGTCGTCACCTGGATGGTCGGAAAGTCGACCTGCGGCAGCGACGCGACCGGCAGCAAAGAATATCCAAGGATTCCGCCCAGCATCACGGCGACGCCGAGCAGCGAGGTGGCAATCGGCCGGAAAATGAAGGGGGACGATACGCTCATGGCCGTAGACGGAAGGTTAGCGAGGAGTGGCCCCGCGGGATTCCCTCCCCCCTCGCGAGGGAGGGGAGTAATCCCCGGCAACGTCGACCACCTATGATGCTCATGGCGTCGCAGTCGCGGCGCCGCCGGATTGGGTGCGCTGCGCGGTATCGCGGGATTGCTCTGCCGACCCAGGCTGAGGCGCGGCGCCTTCGGATGGCGTTTGCGCCGGCCGGGCTTCCCCCGCCTTTCCCTCCGCCGCTTGCGCGGAAGCGGCGGGAAGGGGGGCGCGCGGCGTCGGTTCGGATCGGGCCTGAGGGGTCTCGCGCGGCCGGCCGCGGCGGCGTTCGCTGCCTGCAGGCCGTCGCAGGTCTTCCTGCGCTCCAATCGTGATCTTGGCGCCGTCGGTCAACTGGGCAAACCCGGTCGTCACCACCTGCTCGCCTTCGTCAATGCCCGAGGCAATCACGGCCTCAAGGTCATCCTGCTGCGCAACCGTCACCGGACGCACCGTGACTGTGTTGTCCTCATTGGCAACATACGCAAAGGTCCCGTTTGGGCCCCGCTGGACGGCAGCGGTGGGCACCACAATGACCTGCCGCAAGGTATCGACCAGGAGCTTCACGTTGACGAACTGGCCGGGCCAGATTTGCAGGTCCTTGTTCGGGAATTCCGCCTTGAGCTTCACGGTTCCGGTAGCCTGGTCGACCTGATTGTCGATCACCGTGAGCGTGCCGCTGTCGATCACTGTGCGATTGTCGTCGCCCAGCGCCTGAACGCTCAACGGCCCCTGCGCGAACGCCTTGTTGACCTGGGCGAGGCGCTGTTGCGGCAGCAGAAAGATAACGGCAATCGGCCTGATCTGGGTGATCACCACGATCCCGGTGGTGTCCGTGGCGTGCACGATATTGCCGGCGTCGACCTGGCGAATGCCGGTGCGGCCGGCAAGCGGCGCGGTGATCCTGGTGTAGGACAGGATGGCTTTAGCGTTGTCGATCGCGCCCTGATCGGCCTGCACCTGGGCTTCAAGCTGCGCCACCAGCGCCCGCTGCGTATCATATTGCTGGCGCGTGGCTGAATTGGTCTGCGTCAGCCGGGCATAGCGTTCAAGATCGAGGCGAGCGTTGGCAAGCTGGGCCTCATCCATTGCCTTCTTGGCGACAGCCTGATCATATTGCGCCTGGTAGATCGTGGCTTCGATTTCCGCCAGCACGAAATCCTGATCGACGTCCTGGCCCTCTTTGAAATTCACGCTCATCAGCTTGCCGTCAACCTGGGGCCTCACAGTCACGGTGTTGAGCGCGCGGCTCGAGCCGACGCCGTCGAAAAAGACCGGGACATCCGCTTTCTTCGCCACCGCGGCGAGCACCGGCACCGGCCCGTCGCCGCGCAATCCCCGCCCGCCCCCTCCGCCAGCCTCGCTCATCTGAATCTGTGCCTGGCGGTACTGGGCGAGAGATGCAGGGAGGTACTGCGGGGCATAAAACCAGAGATAGCTCGCCGCGATACCAAGGATGATCGCAATGCCAACAATCCAGCGTCGCCGCCGCCGCGTTGTCCGATCTGCGCTTGGTACCGTTGTGAAGGTCTTTTCGAACCGGTCGGTTTTCACGCGGTCTCCTTCGCGGCGGCCCCCTCAGCCCAGCCCCGAAAGAACCACAATGCCAAGAAGCGAGGCAAAACGCACCCCCCAACATGTCTGCGCGAGTTTGTGATGTGGCGCAACCACGGGCAGGGGCGGGGTGTTTTGGATGCCAGCGCGCAAGCCGGGGATTTTGGCCTTCCTGCCCGCGGCTGGCCATTCCGGGGGCCACCGCAGGTGGTGAGCCAGGAGCGCTCGGCAAGACGGTCAGATTCCGGGCTCGCCGCTTCGCGCCGCCGCGGAACGACTTCTGACGCAGAAGTACTAGAGCGCTTTCCGATGAGGTCGAAACACATCTGCGGCGTCATGCCCGCGACAAGCCCGGCCATGACTCCGCATGAATGGTTCAACGTGAGCGGAATGCGCTCTATTGGTCCGGCCCTTCCGGCTTCCCGATATGATGTTGAGCATAAAGCTCAAGCCCGAGGCGGGCGACGAGCTCAAGCTGAGTTTCGAGGAAGTCGATGTGCTCCTCCTCGTCGCTCATCAATTTTTCAAACAGATCTCTGGTCACGTAATCCTTGACGCCGTGGCAATGCGTGGCCGCCTCCTGATACAGCGCACGCGCGTGCATCTCCAACGCAAGGTCGCAATCGAGCACCTCCTTCACGGTCTGCCCGATGTCGAGCGGGTCAAGCACCTGCATATTGGGGAAGCCGTCGAGGAAGATGATGCGATGAACCAGTTTGTCGGCATGCTCCATCTCCTCGATGGATTCCTTGCGCCATTTCTTCGCGAGGTCCAGGTAGCCCCAGTTCTCAAGCAGGCGATAGTGCAGCCAGTACTGATTGATGTCCGTAAGCTCGTGACGCAACGCCTTGTTGAGGTATTCTATGACGGTTGTATCTCCGCGCATGGTAACGTCCCGCTGCTTGGCTGCCACGCGGCAGGTGGCGATCAGATTTAAATAATACCAATTCTAATTTGGAGCGGAAGTTCCGGCGGCGCGATGCTGTTCAAAAAAACCCCGGCTACAACCAGAACGTTAGCTGTTACGCAGAATCGTGGAAAGACGAGAGGGCCCCCCTCCTTTGGCTCGATCCCTGGCGCTCAGAGGGCTGGCGCTTCGCCGGCGTCCTCGGCTGGAAGGGGCGGACGGGACGCCCTCGCTCCCCTTGGGGACGGGCGGGGAGCAGGCTTTTCGGCCGCAGCGCAGACGCAGGTTCTCGCCGCCAGCGGCGACGTTGCGTCAGCGAGAGCCTCGTCCATAATCCGGCGGATCGTGCGAGCACAGCGCCCACACTCGGCGCTGCATCCCAGACACCGGTAGACCTCGCTCGTCGCCCGGACAGTGCGTTCGGCCGTAACGGATCGGACCTGATGGTCCGAAATGACGTTGCACGAACACACGATCACGACGGTACTCCGAGTTCTATCCGGTACTTTGCGTGTAGTTTGAACGTGTAGTTTGAA
>JAJPKK010000157.1 GCA_021323775.1 Hyphomicrobiales bacterium
GCCCCACTCGAAATTCAAAAGAGTTTTCCACCGGGCCTGGCCCGACCTGCAGCGCATGAAACTTCTGCTACCCGTGGCGCGGTCCTGCCGGGTAAGTTTCTTCCTAGCCACAATTTGCAAGTCGCGTTGCCAAGCCAAAGTCCGATGTGGACGTTGCGGGAGGCGCAGGCGAGCGCCGCGTCTAGCAGGGCGATTTCGAAATTCGAATCTTAAGCGCGTCATTTCGGGGCGCGGGGCTTTAGCCCGCGAGTCCGGAATCCATAATCATCGGCCGAGGGCTATGGATTCCGGGTTCGCCACCTTCAGTCGCGTCCTGGAATGACCGGGCATATGAGCTGAATCGCCTCTCTTACAAATTACTTCAATCCGCTGTACGCGTCTGCCTGGAGCATATTCCGGTTAGCCAGATTCGCGCTCATCCGGCGGCGACCGCCTCATAGATATCTTCCTCTTGCGCCGTATGCACGTCGACCAGCGCCTCGATCGCTTCGATCACGCGTTGGGCGTCGCGGACCAGGTAATGGTCAACTTTCTCCAGGGGCAGATCCTCGACGATCCTCCCAAGCAAGCGGGCAAGGTGCAGGATCTCGCGATGTGCGCGGCTCATGGCCGAAAGGCCATGGCCATCTGCGAGCAGCTTTGCAAGCTTCGGATAGACATTGCCTTCATCATCGCGCTCATGCTCGACGATCTGCGTTTGGACGATGCTGTTTGCTTCCTTAATCAGCGCCGGTGTGTCCTCAAGGGCGGCATCGCCAAGCACGTCAGTTATGGCTCTCAACCGATCGAGGCTTCGGCGCAGGACCAGGTGGTCGCAATGCAGCGCGGCTTCCGTCTTGGCCGGCATCAAGCGCCGAGCGCGGCGGCGGGCTGGCTTCAAGGCACGCAGAGCGTTCATGATCACGGTCACGTCAATCACTTCCTGGAAGATGGCGGCCGGGACGGGCGCGAGCCATCCGACCGTTGCCGCCACCATGGCCAAGCCCGACAGCGCCATGCCGACGACAATGCTTTGAACCGCAATGCGCCGTGAGCGCTGTGCGAGGACGACCGCTTCGCCGACGCGATCGAGCCGGTTGGCAAGAATCACGACCTGCGCTGCCTCGGATGATACGCTGGCGCCGCCGGCGCCCATGGCAATGCCAACGTCAGCGGCAGCCAGCGCTGGGGCGTCGTTGATTCCATCGCCGACCATGATGGTCGGATTGATTTGCTGTTCGGTGCGCACCGCGTCGACTTTGTCGGCTGGAGTGCGGTCGGCGAGCACCGAATCGAGATCGAGCGCTGCTCCGATGAGCTCGGCAGCGGCCGGCCGATCGCCCGTGAGCATGATGACGCGCGCAACCCCGGCAGCGCGCAGCATGCGGATGGCGTGCGGCGTTTCGCGGCGCAGTTCATCTGCCAGCAAGATTGCGCCGATCGGCTGCTCGTCGGCGGCGACGAAAACAATGAGCGCCGAGCGCCACGCCGCCCGGCGCACGGCCCGCAACGCCCATGGCGGAACCTCGCGGCGGCCCCATATCATGTCACGCGAGCCTGCAGCGACGCGCCTGCCGTCGACGACGCCCCTTAGGCCAATGCCCATGGACTCGCTGACCTCGTTTGGCATCTTCAATGGCAGGCCACGGTCGATCGCGGCCTGGACAATGGCGCGGGCGAGAACATGGTGCGACGCCTGTTCGAGCGAGGCGCTAAGCGAGAGCACTTCCTCCGCTTGCTCTCCGGGTGCAACTTCGATGGAAAGCAGCCGGGCGCCGCCGACGGTCAGCGTTCCTGTCTTGTCGAACAGCACGGTGTGCGCCCGCGCCATCGCCTCGAGCGGACCGCCGCCTTTGACAAGAATTCCGCGCCCGGCTGCCTGGGCGACACCGGCAATGAAGGCCACCGGTGCCGCCAGAATGAGCGGGCATGGGGTTGCGGCGACGAGGACCGCAAGGCTGCGAATGAGGTCTCCCGAGATCAGCCACGCCACTCCGGCCATAACCACGGTGACCGGCAGGAACGCCAATGCGTAGCGGTCGGCGAGCCGCACGAATGGCGCCTTGGCCGTTTGCGCTGCGGTGACGAGGCGGACGATTCCGGCGTAAGTGCTTTGTCCGGCAATCGACGAAGCAGTCATTTCGAAGGTGTCGCCGACGTTCAATGTGCCGCTGAAGATGGCGGACCCGCGCGGCCTGGCGACCGGAATGGGTTCGCCAGTCAGCGCCGATTCGTCGATCACAGCGCCGTCCATGTCGACGATGCCATCGACCGGAATCACTTCCCCGGCTCGAACGAAGAGCTTATCGCCGACCGCGATGCTCGCGACCGGCACGTCTGCAATGCTGCCATCGACATGACGATGCGCGACGCGCGGGGCGCGATCAACGAGTGAGCGGAGATTGTACTCAGCCCGAAAGACAGCAAGGTCTTCGAGCACATTGCCGCCAGAGTACATGAGTGCGATCACGGCGCCGGCAAGCGATTGGCCGAGCAGGAGCGCGGTCGCCATCGACAACAGTGCAATTGCATCGACGCCCACGCGCCCAGAGAGGAGATCGCGAACAATCGAGGCCGCAAGCCCAAGCAAGACCGGAATGGTGGCGAGCGTCCAGGCAAGATGGGCGAGGCGCGGCTGGTCCACGGCCCAGGCGAGGATACCGCCTGCGAGCCCAAAGACTGCGATCGCCACGAGCGACCATCGCAAAGCGCGCTCAAGGGGCATCAGCGTCTTACCTGCAGGTGTTCCATTGTCGATCCGTCAATCTCATCGAGTGAGATATCTGGCATCGCTTCGCGCACCAGCGATTGCGTCATGTCATTCACCGCGACGTTACAGGCGCAAAATGTCACAGCTGTCTCGCGCGAGCCTCCCGCGGGAATGATCGCACAGTCTCAATTTGACATGAGACAGCACACAGGACTTGACCCGAGGAGTTCCCGCGTCACGCCGCCGAAAATCCATTCGCCCAACCGGCTGTGTCCATAAGCGCCGGTCACGATCAGGTCGGCGCCTTCGACTCTCGCCAGATCGATCAAGCGATGGGCAACGTCATTTTTTGCGGCAGCTGCCCTAGCCGATCCAACCGCCATTCGATGCCGCGCAAGATAGCTCGCTACGTCCGCGACACGCTGTCGCGCCGAAGCCGCCATGCTGTCATCGCAAACCTCGACAATGGTCGCAGATTTGGCCTCGTGGAGCAGCGGAAGCGAGTCCCGGAGCGCGCGGCGCGCCTCGCGCGCATCTTTCCAGCCGATGAGAATTCGCTCTGCCTTCAACGTGTCGACGCCGGGCGGCACCACCAGCATGGCGCGACCCGCCCGCAGCACTGCGGCTGCGGGATCCAGGCATCGGCGGATGTCCATCGGGCTTGGTGCCCGGCCCACGATGACGAGGTCCGCGGCTCGCGCTTCCGAGACGATGAAGGTCTCCGGAAGGTCGATGGCGGACCGCCACTCGAGCCACTTAAGCTTCGATCCTTTTTCGCCCGCGGCCGCCCGAAAGGCGGCCTCGGTGCGCTGAAAGGCCGCTGCGGTGGCTTCGCGCTCCTGCTCGACGAATTCGCGCGTGACGAAATAGGCGCCTTCCGCGGGATACGGGGGCAGAACACAGGCCGAAATGCCGATCAGAGCGGAGGCGAAACGATCGGCCAGCTGTGCGGCGAGCCGAACTCGGGCATCGGATTTTGCCTCGACATCCATATGCACCATCAACGTCGCGAAAGACATGGCTGCGCTCCATGGGCCAGAAAGATTCTGGCTGAAGGCGGTTGGGTCTCTCTCTTCGTCGTTCACCGCCCGCACCGTCGTTTGCGGATCGGCGTCATTGAAGGCGAGAAACTCTTGCACTTGCTTCTGCGTATTGCAGGCCACGCCGGCGCCGAGGCTCAGCGCCGCGCGCCGGTGCAAGCAGCAAGACGCAAAGAAACGCCAGCTTGAGAGCCGCATTCATGGAACTCTCCTACGAGTCTGCAGCGGCTATTTTTGTCGATGCTCGCCATATGCAATTGAGCAGAATCAATTGAACAGCTTAGTTTCTTTTGCCTAAGGAATGTTGCGGAGGTCATTCACCGGCATGGTCCTATCCGACGACGAATGCCGGCGGAAAACCGCGGGGCGGCCGCTGATTTGGGGCCGCGAACTATTGCACTAGAAGAGCCATTGATTCCGAGGCCAGTCGCCGCGCGGAAGCGCGGGCGAAAACGCCGGAAGCGACAAGCAAGGCCGGTGAAATGACAGCAGGCAACAGCGACGCAGAGTTCAGCGTCAACCAGACAATCCTATGTGGAGCCGCTCGGATGGCGCTGAGCGTCCCAGACTTCGTACATCGCTAACAGAACGACCGTTGCGCCGCTGGCGATGAAATCGACCCTCGCAATCGATGCGCTGACGTCCAAAAGCCATGCCGAAATGAGGAGCCAACCGCCCAGCAGAACGTTGATCCACTCCTCCACACGGCGCAGGGCCCAGAACGTAAAGACCTCACACACGATAATCAAGAATCCAACCGCAACGGCGGTACGTGTCGCGGCCGGATTGTCGGTGAAGTTCAAAGCCCAAGGTGACACGCAAATCCATATCCCAAGAAGGAGATTGAGCCAATCTTGCCACTCCTTGGGGAGAGAGAACGACATCGCACTTCCTCACGACCCGACCTGAGTGAACTCGCATCTGCGCATCTCGTACTGACAAACATAAATCGGCAACGCTTGTTCCTTCTTTGATTTCGATCAACGAGTCTGCCTCCCAACCAGAGCGCGTTCCGGCGATGTTGAACCACCTGATGTTTCAGGGCCACTTTTCGTCGCCGCAACGGCGTCATCGAACGCATCGCCGCGGACTTGGATAAGCGCCTTTGATCGGGATCAACGTCGAACTCCTGCAACGACCGTGAGTTTTAAATTTGCTAGATGAAGCGGATCACGTCTGGCGGCGGCGCAGCGCAAAGCCAAGGTGCAATCGGATCGAGTACGCCTAGCTTTGATCCAGATCAGTGTCAAACACTCGATCAGTGATAATGAGCATCGCCGAGCTTTTGATCTATGTCCGCGCCCGGCATTTGGCCGGCCTAGTCCAGAGGTTTTGCCGGAGATATCTGTGAGCCGAAGGTTAAAGGATATCGTCATAGACGTGCTCAATGAACATCGCATAATGAGCATTTCTACAAACCGCCCCGATGGCTGGCCACAGACGACGCTGGTCGGCTACGTCAATGACGGCTTTTTGCTGTACTGCTTTGTTGCCCGTAATTCGCAGAAATATGCCAACATCCTGCGCGATCCACGGGTCTCGATTGCGATCGGGAGCGACGTCGCCGACCCGCGCGACATCAAGGGCCTTTCGCTCGCTGCGAAGGCTGGCGTGGTAGCCGATCCAGCGGAGTTCGATTACGTCTCAGCGCTGCGGCTGAAGCGCTACCCAGAATACGCGACGCCGTCGCCGCCTGCCGGCGCAAATAGCGATGCGCTGCGGATAGCGCCGAAGCCGGCGTCGGAGAAGGTGGCTTTGCTTCGCATCGCGCCCGAGATCATCTCCGTGGTGGACTATTCGAAAGGGTTCGGTCACAGCGATCTCATCACCTTCTCAGAGCGCGACCTCGATCTGCATATCGCGAGCTTGCGCCATCACTGGGTGGACAATCGCGGGTCCAACACCTCCGTCCCGCAGAGCCAATTGCCCTCATGACAAGACGGGCCGCGCAATCGCTGGGGGAGGTTCTCGCCGTTCGCGGCGCGGTTGTGGACGTCGCCTTTAATGCCGGCGATCTTCCGCAAATCGACGAGGCCCTCGCGGTCGAATGGGATCGGAGGGGCCCCCTGATCGTCGAGGTCCAAGCACACCTCGACGAAACCACAGTTCGGGGGGTCGCGCTGCAAACGACCGCCGGGCTTGCGCGCGGAACACCGGTGCGCGCCACTGGAGGCCCGATTACCGTGCCGGTCGGAGATGCCGTTCTCGGCCGCCTTCTCGACGTGACCGGCGACGTGCGCGACAACGGGCCACCGTTACCTGAGGGCATGTCTCGTTCGCCGATCCACCGCGCGGCCCCCGCGCTCGCAGACCGCAGTCCGGCGACGGCCATTTTTGAGACTGGCATCAAGGCGATCGATCTTCTCAGCCCCCTCGCCCGAGGGGGCAAGGCGGCGATGTTCGGCGGCGCGGGAGTCGGCAAGACGGTCGTGGTAATGGAGTTGATCCATGCCATGGTGCAAAGCTATCGCGGCATTTCCGTGTTTGCGGGTGTCGGAGAGCGCTCGCGCGAAGGCCATGAGCTGCTGGTCGAAATGCGCCGGTCTGGCGTGATAGATCGTAGCGTGCTGGTCTACGGGCAGATGAACGAGCCTCCCGGTGCGCGTTGGCGTGTCGGCTTGACGGCTTTGACGATCGCCGAGCACTTCCGCGATCAGAAGCAGCAGAACGTGTTGCTCTTGATGGACAATGTATTCCGCTTCGTTCAAGCAGGCGGCGAAGTTTCTGGCCTTCTCGGGCGCCTGCCCTCGCGGGTCGGCTACCAGCCAACGCTTGCGACCGAGGTCGCCGCTCTGCAGGAGCGCATTACGTCCGTCGGCGCGGTGTCGGTCACGGCGATCGAGGCGGTTTACGTGCCGGCCGACGATTTCACGGATCCTGCCGTGACGGCTATCTCGAGCCATCTCGATAGCATCATCATGCTGTCGCGATCGATGGCGGCCGAAGGCATGTATCCGGCAGTCGACCCACTGTCGTCGTCATCGATCCTCCTCGATCCGCTCGTGGTCGGCGAGGAGCATTACCGCCTGGCCGAAGAGGTACGCGAGACCATCGCCCATTACAAGGAGTTGCAGGACATCATCGCCCTGCTCGGAATCGAGGAGCTGAGCGCGCAAGATCGGCTCATGGTTAGGCGCGCCCGCCGGCTTCAACGCTTTCTGACGCAACCCTTTGCGGTCACTGAGGCGTTTACCGGCAAGCCCGGCCGATCGGTGCCGCTGGCCGAAACCCTTAAAGGTTGCCGTGCGATCCTCAGCGGCATTGCTGATACCTGGGCGGAGAGTTCCCTCTACATGGTGGGGACTCTTGATGAAGCGCGGAACAAGGAGGGGGCTGCATCTGAGGAGGCGAAGCCGCAATGAGACTGTTGATAACGACGCCGACTGCGGTTGTGATCGATGATTCGGATGTGGTCGCCGTGCGGGCCGAAGATCAGAGCGGCAGCTTCGGCATCCTCCGCGGCCATGCCGATTTTCTGACAGCGCTGACCGTGTCGGTGGTTGCTTGGCGGCGGAGCGGCGACCGGCATCGGTTTTGTGCCGTGCGACGCGGCGTGCTCTCCGTCAGCCATGGGAGCTTGGTAGCGATCGCCACACGCGAAGCGCTTGTTGGCGACGATCTGGAGCGGCTGGAGCACATCGTGCTCGCGGAGTTTCGCAACAACATCGAGGCCGAGCGGACGGCACGGACCGCAAGCCTTAAGCTGCAGATGAAGGCGATCCGCCAGATCGTCCGGTACCTGCGACCGGAGCGGCCGGGTGCCCTTGGAGGCCGATCATGAATGGGAGGCCTACCGAACCCGACGGCCTCGCCGACACGGTGCGCCGGCAACGGCGGCGCCGGCAACATTGGCTGCGCGAAGGTGAGCCGTCCATGGCGCGGTTTGTCGGGCAAATAGGCGTGCTTGGCTGGATCATTGTGGCGCCCACGCTGATCGGCTTGTTCATCGGGCGATGGCTCGATCAAAAGTTCGGAACCGGCATTTTTTGGAGCGCACCGTTGTTGCTGATCGGCGTGGTGGTCGGGTGTTGGTCGGCATGGCGATGGATGCACAGGCAATGACCAGGTCCTATGTACCGATTCACGACGTATCGAATCTCGTTTTTGACGCTGGTTCCTGGCTGGCCATTGGTGCGCTGCTTGGGGCGTTTTATTTTCTGAGCCTGCGACGGAGCGCCCGAATGCTGGCGACGGGATCTGCAGTCCTGTTGGCGCTGGCGCTGCAGCTGATCCGGTTCGCGGTCCTCGCCGGAGCGCTCGGCATAATCGCGCGGCACTACGGCGCTGCGGCGCTGCTTGTTGCTACGCTTGGCGTCCTTGCGTCACGCACCGCGGTGCTGCGCCTCGGAGCGCTGTCATGATCGGGTCGCCGCTCACCAGCAAGACCGTCTTCATGCTCGGCCCGGTTCCAATCACTGCAACAGTCGTTGTCACTTGGGGCCTGATGGCGGCGCTGGTCCTGGGGGGATTCCTTGCCACGCGATCGCTCAAGGTGAGACCGACACGCGGTCAAGCCGCACTCGAACTCGTGGTGGCAGCGATCGAGGGCCAGATTCGCGATACCATGGGCGTGTCGCCAGAGCCGTATCTGCCGCTGATTGGAACGCTCTTCCTGTTCATCTTGGCGGCAAACTGGTCATCGCTGATCCCGGGCATCGAGCCGCCGACCGGGCGGCTTGAAACCGATGCGGCGCTCGCACTTATCGTGTTTTTCGCCGTCATCTATTTCGGCATCCGCGCCCGCGGACTGGTTGGCTATCTGAAGACGTTCGCGGAGCCTACCTTTTTCATGATCCCGCTCAACGTCGTGGAGACCTTCACCCGCACGTTCTCACTCATCGTGCGCCTGTTCGGAAACGTCATGAGCGGCGCCTTTATCATCGCCATCATTCTTTCCCTCGCCGGACTGCTTGTGCCCATTCCGTTCATGGGGATAGAGCTGCTGATCGGGGCGATCCAGGCCTACATCTTTACGGTTCTCGCCATGGTGTTCATCGGGAGCGCAGTGAGAGAAAGCGGTCCAGCCGGCTCCGAAGAAAGGACAGAGCCATGAATGTGCTTGAGATTGTCAGCATCATCGCGGCGGCTGTCGCTGTATCTTTTGGCGCGATTGGGCCGGCGCTGGCGGAAGGGCGGGCGGTTGCAGCTGCGATGGACGCTATCGCCCGCCAGCCGGAAGCGGCCGGAACTCTGGCGCGGACGCTGTTCGTCGGGCTCGCCATGATCGAAACAATGGCGATCTACTGCCTGGTGATCGCTCTGCTCGTGCTGTTCGCTAACCCGTTCATCCGTTGAACTCATGCGAATCGATTGGTGGACGCTGGCGCTTCAGACAGCCAATGTCCTCATTCTGATCTGGCTCCTGGCCCGGTTCCTGTTCCGGCCAGTGGCGGAGATCGTGGCGCGTCGCCAGGACGAGGCGAACAAGCTGCTAGCTGACGCGGCCAAGGTCCAGCGCCAAGCAGACAACGCCCGCGCCGGTCTGGAACAGGCGCGCGCAGACATCGTGGCAGGGCGGGACAAGCTGATCGCTGACGCGCATGCGGCCGCCGAGATTGAGCGGCTGGCGCTGCTTGCCCGGACGAACGAGGAGATGACACGGCTGCGCGCGGAAGCCGAGGCGGCGATCTCCCGGGACCGCGTTGCGATGGAAAAGCTGCTCATTGATCGTGCCAGCGAGCTGGCGGTCGAGATCGCGCGGCGCTTACTCAGCCGCGGCGCACCTGCGGGCAGCGTGGACGTATTCCTGGCCGAGCTGTGTCAGCAAGTGCGGGCGTCATCGCCTCAGGAGCGTGCCGCATTCACCCGCGAAGGAGACGGCTCAGTCGAGATCTTGACTGCAGCGCCGCTCAGCCCAGAAGCGGCCGAGCGCGCTCGCGGTGCGATCGCCGAGGCCTTGGGAGGCAAGCCTGTTCTGGTGTTTCGCAGCGATCCCGCCGTAATCGCCGGGATCGAGCTTCACAGCCGTTATGCCGTCATGCGCAACAGCTGGCGCAACGACCTCGAGCGCATCCGCGAGGAGCTGAACCGTGCCGACGAGCCCGCAAAACCGTCTTGATGAGTGGCTGAGACACGCTAGGAAGCGCGTCGAGACGGCGCCGCTTGTGCCCTCCGCCGAGGAGATCGGCCGCGTCGAGAGGATCGCGGACGGCGTTGCGCTCGTTTCGGGACTTCCACGCATGCGTCTTGACGAACTGGTCCGCTTCGAGCGCGGCCAGGTCGGTATTGCGATCACGCTTGATCCCGATGCGGTCGGATGCGTTCTGCTCGACGAGGCTGAAGGCATTGCGGCCGGTGATCGCGTGCGCGGTACCGGCGAAGTGGTGCGCGTTCCGGTCGGCCCAGGGCTGCTCGGTCGCATTGTCGATCCGCTCGGCCGTCCGTTTGACGGCGGGGGCGAGATCGGAGCTGAAGCCTTTGAAGCGATCGAGCGCCCGGCGCCGGCGATCGTCGACCGCGACTTCGTCACCGAGCCGGTACAGACTGGTCTCGTCGTACTCGATTCCATGTTTGCGCTGGGGCGAGGCCAGAGAGAGCTGATCATCGGCGACAGGGCCATCGGCAAGACCGCGATTGCCGTTGACTGCATCATCAATCAGAAGACGAGCGACATCGTTTGCGTCTATGTTGCCGTGGGCCAGAAGACGTCGACGGTGAAGCGCGTCATCACCGCTATTCAGGCGCACGGCGCGCCCGAGCGCTGCATCTTCGTGATCGCAAGCGCATCGGCCGTGCCCGGGCTGCAATGGATCGCGCCTTTTTCCGCCTTCACGATGGCGGAATATTTCCGTGATCGCGGCCAGCATGCTCTCGTCGTGATCGATGACTTGACGAAGCATGCCGCCACCCATCGCGAAATTGCGCTCCTTACGCGACAGCCGCCGGGACGCGAGGCCTACCCGGGAGACGTGTTTTATTTGCACGCGCGCCTGCTTGAACGAGCTGCGAAGCTCTCCAAGGCCGCCGGCGGCGGCTCGCTCACCGCCCTCCCGATCGCGGAAATCGATGCCGGCAACTTGAGCGCTTATATTCCGACCAATTTGATTTCCATCACAGACGGCCAGATCGTTCTCGACGCCAGGCTGTTCCATGAGGGTCACAAGCCCGCGGTCGACGTCGGGACGAGCGTCAGCCGCGTCGGCGGCAAGACCCAGGCGCCGGCCTTGCGTGAAGCCGCGGAGACGTTGCGGCTGGACTATGCACAATTCCTGGAGCTTGAGATATTCACGCGCTTCGGAGGCGTGATGGATGCACAGGTCAAGGACAAGATCGCTCGCGGCAGGCGCATCCGAGCCGTGCTCACACAGCCGCAACTCGTTCCGCTGCGGCTCGCTGACGAGGTCGCACTGATATTCGCCCTGCAGACCGGTCTTCTCGATCGTGTTCCGCTTGAGAAGATCGGCGAATTCCGGTCCCGGCTCCCGGCCTGGCTCGACCGCTCGATGTCGGCCGTGGTCAGTCAGATCGAGCGCTCGGGGCGCCTCGACGATGGCGGTCGTTCCGAGTTGCGCCGAGGACTTGCTGCCCTTGCCGAAGAGCTGGCGCCGGAACCGACCTCACCGCAGCCAAGGATGCTGTGATGGCGGAACGGCTGGCCGACATCATCGCGCAAATCCAAAACGTCCGCCAGCTCGAGGCAGTCGTGACCGCGATGCGCGGCATTGCCGCCTCCCGTGCCCAGCAGGCGCGATCGCTGCTCGCGGGCATCAAGGCCTACACCGAGGTGATCTCGGGCGCCATCGGGCGAGCGTTGAGCCTTGTGCCGCCTGACGGAGCAGCGCCGGACCAATCTCGCCGAGGCAGGCGCGGCTTAATCCTGTTCTGTGCCGAGCAAGGCTTCGCCGGCGGATTCAGCGAACGGGTTCTGGACGCCGTGATGGGGGACCTTGCAGGCGGGACTGTTTTTCTCGTTGGAACGCGAGGTATCGCGGTTGCGGACGAGCGCGGGGTTCGGCCCCAGTGGAGCGCTCCGATGGCGGCTCACGCGGGCGCCATTCCGAGTTTCGCGAGCCGGGTTGCCGATGCCCTCTATGAGCGCGTCGCAGACGGAACTGTTGCTCAGGTCGACGTGGTTTTTTCACATTCGCACTTTGGCGGCGGCATCGAAATCGCCCGGCATTCCCTGTTGCCCATCGATCTCGGCCGGTTCGCCCGGCCCGTTGAAAATCAGCCGCCGCTGATTGCGCTTGCGCCTTGGGTGTTGCTTGAACGCTTTGCGAGCGAATATGTCTATGCGCAGCTTTGTGAAGCTGCGACAGAAGCCTTCGCCGCCGAGAATGAGGCGCGGATGATGGCGATGGCTGCTGCCAAAACCAACATCGAATCGAAGCTTGCCTCGTTTTCGCAACGCGCGCATCAGCTGCGGCAGGAAGAAATAACCAACGAAATCGTTGAGCTTGCGGCAGTCGCTGCGGCGCTGCCGCACGACTGAGCCAGCGGCGATCGCACGGATCCTTCAGGCCGGAAAGGTTGATCGCAGGGTGCGCTTGGCCTTAAGGCCGCGGTCACCCTGACGCCGGATGAGCCGTGCGCGGACGCCTCGTCGGCCGGTCGAGCGTCCGGGCGCGCTTTGGCGCTGGCTCGGTCGGAGCGATCACGTCCCCGGCCTGAGCAGCGCCGCTTTCGCACACCCGCTCGACAGGGCATCGCAGGCGCCACACCGCGCCGGCGGGCACATAGTCGAGCGAGACGTCCGCTTCGAGAGATATCTTCGTCAGCTCACAAAGCACGCTCCAACCGAATCCGCGCCGCGTTGGCGCAACGACGGTCGGGCCGTCGCTTTCCTTCCATTCCATCGTGAAGCAATGCCCGTCAGTCTCCCCTACGCGCCACATAATGTCGACGCGGCCCGTGCTGGTCGACAGTGCCCCGTATTTGCCCGCATTGGTGGCAAGCTCGTGGAGAGCCATGCCGAGCGTCTGGGCCGCTGTGGCCTTGATCCTTAGATCAGGGCCGCGCAAGGCAATGCGACTCTCCAGGAGATCTCCGAAGTGGGCGAGCTGCGAGCGCACAAGTTCAGCAAGCCGAATGCTCTTCCATTCGTTCCTGACCAGCAGGTCGTGGCTGGCGCTCAGGCCCCGGATTCGCTCGCTGAACCGTGAGATAAACTCTTGCGCCGAGTTTGCCGCGGTGCGCTGCGCCATAGCCTGAACGACGCTCAGAATATTTTTGGCACGATGATCAACCTCGCGCATCAGCAGCCGCAGATGTGCCTCGGCGCGCTTGCGTTCTGTAATATCTCGGACCACTGCCAGTACCACGCGCCGCTGCCCGATCTCGATCGGGCTCAACATGATGTCGACCGGGCACTCCGAGCCGTCGGCGCGTTGCGCCAAGAGCTGTAGGTCAGTGCCCATCGGGCGTCCTCTTGGGGCCTTCATGTAACCGAGGCGATGCGCCAAATGTCGCTCACGCAAGCGTTCGGGCACCAGCATCTCGATTGGCTGGCCGAGCAGGTGGTCGCGGGGTCGCCCAAACAAGGCCTCTGCCTGCACGTTCACGCGGTCGATCCTGCCAGATTCGTCCACCACGACAAGGGCGTCCGGCGAATGCTCGTAGAACTTTTCGAACATCGTCCGGCTCTGGCGCAATGCCTCCTCGCAGGCTCGGCGATCCGTCGCGTCGCGGACGACCGCGAGCACCATCGGCTCGCCAAGATGGTCGATCGGGTTCAGCATGACGTCGACCGGAAACGTGGTGCCATCTGCGCGACGACCCGCCGGCTCGAGGCCGGTCCCCATCGGCCGCCGGTGCGGGTTTGAACTGTATTGGGCACGGTGACCGACGTGACGCTTCCTGACATGTGCCGGCAGCAGCGCTTCGATCGGGGCCGATATGAGGGTTGCGGGCTCCTGCCCGAACAGCCGGCCAGCCTGACCATTGGCGTATCGGATGATACCCCGCCGATCCACCACGATGACCGCATCGGGCAACTGCTCAAATGGCTCGGAACCTAGTTGTGCATCAATTCGCATCGGTCATTGCGTTGCTTCAGGCTACCGGACAACCGCGCTCGTTTCCCGGAGCTCATCGCCAGCGCAGTTGGCTGCGCCACAGCCACTGCTCGGCAAAATTGCAGCTCTTGTCCATCGCAACGCGGGCTGTAGAGACGCCGAGGGCGGAATTGTCTTGGCCAAGCGCACGCAGACCAATCGCGCTCACAAACAAAAAACGAGCGTCGCTCTTTTTTGGTTCCTTGCACGTCCGCTCCTGGTCGAAAGCATCCTGCGGCGGCCGTCCGCTCCGATGAACACTTTGCATGGCGGCAGAATGCGCCGCAGCCGTTGCAAGAACTTATAGCGGGCGGATAGCTTCCTATTTGCTTATCGTCCTTGCCTGAAGAATTGTGCAGAGTAGGCGAGCGAGCCCGTCCTGGTGCCCCCTTCCCTACCCGCCCTGCAGTGGCAGCCCTTGTGGCCGCCGGGCCCGATTGATCGATGAATATGGACTTGACTCGTCCAAGGTCACCTGGGTCGTCGATGACGAGGAGCACGTGAGGGAGCTCAAACTCCCTCCCAACGTGGTTCATGCGCCGGAGGGCCGCGCGCTCGCCGACATGATGGCCGCTGGCGAGCTATCCGCCGGATTTGATGCAAACGCAGGCATCGGCCGGTCAGGTTCGCCGACCGCCGGCTGGCAGCAGCGCGAGGCGAATTATCCCGAACTATTCCCTAATGCGGAGGAGCTCGAAGCGGCGTGGTACAACAAGACCGGCATCTATCCGATGCACGGCACCATCGTGGTCAAGGGCATTGTGACGACAGCTGCGACGATCGCAAGCAAGCCGGATCTCGTGCACCGCTTCGTCGCGGCGACTGTCCGCGGCATGAAGGACGCCTTCGCTGATCCGGCGGCTGCAGGCGCAATCATGCGCAAACTCGTCCCCCAAATGGACGCGGCGATCGCCAAGGACGAGGCGGTCGCCGAACTGGCGCAGATTCCGGGCCAGCCGCTGGGTGAAATCGACCCGGCGCGCATCGAAGCCACCCTCGAGGTGGTCAAGGGCGCCTTCAAACTTGCGGCACCTGTTGCAGCGGCCGACGTGTACGCGCCGGGATTTGTACCGAAGTAAGCTGATCCCTTTCTAGTTCAGCGATTTCGAGATTCGAATCATATCAGACCGGTTGGTCGAGCTTATAGGACCAGGTGTGAACGACGGGATGACGATTGAATTCATCCATGGCAGCCATA
>JAJPKK010000299.1 GCA_021323775.1 Hyphomicrobiales bacterium
CTACACGCTCAAATCGGCTCCTCTCAGCAGCCAACCCCTTGATCAATCAAGGCCGATGCGACAAATCGACCCGCCAAATCGAAGCGAAATTGCGCAAGTTGGGCTAGCACGTGTGAGCTAGACCTGCACCAGCCAATCTCAAGAAGTTATGAAAGCGCCATTTCGCCACTGCCCCTCACGCCCCAATTATCGTGTAACGAGCGGCAGCCTTGCGCCCGCCTCGCCCGTGACCGGTCGGACACGTTGGCACAGTAAGACGTGCCATTATTCCCGCGGCCCGCCGCCTTCCGAACTCGTTGCGGACCGCTGGCCGAGGGTGGGTTTCGCTGCGCTCAACCCACCCTACAGCCGGCGCACCACCGCGTATTGCGCGTATCCGCGATAGGGGCGCGCGAACGTCACCGTGGCGCCGCAGGCGGCGGCGCTCGCCTTGAGCATCGCTTCCAGATCGTCGCGCGGCGCGACATGAAAAGCGCTAAGCCAGCGCCACAGCAGCCGCCGGAATGCAGCCGGCAGACGCTCCTGCCCGCCGAAATCGATGATCCGCAATTGTCCATTGGGAGCAAGGTGCGAGATCGCCGTCCTGACTACGCTCTGCCATTGCGGAATCATGGACAGGCTGTAGGAGATGAAAATCCGCTCGAAGTGTTCTGTCCCAAACAGCGGTTCAGGATCGAACCGCGTTGCGTCGGCATGGGCTACGTGGACGCGCCCTGCGAGGCCTGCACGCGAAATCGCACGCGTCGCGGAATTGAGCATCTCGGTCGAAACGTCGATGCCATAGCAGCTTGCGCCGGGATATTTCCGCGCCGCCATGATGAGATTGCGCCCGGTGCCGCAGCCGATCTCAAGCACGCGCGCGCCGTCGCCCGCATCGATCTCGGCGATCAAGCGGTCGCGGCCGAGCAGAAAGTATTTTCGCGTGAAATCGTAGACATATCGCTGATGCCGGTAGATCCGGTTCATCAGATCGCTGGCATGCGCGGCCGTCATGTTTGGGACCGTGGGATGCGCTAAGACGCGCTCGTCCAAATCGGCTGTTGCCGATTTCGACACATTTTCAGCGCCGAAGTCGGGCGAGCCCGGCTGCGATGCGCCGTGCCCAGGGTTCGGCCATGGCGGGCGCGCTTCGCTTTGCCCACCCTACTTATTGGGTTCATCGAACCAGTCCACTAATTCGCCAGAACATAAAGGTGGAAGCCGCCATAGATGGCCGAGCGGTCGCGGCGCGCCAGATCACGCGACTGCCCGGCCTCATAGCGCCATTGTCCCAGCAATGCATCATCGACCCGCCCTGGCAGCAGGCTTGGCGCGGCGGCCGTGCGGAAGATCACGCGCGCGCCTTCGCGTGCGGTGCGGCTGATCTCTCGCCAAAGCTCGTTGAGTTGCTGGTCCGACATCCAATCCTGGGCGTCGAGCAGCACGTAGCGGTCAAGCGAGCGATCCGGCCGGCTCCGCAGATATTCGGTGAACGAGCGGTTGAGGACTTCGACGCGGTCCGCACGCGCCCGTATGGTTTCGAAATGCGCCGGCTTGAGATAGGGCGGCAGCGGGCCGCCGGCGTGGTTCGGATAAGAGCGGCCAAACGCCTGCCAGGCGAAATAGTTGTCGTCGAGGCTGAAGCCACATGACAACCGCTCGACGCGGTCGCGCAGCACCGTGGCCATGTGCGGCGCCCCGGCGCCAAGAGCGGCATATTGCGCCGGCGGAATCCCAAAGCCGTAGAGCAGCGTCTGCCGCCCCGTCGCCCACCGCACCAAAGGCTTGTCGAACAACGGCGCGAGCGACGTTTCGAAGAACGCCCGCTGCTCCGCGAGAGAGCGGGCATGCAGCATCTCGCGCAGATCAACGCCGTGGAGGCGCGCGAGGAAATGTCCAAGGCCGATGGAATAGCCGAGCAGGCCGCAGCGATAGACGTTGCGGGAAAACATCGTGATGCGGCGGCGGCCCCACAGGTTCCGCCCTTCCCAGTAGGCGCGCGTCTCAGCGTCGAGAGCAGGCGCCAGGAGCCGCCAGTAAGCCGTGACATTTGCTTCGGTGTCAGCCTCGCCGAAAAAACGGTAGAAGGATTGCCAGCTCGGAAGATGTCGGGCGGCCGCGAGCTTCAACCGGTTGAGCGCCACATGCGCGCGAACGAGATCAACCGCCGTGATCCGGGCCGGATCAGCGATGAGATAGGACAGCACATTGCAGCCGCCCGATGCGATCGTCACCACATGGGAGTCGGGCGCGATCGCCAGCGCCTCCATGTCGACTTCGGGATCTTCCCATATCTGCGGATAGACCAGACCCTTGAAGGCCAGGGTGAACAGAAGCTCCAACAGCCCCTGCATGGAGAACGTGCGGTTGCGGCGGACAGCCTGCTTGAGGCGGCGGTTTGCCGCGATCTTTTCATCCGACGTCAATGTCGGCTCCCCTCCGGTCCAGGTCGATTCGAAGGATTAAGCGCCACGAGAAATGTAGATTTGATGACGGCATTGCGGCGCTCAGGCAACGCGGGCAATGTAGCGGTTCCCGGGTCAATGGGAATCGCTTGCAGGGTGGGCAAAGGCGCAACCGAAATCGGCTGTTGCCGATTCCGGCACCATTGACTGCCGAAGTCAGGCGAGCCCGACTTCGGTGCGCCGCGCCACCGCTCGGCCTTTCCGCAGCGGATGGCCGCGCTTCGGTCTGAGCTTGTCGAAGAGCGCCCACCCTACGATGTTTCCATATGACCGGAATCCGCCGTAGGCGCGCGCGCCTCCCAGGTCCGCTGCGAGTCCGGCGACGGAGGTGCGAGCGGCACGGTTGATGGAGCGCGGACAATCACGAGATTGCTGAGGAACAATCTTGCACTCGCCTCCCACGTCATGGTCTCGGCATATTGCCGGCACACGTCACGCGGAATGGCGAGCGCCCCGAGGCATGCGGCGCGCAGATCGTTGTCGAGAACAGCGACCGGCGCCGTTCCGACGACATCGCGCGTCGTTTCCACCGGAAACCCGGCAATCGGCAAACCGCTGGCCAGCGCTTCCAGCAGCACGAGGCCGAATGTATCGGTGCGGCTTGGAAACACAAAGACGTCGGCGCTCGCATAGATGGCGGCGAGTTCCGCGCCATGTTTGGCGCCGAAGAAAACTGCGTCGCCATAGCGCGATTTTAGGATGGGACGCGCCGGCCCGTCGCCGACCACCACCTTCGTTCCCGGCAGGTCGAGCGCCAGAAACGCATCGAGGTTCTTCTCGACCGCGAGCCGGCCTACCGTAAGGAAGATCGGGCGTTTCAATCCGAGATCGCGTGCGCGGCCCGGATGAAACAGCATCGAATCGACGCCGCGGGGCCACCGCAGGACGTTGTTAAAGCCATGGCTGCGCAACTCGTTTGCAAGCGACGCGGTGGAGACCATGGTGCCGCGCCCGGCGTTGTGAAACCAGCGCATCCACCGCCAGGTCCACTTACGCGGAATCGGCCAGCGCGCCGCAAGGTAGTCGGCAAAGCGGGTGTGCAGGCTCGTGGTGAACGGAAACCGGTCCGCGAGGCACAAGCGGCGGACGAAATAGCCGATCGGGCCTTCCGTCGCAATGTGGACGGCATCAGGACGAACGGCCGCGATCCGCCGCGCGATTTCATGCGCGCGCGGCAGGGCAATCCGAATGCCCGGATAGCTCGGCAGCGCGACCGTTGGAAAGCCTTCAGCCGTGAGAAATGATATTTCGGCGCCGAGGGATTTGGCGGCCCGCGCGGTCGCCTCCAGAGTGTGGACGACGCCATTGACCTGAGGCCGCCACGCGTCGGTTGCGATCAGGATGCGCATCAGGCCGCTCAAACCTTTGTGTTTCCGCTCTATGTTCCCGCGGATGGCCACTCTGTCCGATTCATGCGTCATCTGCGTGACGGTCCGTCAGCTTTGTCGCAGAAATGTCGCTTGCGTCATCCAAAATTGATGGTTGATTCGAACGCGCGCGCCGGGACGCTGCGCGCACGTATTTCGTGCCGTCCCATCCCTCAATCCGGAACTTCTGTCCGTCCCGCGCGAGTCGCAAGGAGGATAATTGTCCGTTCTGCCTGATAAAAACGCCGGTAAGCCGCGTCCCACTTATTCAAAGAACTGGATCGGATTTGCACTCAGCGCAACGATTGTGGGCATTTCAATCTACGTGCTCGCCGATATCCTTAAGGATGTCGACTTTGCCCGCGTCGTCGCTCATGTGCGCGCCATGCCGGCATCACAGATCGCCCGGGCCGTGCTGTTTGTCGCCGCCGCCTACGTCACGTTGACGGGCTACGATTTCTTCGCAGTGCGCACGATCGGCGCAAACCATGTGCCTTACCGGATTGCGGCGCTGGCGAGCTTCACGAGCTACGCAATCGGCCACAACATCGGCGCTACTGCGGTTTCCGGAGGAGCGGTCCGATACCGCATTTATTCACAGTTCGGGCTTGGACTCATCGATGTGGCAAAAGTCTGTTTCCTGACCGGACTGACATTCTGGCTCGGCAATTTTGCCGCACTGGGAACCGGGATGGTCTATCGGCCGGATCTGCTTGGCCGCGTCCTTCAACTGCCGGCCGAGATCGTGCGGGTCACCGGCATTGCGGCGCTCCTCCTGCTGTGCGCCTACGTGGCATGGGCATCGCGCAAGCCGCGAATGATCGGCATCAGAAATTGGAGCGTCCTGCTGCCAGGCGGATTGTCGACCTTGATCCAGATCGGAATCGGCCTCGCGGATCTCAGCGTCTCGTCGCTCGCGATGTACAGCGCAATCCCGTCACACGGCGAAGCAGGGCTCCTCACCATCGCGATTGCCTTCGTGGCGGCGACGCTCCTCGGCTACGCGAGCCATGCCCCTGGTTCGCTTGGCGTGTTCGAGGCCGCCATGCTGGTGGCCCTGCCGGCGGTTCCCAAAGAAGAGCTCGTCGCCGGCCTCCTGGTGTTCCGCATCCTTTATTTTCTGGCGCCGTTTTGTCTTGCTCTCGTCAGCATGGCGTGCTGGGAATCCCTGCTGTTCCTGCGCCGCAGCCGGGCAGAGGCGCGGAATGGAACGACAGCGAAGCAGCCGCCCGACAGGGCGACAGACGAAGGCCACCGATCGGAAAACAAGTCTTGGCGCGCGTAGCGCGATTTGAGGCCGCCCGCGGATGCGGCGCGGGGACGAAGGCCCTTGCGCAAAATACAGCCTTGGCGAGCGCCGTGCATGCCTATAGCTTATGCCTTTTGAATTTCGAGTGGGGCAGGACGTGAAAAGCGGCCAACCGGCGATCACTCGCGGCCTTGGTCGCTTGGATGCTCTTTGTCGCGGGCGGCGGCAGCCGGTCAAGGGCGATTGGCGCGCGTTTAATCGCGCTCCAATCGCCGCTTAAGCGGTCGAGACCCTTGACCGGCTGCCGCCGCCCGCAAGACTGCATCCAAGCGATCAAGGCCCTCGCCAAGGCCGCCGACCGGGCCTTTCTCACACAGCAGGGTGAAGCGGCGATGGGCGCGCGATTAAACGCGCGCCAAATCGCCCTTGCCTGGCCGCCCGCCCGCGAGAGTGCATCCGAGCCATCAAGGCCCTCGCAAAGCCGCGCGCCCTTAAGGCTTCTGCACCCACTCAAGATTCGAAAGAGTTTTCCACCGGGCCTGGCCCGACCTGCAGCGCATGAAACTTCTGCTACCCGGTGGCGCGGTCCTGCCGGGTCAGTTTCCTCCTAGTTTTCCACCGGGCCTGGCCC
>JAJPKK010000095.1 GCA_021323775.1 Hyphomicrobiales bacterium
ATATCATCCGGCAGGATCAGCACCGGCGTCTGGCAGTTGCGCACGAAATCGCGCGTCACCGTGAAGACGAAATCGGGGTTGGTCCGGTACATCTTGGTCAGGAACTTGTCGACCATCTCCATGGTGAGGTCGGGCCGTCTCGCCACCAGCGCCGGGCCCCACGTCTTCATGTTGCCTTCGTAGAATAGGTCGCGCGCCTCCGGGCGCGACCCTGAGGGCTGCGCCAGCACGGCGGCCACAACGCGATCGGGCGCCCGCTTCAAGAGGTTCCACACGAAGGGCCCGCCGATACAGAAGCCCATCACCATGAACTTGCTGATGCCCAAATGGTCCATCAGGCCGATGTGGTCATCGGTGTAGGAATCCCACGGCCGGTCGATCTCCAGAGGGCCGGAGGACTGGCCGTCATTGGCGTTGCGCAGGTCAGCCGCGATGCAGCGGTACTCCCCCTTGAACTCTGCGATCGGGTCAAACGGCCCGCGGGCCAGGGCGGCGATCGTCGAGTTCAATCCGCCGCCGGGAATGATCAACAACGGGAAGCCGGAACCGGCGACTTCATAGCGGATGCGAACGGGACCTCTTTCGTAGAAGGACATGGCAGCTCCTCCTTGCCCGCCCTGTTGAGCAAACACTTGCGGCGCGGCGGCCAGCGCCGTCGCCGCAGCGCCTGTCGCCAAGATATTGCGTCTGATCTGATCCATGATAGGCGGCCTCCGTGATCATTTGTCGTTGCCGATGCCCGCGGATCGCGGCGCTCTGGGCCGAAGCCGCTCGCGAGCTTGCTCGGTATGAGTGTGATGCGCAACATTCGTAGCACAGGTTCTCCCGGCGCTGAAGGGTCGATCGCCCGCCCGTGAACCATTCCGCAACTTGCGGATCAATTCGCCTTCGCTCCCGAAAACGTGACGCCTTGCTGCTTTCTCGGCCATCCGGCGCGCCCGCAGCGGCGACTCCGGCAAAGGCGCGAAATCTCACTCCCGCATCGCCCGGATCACCGCCTTCGTGAAGGCCTGTGTCTTGGCGCTGCCGCCGAGGTCGGCGGTGCGGCTCCCCGGGTCGAGCATGGCAGCGTCGGCGGCTGCCTCGACGCTTGTGGCTGCGTGGACAAACTCGCGAAGCTGATGCCGCTCGCCGAGCCAGCGCAGCAGCATTGCCGCCGAAAGCATGAGTCCAGTGGGGTTGGCGGCGCCGCGGCCGGCGATGTCGGGCGCGGAGCCATGGCCCGCATTGGCGGCGGCGTGGCATTCGCCCATGTTCAGAGACCCGGCGAGGCCGAGGCTGCCCGACAGGGCCAGCGCCTCGTTGGAAAGCATGTCGCCGAACATGTTGGTCGTCAGGATCACGTCATGATCGCCGGGCCGTGTGTAGAGATCGGCCGCCATCGCATCGATGTCCATCTCACGCCATGTCACGCTCGGATGCAGCAGGGCTTCGTTCTTGACCTCATTGAAGAAGAGGCCATCAGTCAGCGGCAGGACGTGGCGCTTGCCGACCACCGTGATCCGCCCGCGCCGGTGCCGGGCGGCTTCGAACGCCACTCTGGCGATGCGGCGAGACGCCTGTGCGGTGATCTTGCGAAACGACAGTGCGCAGTCTGCCGTCGGCATGAACTCGCCCGGCCCCTGGAACAGCGACCGATCGGCATAGAAGCCCTCGGTGTTTTCTCGCACAATCAGGCAGTCGAGACCGGGAACTGCACGCGGCAGCGGCGGCCGCGACCGAGCGGGCCGGATATTCGCGTAGAGATCAAACGTCTTGCGGATGGTGCGCGGCACATTGACGCCGCCGTCGCTCTCCGGCGGATAAGCCGAGACGCCGCACGGGCCCAGGATGATGCCGTCGGCGCTGCGGGCGGCCTCCATTGCGGCCGGCGGCAGCGTTGTGCCGGTACGGCGGTGTGCCGCCATGCCGACCTCGGCGATATCAAAGATAAGATCGAGATCAAAACGCCGGTCGGCAGCTTCCAACACCGCCAGGGTCGCATCCGTGATCTCAGGGCCGATATCGTCTCCGGGGAGCACTGCTATTTTCATTTTTCAGGACGTTCCAAATTATTTTGCCCCGCTCTGCAACAAAACGCCCGGCCCCGGATGAAGTCAATCGCGTCGCGCGAAATCGCCGCAACATGCTCGCGCCGCATCGCGCAGGCCAGCCCGGGTTGAGCGCGGCGAAAACGGGGGCCGGCATCGCGGCGTGGCTAAGTCGCCCCCGGCTTTCGCTTCACTCAATCCGGGCTACGAGGCTTGGCCGAGCACGTGCTCGGCCTGCCGAGGTCGTTGAAGCCTTGCACTTGACAATCCGCTCTCTGTGCTTAGTTTCGCGGCCGATGGGGACGGCGATCTCCCCACGAGGCGACATGCTGAAGAATCGCGTCCCGCTCACAACGCACGGACGCACCCATGCCCTCGATAAACGCGATTTCCGTCGACAAGCTTGCCCGACTGATCGGCACCCCCCATTGCCCCGCTTTGATCGATGTTCGCACCGATGAGGATTACAAAGCCGATCCGCGCCTGATTCCAGGTTCGATGCGCCGGTCCCACGCCGATGTTGCTGCATGGAGGGGTGAATTTACCGGCCGTTCCGCTATTGCGATCTGCCAGCGCGGCGCCAAGCTCAGCGAAGGCGCGGCGGCCTGGATGCGTCACGGCGGCGTTTCTGCCGAGACGCTTGAACACGGCTTCGAGGGTTGGCGCAAGGCCGGTCTCCCCCTGGTCAAAACCACCAGAATGCCGCCGCCCGACGCAGAGAAGCGCACCGTCTGGGTGACGCGGGCGCGACCCAAGGTCGATCGCATCGCCTGTCCATGGCTGATCCGTCGTTTCATCGACCCCCGCGCCGTGTTTCTGTTCGTCGCCCCCGCGGAAGTGGAAGGCGTCGCGGAGCGCTTTTCCGCCACCCCCTTCGACGTCGAAGGCGTGTTCTGGGGTCACCGCGGCGACGCCTGCACCTTCGACGTGATGGTGGAGGAGTTCGGTCTTACGACCGAGCCGCTGCTTCGCCTTGCAGCAATCGTGCGCGGGGCGGACACCGGCCGCATGGACCTCGCGCCGCAGGTCGCGGGCTTGCTCGCTGCTTCGCTCGGCCTGTCACGCATGTATGCCGACGACCTCGCGCAGCTTGAAGCCGGAATGACGCTCTATGACGCTTTCTATCGATGGTGCCGGGACGCAATGGACGAAACACATACCGGGCATTCGAAGAGGCCGGGAGCGTGACCTGCTGACTGGCGCGCCGCGGCGGCGGGATCGCGCATGCAGAAATTGCTCTCTTCGGGCGCGGACTTCTATCATGGCATTCGGGGTATTATGAGATTCGAGGCGCGGAGATCGTTTGAAGGTTACAGGCCGCAAACACGCTGCACTGCGAATGCGCTGTTCCCAACCGGAGGAAGACATGAAGAAGTACTCAGGACCTAATCTCGATCGCGATCACTTTTTTTTCCGGCGTTGCGCCGCGCCGTTGCTCGCGATCGGCTTTCTGGTGCAGGCGAGCGCCGCGCACACGCAGAGCGATGAGCGGGTGAAGGCTGGCCTGATGACCTGGCGCAGCAGCGGATGCGCCGATTGCCACGGCGCTTTCGCGGACGGCGACAAGCAGCGCGACGAGGCGCCGACCGGCGCCAATCTGCGCACCACGCGGCTCGATGCTGCGGCGCTCAAGCAGACAATCTCCTGCGGGCGCCCGGGCACGGGAATGCCCGCTTTTGATGAGGGGGCTTACAAGGTCCGCGCGTGCAACGGCCAACCGCTGGGACCGCCTCCGAGCGACCTTTACCCGACACCGCGCACCCTGACCCCGGACGAGATCGACGCCGTCGTCACGTATCTTCAGGCCCGCGTCATCGGCAAGGGCCGGACCATCACGAAGGCGGAATGCCTCTTCTATTACTCCGACCAGCCTGAATGGTGCGACGATTACAAATGATAAGCGGTTATCTCGGCAGCCTGAGGGGTAGTGTATCGATTCCGTGAAACCAGTCAGACCGAACGACCGGCCCCGCCCGGACCTCATCCTGAGGAGGCCGCGCTCTCAGCGCGGCCGTCCCGAGCTTGTCAAAGGACGAAGGACGGCCAGGGGCATGGCCTCGCCTGTTGCCGTCCTTCGAGACGCGCGCGCAAGCGCGCTCCACGGGACGAGGCTGATAGATGACATGATACGATTCTCGCCATGGAAACGCGGTAGCAGGCGGGCGCGCTTTGCTCTGAGCTTGTCGAGGAGCGCCCCCACCGATCCTCCATGGTGCGACCACCACAAATAGTCCGCTTATCTCGGCAGCGCCGCGAGTTGCGGCACGTCGTCCTCTTTGGGGGCAACGGCCTTGGCGGTAATCAGCGTCATCGCCACGGTGTCGTAGTAGCCCATGGTGGCGACGAGATCGATAAGGCCCTTCTCGCCGAACTGCTTCACGGCCGCCGCATAGGTTGAGTCCGACACCGCCTTGTCGCGATACATCTCGGTCGCGTAGTTGTAGAGCACCGCCTCATCCGCCTTCATTTTTTCCGGGCGTCTGCCGGCCGCAATGTCGGCGCCAACGCTTGGATCGAGACCGCCGCGCACCGCCGCCCGGTAGTGGCCGCGCCAGATCCATTGGCTCGACCACTGCCGCGCCGTAATCATGATGGCGAGCTCCGTCAGCCGCGGTTCCAGCCCGGTGCCCCAGCGTACGTAGTCTGACACTTCTTCAAGCTTTCTGGCCAGTTCGGGGCTGCGCATATAGACCCGGAAGGGCGGATTCTTCAGAGCGGTGGTGTTGTTGCGAGGCGGCTTCTGCAAGTTGTCGACGTAGGCCTTCTGTTCCGGGCTCAGCTGGTCCGGATTGAGCGCCGGGTAGCGCTCCTGCGCGGCTGCCGCAAACGGCAGCGCGAATGCAGCGGCAACGAGCGTAGTCGTGAACAGATGCTTCATGAATTCCTCCCTCTGTAGATGGTTTCTGGCCTATGGCGAAACTGCAGCAATGATGTTCGTGGTCACCCCGCTCCTCCGTCGGAGGCATCTCGCTGCCACGAAAGCTATCGTGGCATAGGCCGCTGCCCTCAGCCAAGCCGCTGCATCTTTCGGGTAACCACCGGCGGACCGGCCGCTGACGGCGCGAGGTATGATGGGTGAATTCTACCGGGCAGAAACCTGACTGTCGCAGTGACCGGCCTTGACCCACGCCCGCAATCGGATAGAGAGAAGCAGATGGTGAGGCCTCAACCATTCTCGCCGGCTCAGTTGCGGCGCCTCGGTCCTTTTTTCGTGGTCCTGTTTGTGTTGGCGCAGGCCGCGGGCATCGCGCCGCTGATGAGCATTCACATTCAGCATGCTCTCGGGGACGAGCAGAATATTGCTGTCGACCTGGGCCAGAGCGGCAGGACCGATCACTTGCACCATCGTCATGCCTGCCACGATAGTGGAAAGCACGAGCATGGCGCCAGTGATCCAGGCGACCAGTGTTGCACGCTGCATCACCACTTGGCCGGCGTGATCCCGATCGCGGTCAGCCCAGGGCGGTCGCGCTTGACGCTGTCTATCGTTGGAGCGCCCCCGGGCTTCCTTACTGGTACTGACCCCGGCAGATTGGAACGTCCGCCAAAACTCCGGTTGCCGATCTGAATCGCAATGCGCCCGGCTGAATGCCCCGCGCTCGCTTCGGATTCAGCAATTACGGAGTTTGGCAATGCAGGACGTGCTTCACCTGTCCAATATTGTTGTTGGCGCGGGCTGTCTTTCTATCCTGGCGGGCATCCTCCTGCTCTTTTGTCAGGCGCTCGAAGTGCGATCAGCAAAGCGAGGGCGAATCCGCACCGGACTCAATCTCAGAAAATGGTCATTTCGATCGATTGCTCCTGGTGCGGTCATGATCGCCATTGGTGCGCTGTTGCTTGGAGGCTTTTCCATTCAATGACCATCTTTCGGCAAATGACCTGAGCCCCCTCGCTCCGCGGCGGCTGCCCCGCCGCGCCGCACGATGGTCGCTGCCGTCTGCCGCACTCTCCGCCGCCCGGAACGGGGTTTTGCGCGGCGATCGCGCCATTGACTCCTTCAATTCCGGAGCGCCACAATATCCGGCGGCCTGGACCGACGGCCCTTCTCTTTGTTGTCTTGGCCTCGGCGACTTGACATGGCGCGAGCGTGCAACCGAATGCGCTGGGTTCGGACCAATCGAAGGCTTGGATCATGCTGCGCCCTCCTGGCCATGGCGATCCAAATCATTGTGTGGTTCGGGCATGCGCACGGCATTGAGGGCGTTCGCCAGGGCGCGTTATCGCCTCAGCAAACCGCGGGAATTCACAATCAATTAACCAACGACTCAGGCGACCCTGCCTCGACGCCAGTTGGGCAGGTGTTCGATCATTGTGCGATTTGCGAGGTCATGAATTTGGGCGCGTCGGTGATGCCGGCGGACGCGCCGGCGTCTGGACTCCCGGTCGACGACGGGAAGATGCGATTTTCGCTCCATGCCGAAGCCGCACAATCGGCATTTGAGTATCTCCTTTTCCAGGCCCGGGCGCCGCCGTCTGCTTGACACCAGTGAGTGAACGGCCCCTGGCGTCCCTGAGCTTCACGGCGTGACGTCGCCCGCGCGACAGCCTTCTCACCGCCATCCATGATGGGGAACCGGCCCAAGCCGAGCCCGGGGGCGCGGCGTGTCACCGTCAATTTGGGATAACCCAGATGGCGCAAGGTCAAATTTCCGAGGGAGGCAAATACGGGCGCCCCGCGCACGCGCTAACGCGGATATGGATCGCATTTGTGGTAGCTGCGCTCGCGGCGGCCCTCGCGATCGAGATCTACAGGAGCGGCGCCTATCAATCCGCGATCGATCTGGTTCGATCCGCGGTGATCGGACCGGCAGGCCATCTGCCCGCTGAAGCGGAGCAGCGCGAACGGCCAATGCTCATTCAGGAGGGGGCGCGCATCAGCATTCCGGAGGGCTCGCCGCTGAGGAGCAAGGTGACGATCGGCGCGGTGGGCCAACAGGAAATCCAGCGCAAGCTCGTGCTGCCGGCGGTGGTAGAAGCGGACCCGTCTCGCACCGTGAAAGTACTGCCGCCTGTGACCGGCCGCGTGATCGATCTCAAGGTCCAACTCGGTGAGCGCGTCGTTCAGGGGCAGGAGCTTGCGGTGATCGATTCTGGCGACCTTGCGCAGGCGTATTCGGATATCGAGAAGGCGAGGTCCATGGTGACGCTCACCAAGAAAGCGCTTGACCGGCAATTGGGCCTGGAAAAAGCCGGCGGGGCAGCAATCAAGGACCGGGAGCAGGCGCAAAACGATTACGATCAAGCCGTCGCTGAACTTGCGCGAGCCCAAACGCGTCTGCGCGCCATCGGCGTCCCGGCGGATCTCCCTTCCCCGGGTGCGGCGGCGGGCAGCGAGGGGGGCCGGCTCCTGACGCTGAAAGCGCCGGTCGCCGGCAGTGTGATCGACCTTCAGGTGGCGCCCGGCGCATTTCTCAATGACCCAACCGCCGCAATCATGACGATAGCGAACCTCGGCACTATTTGGGTCACGGCAAACGTACCGGAAAAAGACACGGCACTGGTGACGAAGGGCCAGGACGTCGATGTCGTATTTTCCGCCTATCCGGGCGAGGTTTTCAGCGGCAAGGTCCTCTTCATCAGCGACGTTCTCGATCCCGATACGCGCCGCACGAAGATCAGGATCGCCTTCGAAAATCCCGACATGAAGTTGAAGCCGAACATGTTTGCGGAGGCGACCTTTCTGGCGCCGCGTCAGATGGCGCAGGTCGTTCCTGCACAGGCATTGGTCCTCAAGGGCGAAAACGATCGGGTCTTCGTCGAGGTGGCGCCGTGGACGTTCGAGCCGCGCCCCGTCGAGGTGGGTTTTCAACAAGGCGATCAGGCCATTGTCGAGCATGGCCTCAGGGCTGGGGAACGCATCGTCGTAAAGGGCGGAGTGCTCCTTAATGATTGACTGGTTCGTCGGCTACGCCCTCCGCAAGCGGCTCGTGGTGGCGATGGTCTGCGCCTTCGTCTCGATTTATGGCTACTACTCCTGGACCCAGCTTGCGATCGAAGCCTATCCGGACATCGCCGATACGAGCTCGCAAGTCATCACCCAGGCGCCCGGCATGGCGGCCGAAGAGGTCGAGCAGCGCATTACGATTCCGCTTGAGCGCGAGCTCAATGGAACGCCGGGCCTGCTGTTCATGCGCTCCAAAAGCACGTTCGGCCTGTCGTTGATCACGCTCGTGTTCCGCGACGGCATAGAGAACTATTGGTCACGCCTGCGCATCAATGAACGCATTCAGAACGTCACTCTGCCGCCTGGCATTGCGGCAGGCCTCGATCCGGTAACCTCGCCTACCGGCCAAATCTACTATTACACCCTCGAATCCGACACCAAGGGCCAGCGCGAGCTTTCCGAGATTCAGCGCTGGATCGTCATTCCCGCGCTGAAGCAGGTGCCGGGCGTTGCCGATGTCTCGAACTTCGGCGGTATTACGACGCAGTTCCAGCTTGAGCTCGATCCGGAGCAGCTCGTGCGTTTCAACTTGTCGTTGGCAAACGTCGAAGCTGCTATCAACGCCAACAGCAGCAATGCCGGCGGAAGCGTCGTGCCGCGCGGCGACCTCGGACTCGTCATCCGCGCGATCGGCTTTGTTCAAAGCCTCGATGACCTGGGCGCGATCGTAGTGACGCAGCGAAACGGCACGCCGATCCTCCTGCGCGATCTCGGTCGGCTTAAGCTCTCCAATCTGGAGCGGCACGGCATTGTCGGCAAGAATCGGCAGAACGACGTGATCGAAGGCACCGTCCTGCTGCTGAAAGACGAAAATCCTTCGCGGGTGCTCGAAGGCATCCATGCAAAAGTTGCCGAACTCAACGACCGTCTCGCGGCCGATGACGTGCGGATCGTGCCCTACTACGACCGCTCGGACCTCGTCGACCAGACGGTCAGCAAGGTCTCACACACCATTTTGCAGGGAATAGGCCTCGTTCTCATCGTGCTCATTCTATTCCTCGGCAGTCCACGCAGCGCCCTGATCGTGGGCATCACCATTCCGTTCGCCATGGCGACGGTCTTCGTGCTGATGAATTTCTTCAAGATCTCTGCGAACCTGTTGTCGCTCGGCGCGATCGACTTCGGGATTATCGTCGATGCCGCAATTGTCGTGACGGACGCGATGCTGCGGCGTCGCGAGGCGAGGCCCGACGAGCGCCTGAGCGAGGAGGACGCCATCCTTGCGGCGCATCAGGTCGCGCGGCCGATCTTCTTCGCAACGCTGATCATCATCAGCACCTACCTGCCGCTGTTCGCCTTCCAGAGGATCGAGGCAAAGCTGTTTTATCCCATGGTCTACGCGGTCGGGTTTGCGCAATTCGGAGCGCTGCTGCTTGCGCTGTCGCTGGTTCCGGGTCTGGCTTATCTCGCATATCGCCGGCCACGGCGGGTTTTCCGCAATTACGTCCTCGGCTGGATCGAAGCCGGATATCAGCGGGCGCTGCGAGGTTCACTGCGTCGGCCAAGCGTTGCGTACCTGCTTGCCGCCGGAGCCGTCGTCACAGTGGTCGTACTGGCGATGACGGTCTCTCGGGAATTCCTGCCCAATCTCGACGAAGGCGGACTCTTTCTCCACGGCGAGATGGTCGGAGGAATTTCCCTCGCGAAAGCGAGCGAGATGGACGCCGAATTGCGCAAGGCCGTGTTGGAGTTTCCGGAGGTGGCAACCGTCGTCAATCATATCGGTCGCAACGACGACGGCACCGATCCCAATACCCCCTCGCATCTGGAAATGCTGATCGTGCTTCACCCCTATGACACCTGGCCGTCGGGCGAATCCAAGGAGGATCTTATCCGCCGCATGAAGGCGCGGCTCGCCGAGCTTCCTGGGTACGAACTTGCGGTCAGCCAACCCATTCTCGACAGCATCAAGGACAAGATTTTTGAGCCGCACAGCCAGCTCGCGGCGAGGATATACGGCGATGATTTCAACGAACTGCGCCGCATCGGCAAAGACGTCGCCGCCGTCCTTAAAGCCACTCCCGGCGCCGAGGAGGTGCTGGTCGACGATCGACCGCCGCTGGGGCAGATCACGATCACGGCGGATCGCGAGGCTGCAGCGCGATATGGGATCAATGTCGCAGACATCACCGATCTCGTCCAGACGGGAATCGGTGGAGGAGCCGTGAGCCAGGTCTTCATCGGGGAGCGCCATTACGACACGACGGTCCGTTTCCCCGAGGCAGTCCGCAACAGTCCGGAAGCCATCGGCCGATTGCTGCTCACATCGAGCAGCGGCGCTCTTATTCCGCTCTCGCAAGTCGCGCGCATCAAGCTGCAACAAGGCGAAAGCACGATCAACCGTGATATGAATCGCCGCTATCTCATGGTGAAGTTCGATTCCGCCGGCCGCAGCCTCCCGGCGCTTCTGGCGGACGCCAAGCGCGCCGTTGCTGAGAAGGTTTCGTTCGATCCGAAGCGATATCACATTGAATGGGTCGGGCATTTCGAGGACGAGCAGCGGGCGGAGTCCCGCTTCGCTTTGATCCTCGGCCTGATCCTGGGGCTCATGATCGTGCTGCTCTACGCGGAATTCGCTCTCCTGCGCCAGGTACTCCTCATTCTCGGCGTCGTCCCGCTGGCGACGCTCGGCGGGCTGGTTGCACTGCATGTCACCGGCGTTACCCTCAACGTGGCATCCGGGGTCGGCTTCATCGCGCTGTTCGGCGTCGCCGTCATGAATGGCGTCATCATGGTCGCCAATCTCAATCGCGTGCGCGATCTCGGCGTTCCGTTGATGGACGCGGTTGTGACAGGCGCCAGCGAGCGGCTGCGGCCCGTCCTTATGACCGCGACCGTAGCCACGGTTGGCATGCTGCCGGCCGCCATGGCGACCGGAGTGGGAAGCGATGTGCAGCGCAGCCTCGCCACAGTGGTCGCCGGAGGCCTGCTGGTGGCGACGCTGATGACCTTGTTCCTGTTGCCGACGATGTATTTCGCCGTCGAGAGGTTAGCTGCACGTTTAGCAGAGGCCCGCGCACGCGAGGCGCCGCAGCCCTCCGCTTGAAAGCAGGCTCGAAGCCATGCTCGACGACCAAGCTGAGAAGCCGTCGGGCGTGATGGCCTTCTCTTGCGCAGGGCTTCCTATTGCAGAGGGTCACGTTCGGCGTCATTGACCGAGATCGTGCTTATCGTTCTTGGATCGACGCCTCGTCCCTCCGCAAAGGCGAGGTCCTCCATGCGATGTCCATGAAGTAAGCCCGGCAGACCAAAGTTGCCTTCGATGCAGCGCGGCTCGGTATAGATTCGGTTTTCCTCCTCGCTCTGCCGCGTGAATTCTTGCTTGGCGGTCCAGGGCCGCGTCCACACCGTCGGATCCTCGACCGTCACCTCATAGTCAAGCGTATTGGGGTCGGTCCGCGTCCACCGCTCGACCACGTGAAGATTTTGGCGCGACCCCTGAAAATCGGTCTTCGGACTGAAATTCGTTACGTCGATCACGAGGGTGTTGCCCTCCCAGTGGCCGCGCGAATCGCCGTACCACTGGCGGATGCCGGCAGGCAGATGCGGGCTTCCGTCCATCACGATATTGCGCTGCCACCCCTGGCCTTGCCCTACGTCGTAGAACATCGTGATGCCGCCGGGCGTCTGCACGATTCGCCTGAAGCTGATGCGGTCAGCAATCGCTCCCAAGGTGCCGATCTCGGGCACTCCGCCCATCAGGCAGCGCACCGCCAGCGAGGCGTCCTCCGGACCGTCATAGCGATTGATGGTCGCCGTGTTGTAGCGGGGCGGAGGCTCGGCGAATCGCGGCGACGGATTGGGGTCGTACTTGCCGCCGCTGCATGGCGACTCCTTGTTTTTGCAGGTTTCGGTCGCTTGCAGCAGGGCAAGCCGGAATTCGCGCTCGGCAGCCGCAGCCTTCTGGGCCTCTGGCGTCATCGGCGGCAGCCGCCCATTGGGCGGATCGACGATCCGCGATGTCCTCAGGCCAGTGCGCTTCTTGGGCGTAAACACGTCGTTGTACGCGCCGGCGACGTCAGCCACGGTCCCGCGCTCGGCGCGCCTTTCGCGACCCAGCATGGCCGACCGCTGTCGGTCCAACTCTGCTCGCTGCGCCTCGGTGAAGAATTCCTGGTTGGCAAACTTGGGCGAACGCTGCAGGGGCGTGTCGGTTTCATCTGTCCAGATGCCCTGCAGATCGGGCTCGCCCCAGGGCGTTTTTAACGCCATCCCCACGCTCCCGTCCCCCGATTGCGAGGGAGCCTGAGCCGATGTCCGATGGATGGATACCAAAGTAATCGCAGCCGCAATGGCGGCCAACGTGGCCACCGCGGTCGTCGAGCCTGGAAACCTCTCGCGCATGTTGTTTCCCTCCGCCTGGCAGGGTGTTTTGCTTTGGATGGTAGCGTCTTTCGGCTTTGACTAATAGCCGGGGCGCATTCCGGCGCAGGGCGCAATAGGGGCTGGCGGATTACGCTTCGCTGAAGCCTTCGCGGCGAAACATCGTCAGCTCCCAGCGATCGCGAGCCTCGTTCAGGCGAAGAATGTAAAGATTGCCGTCGTCGCCCCTGACCTTGAAATAGCAATAATCGCCTCCTGGCCATCGATCGATGGTTTCGATGACTTCGACCACACGTCCATCCAGCCGGATGCGCTTAGGCTTTTCGATACCTCTGTGGTCGGCGTCGCTCTCGACCTCGATCTGCATGACGCTACGCCAAATCCGCCATCAGGGCAGGCGCGGCCGAACGCAACAGCCGGTTCTGTGCCTCCCATTGCGCGGCGGCGTCGAGGGTCACAAGAAACTGTACTTTTCCACCGGAGAGAACCGCGATCGGTACGCCGTCCCGATAGACGAGACGATTGCCGGTGAGTGCTGCCAATCGGGCTCCTGGTGTGAGAATGCCGACGAGGTTGAGCGGATCTGCCCCGGAGAGCGACACCCAGTTGCCCGAGGCCGGCTGGCGGCGCATCTTCCGCAAAAGCCCGACAGCCTCCGGCAGGGCGTATTGTTCGCCGGAGAAGCCGGCAACAAACCGTCCGCCGCGGATTTCTCCGCGCGCCTCCAGCCTGCGATAGACCCGCAGCAGGTCGCGCCATGGCGGCAAGGAGGAGGCTTCCCGCGTCAGGAGACGCCAGAACACGACGCCATACCGGCGCAGCAGCGTCCGAGCCACATGCTCGACCGCCCCTCCCCATTGTGGGAGGGGGTCGGGCGTGGAGGTCGTCCCAGTGGGCATCTTCGGAGCCAATAAGCCCGACCCTGCACCCTGACCCTCGGGAGAAGAGATGGTCACGCCGCCTTCGATTACCCCGCCCGCGTGCGATGGAGGGCAGGGTTGGGGCTGCGATTGCCGGCGGATCAGCGACCATCGGCCGGCGCTTTCCATCCCGAAAGAACAAACGCGGCCGCGCCGCTTCACGCCCGCAATGGGCTTGCGCTGGGCCGAAGGCACCAGCAAGGCGCGCAAACCGCCGAAGCTGTCCGAGTTTACGAGGCCAAGCGCCGCCAATTCGGCAAGGGCATCCTCGACCTTGGAGCGCAGCAGGCGGGTTGCCTCGGTCAGCTCATCGAAGAATAACGCTCCATGCGCCGCAAGACAGTCGCATACGGCCTGAGAGTGGGGACTCAGGTGCGTTTCGCCGGGTGGACCTGCGAGCGACATCCAGAGCGGCACGCGGCGTCGCTCCAGCAAGGCGATCGGCGTCGAGCGCACCGGCGTTCCGGCGGCTGCGCGGCCGTTCGCGGCGCGCGGCGGGACGAGCCTCGCCCACGTGCGCTGACCGGAAAGGCATTGGGCGTCGAGCCAGGCTGGCTCATATTTTGCAACGCGGGCCGGCAGGATCTCCGTCTCCCACGCGCTTGCCGGCGCTTCAAACCCCTCGAGGGAAGCGAGGACCGCCGGCAGCGCATCTGGTCCTTCCAATCGCGTGTCCTCCGCCACCCGCTGCCAGGCAAACAGAAAGCGCAAGAAGTCGCGCGCCGCAACAGGCTCGATCTCGGCGCGCAGGCGCTGGACCGTGTAATGGTGGATGCGGGCAAGCAGCCGGCGGTCACACCACTGTTCGTCATTGACTCCCTGAATAAATCGTCCACGCAGGATAGAGCCTTCGACCTCCAGGGCCGAGAGCGCGCTCGCGACCGACTTAGATTCAAGCCCAAGCGGCGCCGCGAGCCCGGTTTGCGTCACGGGGCCAAGGCCCTCGAGACGGCCGCGCAGGATTTCGACCAGCGCCTGCTCTGGCGGCCACAGGGTTTGCGGCTGGTCCGCCGGCGGCAAAATGTCCGGCTCGCCCCGCGCCTGCGTCCACACGGCGTTGAACTGGTTCAGGCGCTCGGCCGCCACCCAGAATGCAGCCTTGGCCGTTTCCAGATGGGTGACGCGCCGCTCCTGCGCCAGCGCCGCGAGCCAGTCCTTCCAGGCTGGCGCGGCCTCAACCTCCGTATCGGTCAGGCAACCGAGCCACAACAGCACGTCGTGGAGTTCCTCGGCATTCGTGGGGTCTGGCCAGGCCTCAGTTCGCACTCTCGCGATGGCCTCGGCATCCAGCCGGCCAAGGTCCGAAGCGCTTTGCGGATCGTGCCAACGGCGCGCCATGACGGCCTGCGCACGCCGCTCCTCCAACGGCGCATCGTCCAGAAAGGCGTAGGGCCGGGCTGACAGCGCTTCGAGCGCGAGCGGCGATGGCTGAGTGAGATCGCAGGCGACCACCCGCACGTCGCCGGCTTCAAGCCGGGCGAGGAGCCGCTCCAGCCCTTCGACGTCCATCGCCTCGTGCAGGCAATCGGATATCGCCTGGTTGGTGAGCGGATGATCCGGCACTTCGCGCTCGCCGACGAGGTTTTCGGCGCAGGCGATCTGGTCCGGGAAGATTGCGGCGATCAGGTCCTCCGCCTGCATGCGCATGAACTGGGGCGGCACCTTCCGGCCGCCGCGGAAGCGCGGCAGAGCCAGCGCGACGCTCGCGACCCAGCGCCACCGCGTCGTGAACATCGGCGCGTCGAGCATGGCCTGGATCAGCAGCGCCCGCACGCTGGCGGAATGAAGATAATGGGCCACATCCGCGAGTTCGAAGCTGTGTGCCGCGGTCAGCGACAGCACGATGTTGTCCTCGGTCGCCGCCGCCTGGAGTTCGAAGTTGAACTTGCGACAGAAGCGCTTGCGCAAAGCGAGGCCCCACGCGCGGTTGATGCGGCTGCCGAACGGCGCATGGATCACGAGCTGCATGCCGCCCGCTTCGTCAAAGAAGCGCTCCAGCAAGATCGTCTCCTGCGTCGGCAGACAGCCGAAGGCGGCGGCCGCGGCGGCGAGATATTCGACAAGCTGCTCGGCGGCCGGGCGAGCGATGCCGATTTCGTCCGTCAGCCAGAGGCGCGCGGCGTCGCCGGACGGATCAGATCGCAGGCGCTCCGCAATGTCTGTGCGCAGGCGCGACACCGCAGATGAGAGTTCATCGGTGCGGCCCGGCGCTTCCCCGAGCCAGAAAGGAATTGTCGGCGGCTGACCGTGCGCGTCCTCGACGCGGACGGTCCCGCGCTCGACCCGCTGAATGCGATAGGATCGGTTGCCGAGCTGGAATATGTCGCCCGCCATGCTCTCAACCGCGAAGTCCTCATTGACGGTGCCGATCACGTTGTTCTCAGGCTCGAGAAGAACCCTGTAATCGGCGGTATCCGGAATGGTGCCGCCGGAGGTGAGCGCAGTGGCGCGCGCCCCGCGCCTCCCCTTCAGGATGTGGTTGACGCCGTCGCGGTGAATTAGCGCACCCTTGCGGCCTCGGCGTGTCGTGAAGCCTTCAGCCAGCATGCGAACGACGGCGTCGAAGTCCTCGCGCGGGAGCTTGCGGAAAGGCCAGGCGCGCCGCAGGCGCGCGTAGAGCGCCTCTTCGCGCCAATCCCGCGCCGCCACCTCGGCAACGATCTGCTGGGCGAGCACGTCGAGCGGCCGGTCCGGGACTGTAAGCCGATCAAGTTCCCCCCGGCGAACGCT
This sequence comes from Hyphomicrobiales bacterium, assembly GCA_021323775.1. GTDB lineage: Bacteria > Pseudomonadota > Alphaproteobacteria > Rhizobiales > Xanthobacteraceae > JAJPKK01. The sequence goes on from JAJPKK010000095.1 coordinate 15,948, forward strand.
GTCGAGCAATGCCGTGCATTCCACCAGGTCGTCGCGGGAGAGCGGAAACAGCCGCCCCTTAGGGGTGCCGCCGACCGCATGGCCGGACCGGCCGACGCGTTGCAGGAAGCTTGCGATGGAGCGCGGCGAGCCGAGCTGGCAGACGAGATCGACATCGCCAATGTCGATGCCGAGTTCGAGCGAAGCGGTCGCGACGAGCGCTTTGAGCTGGCCGTGCTTGAGCTTTTGCTCTGCGGCAAGGCGATGCTCCTTTGCCATGCTGCCGTGATGCGCCGTGATCGCGCCGTCGGCCATGCGCTCGGACAATTCATGGGCGACGCGTTCGGCCATGCGGCGGGTGTTGACGAACACGAGCGTCGTGCGGTGCCCCTTTATCAGATCGGTAAGACGATCATAGACCTGCTGCCAGACTTCGTTGGACATGACCGCCGCAAGAGGCGCATCCGGAACCTCCATGCTGAGGTCGCGCGGCCGGTGGTGTCCAACGTCGATGATCCGCACCCTGGCTGCCGGCGCGCCGTCCGAGGCGGCGCCGGCCAGGAGATGCGCAACGGCATCGATCGGGTTTTGCGTCGCGGACAGCCCGACGCGCAGCAGCCGGTCGCCGCAGAGTTCAGCAAGCCGCTCGACCGAGAGCGCGAGGTGAGCGCCGCGTTTGTTCGGCGCGATCGCATGAATTTCGTCGATGATCACCGATCGTGTGGTCGCCAGCATCTTGCGGCCGGATTCCGAGCCCAGCAGGATGTAGAGCGACTCCGGCGTCGTCACCACGATATGGGGCGGGCGGCGGCGCATGCGCTCGCGCTCGGCCGACGGCGTATCGCCGGTCCGTACCCAGGTGCGAATATCGATGGGAGTCAATCCGCGCCGGCGGAGATGGTCGCGAATTCCGGCCAGCGGCACTTCCAAATTGCGGTGGATATCGTTCGAGAGCGCCTTGAGCGGCGACACATAGACCACCTGGGTTTCGTCACCGAGATCACCGCTCAGTCCTTGGCAAATGAGGCTGTCAATCGCTGCAAGGAATGCCGCCAAGGTTTTGCCGGAACCCGTCGGAGCGGCGATCAGCGTGTGCTGGCCGGCCTTGATCGCCGGCCACGCGCCCGCCTGCGCCGGTGTCGGCGCGGTGAAGCAATCGCCAAACCAATCCGCTACAGCAGGATGGAACAGGTCCGAAACGTTCATGGTCTTAATGGAGAACCGCTTTTCTTGGGCGCTCGTGCGCGCAGCTCGCGCGTATCGCGATGATCCCGCCCGCTTCTCGTCGCCCGCGGGCTTGACTCGGCTGCCCCTCGCCGAGGCATCAGGATAGATGGCCGGTTCGGCCCCGGCAATGACTTCGGACGATGTTGAACGAGAGGCGTTCAGGTTGCAGATGGGGCGAATCGCTTGGAAATCAACTCGACGGACGCGGATGGCCGGTGCAGCTCTGGACGAGTCAGGCCAGGCGCCGAGCAACTGGTTCAATACGACCGCACGCGCCCTACCCCTGCTGTGCATCTCCTGGAGAATGTCATGATTGATCACGTGGGATTTTCGGTGTCGGACTACACGCGGGCAAAGACCTTTTATGAAAAGGCGTTAGCGCCGCTCGGCTACGCCTTAATTGCAGAAGTGGGGCCGCCGCACAGCGAGCAACCGGCCGCCGGTTTCGGCAGCGGCGGAAAGCCCGACCTGTGGATCGGCGAAGCCCCCTCTCACGCCTCCCCGGCAAGCGGGGGAGGGATCGCGAGTGGGCCGCTCCACATCGCGATCCTTGCAAAAGATCGCGCAGCAGTGGATGGGTTCCACCGCACGGCGCTTGCGGCACGAGGAAAGGATAATGGGCCGCCAGGCCTTCGTCCGCACTACCATGCGAATTACTACGGCGCCTTTGTGCTTGATCCCGATGGGCACAATATCGAAGCCGTCTGCCACGCTCCGGGTTAGGACAGCGGCAACAACAACTGCTTCACTTCATCCGCCAGCCAGAAGACAACCGAAAGTGGACAAAACTCCAGATTGCCCTATAATAGATGTGGTTTCCATTATCAGGGGAGACGATATCACAGCACGCAATAACGGCAGATTTTCAAAACTCCCTGTTATTTTCCCTGTTCTCAGGGAAAATGGTATTTTAGTAGGGGCACCGCCGATCTTTGAACGATTGGCGGTGAAGGCGTCGTTTTTGCCGCGATGCCATATGGCAGATACGACAACCGTGTCGTGCCGATAACCACGATCGCCGGTTCGCGGTCTGGGGAATGGCTCAGTTAATGTTGCCGCTTTCCTCAATTCCACTGCATCATAAGTCGTTCCGGGGCCCATCGCACGTCGGCTGTTTCCGGTGTGCGCATCCTCTGGTGCCGATCCGGGTAAGCCCGAGATCGGATGCGGCGAGCCGGGAACGCATAACCGCAGCGCGGGGGGAATGGATTCCGGGCTCGGATGCTGCGCATCCGCCCCGGAATGACGCTCTCAAAACCATATGACGCAGCAGCGCTAGCGCGTTCCGAGGTCGCATATCCGCTTGCCATCGTCCCTTTCTTGAGCATCGGCCGATGGTGTAGGCTTGCAATTCGAACGCCGTCAGTCGCATGCAGTGCGGCTGTCGGATGCTGCAGGGAGGGCGAAATGGCGTACCGGGGCGCTTTTGGTCGCGTCGCGCGGCTGGCGACGCCGGTCTGGGTAACATTGCTGCTGACAATTGGCGGCGCGCAGGCCTTCGACGAAAGTAAATATCCCGACCTCAAGGGCCAGTGGCGCCGCGCCGAGCGCGGCGATATTGCGGGCGGCTTTGGCGGGCTTCGTTACGACGCCACCAAACCTCCGCTGCTTGGCCAGGAAGCGCCGCTGACGCCGGAGTACCAGGCGATCTACGAGGCCAATCTCGCCGATCAGGCGGCAGGCGGGCAGGGCATCGAATCGACTTTCACGTGTCTCGCGCCGGGAATGCCGCGGATCATGCTCGCCTACGCGCCGATGGAAGTCGTCATCACTGCGGACACGACTTACATCCTGATGGAGCACATCCACGACAATCGCCGCATTCATACCGACGGGCGCGGGTTTCCCGACAACATGGAGGACGATCCGCAGTTTTCCGGCTATTCGATCGGCCGATGGGTCGATGAGGACGGCGATGGCCGCTACGACGTTCTGCTGGTGGAGACGCGCGGCCTAAAGGGCCCCCGCACCTATGACGCCAGCGGCATCCCGTTCCATCGCGACAACAGGACCATTATCCGCGAGCGCATCTTTCTCGACCGCGCCGACGCGAACCTGCTTCATGACGAGATTACCACCATTGACAATGCCTTGACGCGCCCATGGGTGGTCACGCGGAACTATCATCGCGTCATCACCGACAAGCCGATCTGGTGGCGCGAGGACGTGTGCGCCGAAAATAACGCCCACGTGGCGATTGGCAAAGAGTCCTACTATCTGAGTGCCGACGGGCTGCTCATGCCGGCAAAGAAAAACCAGGCGCCGCCGGATCTGCGATATTTCCAGAAAAACGCGAGATGATTTTGCCCGCGCGCGCCTGTCCCGCCACTGAGCGGCAGGCCCGCCGCGACTGCGTCGCGCCTGCCACATGCCCGCCCGACTGATCGAACAGTGAACGTGGTGTTATTCATCGTTCTCTTATCGCAGCTCACTCCGCGATTTCGCGCCACCGTCTATTTCAGTTTTGGGATTCTCGCGCGGATCGTGGCATGCGTCCCAGCTGTAGGGGTGTGTCGCGCACCAGTTGGTGATTGGATACTGGTTCGGGAGCGCATACCCGTACGCGCTGTTTGGTGCATATGATCGAGGCGGAGCAGCATGGTGGTGAACAGCATTGTGCTGCCGCGCAGGCAACTTGGCCGCTGCGGGCGATGCCAGCAAAGCCGCGATCCCCACAGCCGACAGGATGGCTTTCAGATTCGATTTCATGTTCGACCTCGTGCTTTGTCCGGCCGTTTGTGCTGGCGCTGAACTAATGTGAGTCGCGCGGGGCGCAAGATTGTCTGGTCCTCACGAGGCCGTGTGCGCAGATAACCTGTTTAGATCAATTTAATGCCGCCCCTGTCAGTGCAAGCGCGGTCCGTCTGGTCGTAAAAAATTTCGCGCGCGGCTGCATATGATTCCGAAATCATTGCGCTGTATCGCGTGTTTTTCCGATATTATTTTCGCAGCATCGCAGGGCATGCATGCAATTCGATCAAAGATGACATGCGTGCAAGAGTGGATGGCCGGAACAATCTTCGAACCAAGTCCGGGAACGAACACAACTCAAGCGCAAATGGTTCACATAACCGCAACGCGCCGCAAGTCAGCGCAACAGCTCATTTCTCCGGCGAGCGATATCGTTGGCGACCAAAACGGCCTCTCTGGAAATCTGCCGAAGCAAGCCTGACACGGAATTCTTGAATCCAACGAAATAAATCGTGGAATTCGGGCTTTGCGACACTGACAGGCGGTCGGCCGGAGCCGCGACGTCATCGGCTTGAAGAAAGCTTCGATAGTCAGCGCGATAGCCGGTGGCGAAGATGATCGCGTCGAATTTGTCTTTGCTTCCTCCGCTGAAGATGGCGCCGTCATCGGTGATCTCGGATATGCCCGGTGCGATCTTGATCGCTCCTTCGGAAATCTTTCGAACCGTGCCGACATCGATGACAGGAATCCTGGCCGAGCTGGCAACCCGTTGCAAAATTCCTTCCGCCGGGCGCTTGACGCCGTGCTTCGAAAGATCGCCGAGAGCGAAATCCAGGATGCGCGGGAACAGCGTGTCATTGGCTGCCGAGGGAAGCGCTTTGGTTGCGAGCATCGCCACGATCTGAATCGGAATGCCAAGGAGATCGCGCGGAACGATGTGAACGCCGTTGCGCACCGAGATGGTTGTCCGCGCGCCGCCCTCGGATAGGTCAAGAGCTATCTCGGCGCCGGTGTTGCCCATGCCGATCACCAGGACGGAGTGGCCCGCAAAGGGCTCGGCGTTGACGTACTCCACGCTGTGGATGACCTTGCCCGCGAACCTTTCCATGCCGGCAACGGACGGCATCACGGGCTCGGCATTGAAGCCGGACGCGACGACAACATACGATGCCCTGATTGAAGACGACGTGGCCTCCACAAGCCAATCATCTCCATCTCGACGTACGGAGCGCACGGTCTCGCCAAAACGCGGCTGCAAATCGAAGTTCGCCGCATAGCGATCGAAATATTCGATCATGAGATGTCTTGGCACATAGCGCGGATAGGCCGCGGGAAATCGTACGTAAGGCAGGGCGGAAAGTTGCTTCACTGTATGTAAGCGCAGCCGCTCGTAATGGCGATGCCAGGACGAAGCAACCTTTCCGGCCCTTTCAAGAATGATGAAATCTGCGCCGATCTTTCTCAGACAAGCGCCGACCGCAAGTCCTGCGGGACCAGCGCCGATCACGGCAACGTCTGTCCTTTCCGGCATTTGCTGCGTCCGCTATTAACGCTGCTAGAGCACTCGCCGTTGAGATTGAGTCAGCCCCCTCTTCCGTGATGCCCGTCCCCGGACGTGATCCGGGGATTGTCGCTGACAGCCGCGCCTTTCCTTGCGGCGCGTCAGCGAGCAAGCCGTGAATGGCCGGGGCAGCAAGCCTGGCCATGACTGCGGGGAACGCCCGGCGTCACTTCTGCGTCTGCTTGAAGTAACGCAGGTCCGGAGGGGGTTGATCTTTCCTTGCCGGCATCAAGAGCCCGTCCGCGCTGAGGAAATAGTTGTCCTTGCCGATGACGACCTGGTTGTTGCCCACGGCGCAGTAGTATTCGGTCCAGTTCGGATGCGGATTGGGATTGCGGCGGTAGGTCTTGTCTACGGTCCACGGCCGCGTCAAGGCGTGGTCGATCACCGTGATGATGTCATGGAGGATGCCCGGATTGGCCTTGTCGAGATAGAAGCGCTCCTTGAATATCGACTGATTGTCGAAGGCGAGCGGCAGCCCGGTTCCGTCGTAGGCACGTGGACCTTTGAAACCGCGGGTTTCGACTTCAAGCGCGTCATAACGGCCGTCGCCGTCCTCGTCGATCCACTTGCCGATCGAGTAGCCCTGATAGGTCGGCTCGATCGCTGTGGGCCAGTCGCGTCCGTCCGTGAAGATCCGCCGGTAGTGATCTTCGCCGCCGAGCAGAACATAGGTGGTTTCTGGCGTCACGACATATTCGAACTGCCCGACCGACATCATCCGCGGCATGCCGCCGGCCCGGCAGGTGGCGCTGGGGTAGTTGCCGATTCCCCCGTTCGCCTGGTCGGCCATGCTCTCCTCCAGCACCTTTTGATACTCCGCTGTCAGTGGCGCCCCCTGTCCGGGTCCCCAGGGCTTGGTCGGATCGAATTTCACTCTCTGACCCGCAAGGCCAGGAGTGAGGATGACGGTCCACTGGCCGCTCCAGTCGGGATATTTCGCTTCATCGGCGGCCTGCGCGCCGTCGATCGCCGCATTCAGCGCGGCCGCCGCGGCGAGCGCCGCAATCGAGCCTCGATACCACATGGTTTCCTCCCGCAAATGAGCTCCAGAAGAAAAATACACTCCCTGGGGGCGGGTAAAACAGCCTCACGACTCACTCGGCGGCTTGCTCGACACCGGTCAGCGGCGGCTGATTAATCTCAACGTCGCCGCGGATTGCGCGCGACTCGCTGCCGAAGAAAGCATACAGAGCCGGCAGGACGAACAGCGTGAGCAATGTCGAGCTGACCAGGCCCCCGATGACGACCGTCGCGAGCGGTTTCTGAACTTCCGCACCCGTACCCGTCGCGACGGCCATCGGCACGAATCCGAGCGACGCCACCAGTGCAGTCATAAGCACCGGACGCAGGCGCGTGAGCGCGCCGTGATAAATCGCCTCCTGTTTCGGCGCGCCGCTCTCAATCAGCTGCCGAATAAATGTCAGCATCACAAGGCCGTTGAGCACCGCCACGCCCGAGAGCGCAATGAAGCCTACTGCGGATGAAATCGAAAATGGCATGTCGCGCAGCCACAGAGCAAGAACGCCGCCGGTCAGCGCCAATGGCACGGCGCTGTAAACCAGCGCGGCATTCCGCGCCGACCCGAGCGAGCCCAGCAGCAACAGAAATATCAACGCCAGGCAGATCGGAACCACGATCAACAGCCGCTGCTGTGCTGAGACGAGATTTTCGAATTGCCCGCCCCAGACCAGCCAATATCCAGGCGGCAGCTTCACCTGCTCGGATATCTTGGCCTGCGCCTCCTCGACGAGAGACCCCAGATCTCGACCGCGGACATTCGCTGTCACCACGATCCGCCGCTTGCCATTGTCCCGGCTGATCTGATTGGGGCCTTCGGAAAAACGAAAGGTCGCGAATTGCCGCAACGGAACCATCGTCGCGCCCGCCCCGGCCGCCGTCTCCGGCAGGGCGACCGGCAGGTTCTTGAGCGCCTCGACGTTGTTGCGCTCCGCATCCGAGAGACGGACGACAATCTGAAAGCGGCGGTCCCCTTCGAACACCACCCCGGCCTCCCGCCCTCCGACCGCGATCCCAATGACGTCCTGAACGGCGGAAAGACTTAAGCCGCGCCTCGCGATCTCGCGTTTGTCGACGTCAATCTCCAGGACGGGCATCCCGGTTACGTCCTCCACCTTGACCTCCGCAGCGCCCCGAATGCCGCCAAGAATGCCTGCGATCTGGTTGGCTGCGCGGCGCATCGGCTCGAATTCATCTCCAAATACCTTGATGGCAAGGTCCTCTTTCACGCCCGCGATCAACTCGTTGAAACGCATCTGGATGGGCTGTGAAAAATCGAACTTGTTTCCGGGCAGCCGCGATGCCTTTTCGGAGATTTCGCGGATCAGGTCGTCCTTGGCCAAGTCGGGATCTGGCCATTCGGCCCGAGGCTTCAGGATGATATAAGTATCGGTTGCGCTTGGCGGCATCGGATCGGCGGCCAAATCCGGCGTGCCGCTTCGCGAAAAGACAAAAGCGACCTGCGGGAGCCTGCTGATCAGTTCTTCGTTGGCGAATTGCATTGCTTGCGACTGCGCGAGCGAGGTGCTCGGAATGCGCTTCACCTCCATGACGATGTTTTTTTCGTCCAATATGGGCACGAATTCCCGGCCAAGCCGGGTGAACAGCCATGCCGCGCTCGCGGTCAAGACGATGGCGGCTGCGATAATCGGCGCGGGGGTCTCGACAACTTTCGCCAGCAGGGGTCGATAGGCGGCTTTCAGCGCCTGAACAGGACGATTCTCCCGTTCCCGCACATTGCCGCTGACAGCGATGGCGAGCATGGCGGGCACGAAGGTCAACGACAAAATGAACGCAGTGGCGAGCGCAATGATGACCGTAAGCGCCATCGGCAGGAATGTCTTTCCTTCAACTCCGCTAAATCCAAGCAGCGGGACGTAGACCAAGACAATGACAGCCTGTCCGTAGATGGTCGGCTGGATCACCTCGCGGGCGGATTCTGCGACGATCTCCAGGCGCTCCCTCGCCGTCAGCCTGCGGAGCAGCGCTTGGCGCTGTTCCGAAAGATGTCGCAGACTGTTCTCCGCGATGATGATGGCGCCGTCCACGATCAGTCCGAAGTCAAGCGCGCCGAGGCTCATCAGATTGGCGCTCAGCTTGCCCGCAAGCATGCCCGTCGCGGTGATCAGCATCGTGATCGGAATGACCATCGCGGTGATGAGGGCGGCGCGGAAATTGCCCAGCATCAGAAACAGCACGAGGATGACGAGCAGCGCGCCGAGCAAGAGATTGCTCGCCACCGTTTGCACGGTCGCATCGACGAGTTCGGTGCGACTGAGCATCGTCCGTGCCCGGATGCCGGGCGGAAGCGTCCGATTGATGTCCTTGATCTTGGCGGCGGCCGCCGCCGATACGGTCCGGCTGTTGCCGCCAACAAGCATGAGGGCGGTGCCCAGCACCACCTCGCGTCCGTTCACACTTGCGCTGCCTGTCCGCAGTTCTCGGCCCACCGTCACCTTAGCCACGTCCTTTACGCGCACCGGGACGCCGCCGCGGGTGGCGACGGCGATCTCCTCGATTTCGCTGAGACGCGTGATTAGGCCGTTGGTGCGCACCACATAGCCTTCGCCGTTGCGTACGATGTAATTTGCGCCACGGCTATTGTTGTTTGCTTGGATCGCGCTGACGATCTCGTCGAGAGAAATGCCGTATCCGACCAGGCGCGCCGGGTGCGGTTCGATCCGGTACTGCTTGACATACCCCCCGATGGCGTCCGCGCCGGCAATACCCGGCACGGTCTTCATCTGCGGACGAATGATCCAGTCCTGCACCGTGCGGAGATAAGTGAGGCGCTGCAAATCGTCGGAGAGGCGCTCCCCTTCAGGGGTGAGGTATGTCCCGTCGCTCTGCCAACCAGGCTCGCCGTTGCGCGCAAGGGCAGCTTCGGAAGGCGGATCGTATTCGACGGACCACCAGTAGACCTCGCCGAGCCCGGTCGAGATCGGGCCCATCATGACGTCGACATTGGGCGGCAGGTTCGGCTTTGCTGTCGTCAGGCGTTCAGCCGCCTGCTGGCGCGCAAAATAGATGTCCGTCCTGTCGGTGAAAACGGCGGTGACCTGGGCAAATCCATTGCGTGAAAAGGACCAGGTGTTTTCGAGACCCGATATGCCGGCGAGCGCAACTTCGATCGGAAAAGTCACCTGCTTTTCGATTTCCAAAGGCGACAAGGCCGGAGCGAAGGCGTTGATCTGGACCTGGACGTTCGTGATGTCGGGGACCGCGTCGATAGGCAGCTTGGTCAGCGACCACACGCCCGATACAGCGGCTGCCGCTGTCAGCAGCAGGACGAGCCAGCGATTTCGGACGGATGAAGCAAGGATGCGTTCGATCATCGCCCGTCAATCCTCGGCCAGGGCCTTCAGAAGCTCGGCTTTGAGGAGGAATGTGTTGGCGACGGCGATCATCTCGCCGGGGCGCAGCCCGGACAACACCTCCGCCGCTCGCTCATCGCTTTGACCGAGGGTCACTTGGCGCTTCTGAAAGCCCCCGGGGATCGCCACAAAGACGATGGTTGCGGCGCCGATGTTCTGAACCGCGCTCGTCGGGACCGCAAGCGCGACCGGCCGTTCCTCGATGGCAATCGCAGCGGTGACGAAGGAGCCCGGCCGCCACATGCCGTCGTGGTTCGCTATCTGCGCCACTGCATGCGCGGAGCGGCTGCCCTTATCGAGCATCGGGCCGATAAATACGATTTCGCCCTCAACCTTTGCGGCGATGTCGCGGGTCGTAATCGACACCGGCTGTCCTTCTCTGATCAAAGGCAGGTCGGCCGGGCTGATGGCCAGATCCACCCAGACCGCATCAAGGTCGGCGACGACGAACAGCTCCGTTTCCAAGTCGTCGCGTCCGACCACCGCACCGAGGTCGACCTTGCGGTCTACCACGCGTCCGGCGATCGGCGAGCGAACCTCTTGGCGGCGCAGAAAGGCTTCCGACTCGTTGGGCAAATTCGCGATTTCAGTTTCAGTCAGGCCCAGGGCAAACAGCTTTTGCCTCGTTATGTCGTTTCTCATCTTGGCGTTTGCGGCCTGGTTGCGGGCGCGCAGGAACTGCTGTTCAGTCGAAATCTTCTTGTCCCAGAGCGCCTTTTCCCGCTCGAACAGGTCCTGCTGCAGCTCGTTGGCCAATCGCGCCGCGAGATATTCGCTTTTTGCATCCGCAAATTCGCGACTCTCGAGAACGGCCAGCACTTCGTTGGCGGCGACCGGGTCGCCCACTTTCTTTCGCAGCTCCGCGACAGTGCCCCACACCCTCACGGCGACGTGCGCAATCCGGTCCGCCTGCGGAATGATCGCGCCCGGAACGACAATGCGGCGAACGATCGCGCCGGCCTGCGCGGCTGCGGATTCGACGCCCGCTGATTTGGCCTCGTCCTCACTGAGCCTGACGACGCCTTGCGGGCCAGCTCCGGCCTCGGCGCTGGATTTTCCGCTTTCCGCAGGCGCCTGCGCTCTTGAAGCGGAATCCGGAGACAAGCCGGCGGCCGTTCGCATCCGCTGCGGCAATTCGGGGAAGAGGCTCGCCAGGGCAAACCCTGCGGCAACGGCGCCGATCAAGACTGACAGGCGGCCGATCATCCTAAATCCATGCAATCGAAGCGCCTTTCATGACAAGCGCCTTCATTGGCCGCTTAAATGCGGGCAGCAAAACGGGGCGGCGCCGGCAAAAAAATCAAAGATATCGAGAGATAGCCTTGAACTCGCTCACCACCGCACGCGCCGGTTTGCCCCGTCCGTTTGCGGCTGCGTCAAGGCAATGATCGACGTGATCATGGATAAGCTGCCTTTTCGCCTCCGCAATGGCCTTCTCAACCGCATGAAGCTGCTGGGCAAGGTCAAGGCATGGTCTACTTTCCTCGAACATCAAAATCACTCGCCGAATATGGCCTTCCGCCCGCCTGAGCCGCTTGACGATATCCGAATGGCTTTCGTGGATGCGTGCTTCGGCCTTCATTTATCCTATCCTGCTGGTGAGGATACCAAGGCGTATCCAGTTGACAAGCGTGAGTGCGCTGCAATAATGCAGCGACGATATCCTATCCTCCGGGATACTATGAGCGCAACCGGCGCCTTGCGCCGAGCGGTGTCCCGGCCGCGACGCCGCGGCGATGGCGGAAGGATTCTTAAGCTGAATCGCCGCGCAAGGCGCCGGCTCCGGCGCAGTTCGCATCGTCAGTGGTAGCCGATGTCGCCGCGGACCTTGCCGCGAAACACCCAGTAGGACCAGCCCGTGTACATGAGGATGATCGGCAGCAGAAAAAGGGTGCCGACCAGAAGGAAAGCCTGCGTGCTCGCCGATGATGCGGCTTCCCACAGCGTAAATTGATACGGCACGATCATCGGCCAAAGACTTATGGCAATCCCGATGTAGGACATAACGAAGAGGCCGATTGCGCCGGCAAACGGCGCCACCTCCGACCGGCCTCTCAGTGAATGCCACTCCCACAGAGCCAGCATGGCGGTGATGATCGGAACCGGCGAGAGAAAGACGACGTTGGGCCACGAGAACCAGCGCTGGGCGATACTTGGCTGCATCAATGGCGTCCACAAGCTCACCACGGCAATTGCAATAAGGACGCCGACCAAGCAGCCGCGTCCCAACTGCCGCGCCCAATCCTGGAGCTCGCCTTGCGTCTTGAGCACCAGCCAGCCCGCGCCAAGCAGGCCGTAGCCGAAGGTCAGGGCCATCCCGGTAAACATCGAGAAGGGCGTGAAGCAATCGAACGAGCTGCCGGCAAACTCGCGCCCCTCCGTATGAAAACCCTGAATGAAGGCGCCAAGCACAATTCCCTGAGCGAAGGTCGCGATGGCAGAGCCATAGCAGAACGCGTGATCCCAGAAGGTTCGATGCTCAGCGTCCCGGTAGCGGAATTCGAAGGCGACGCCGCGAAAGATGAGCGCGAGCAGCATAATCAGGATCGGAAAATAGACGGCGGGCAGGATGATGACGAAGGCCAGCGGGAACGCTGCCAAAAGTCCAACGCCGCCAAGCACAAGCCAGGTCTCGTTGCCGTCCCAGACCGGCGCCACCGAATTCATGACAAGGTTGCGTGACGGCAGATCCGGCGCAAACCCATAGAGCATCCCGACCCCGAGATCGAAACCGTCCAGCAAGACATAGAAGAACACGCCGAAGCCAAGAATGATCGTCCACAGGGGCACGAAGTCGAGAACCGGTGGTGTCATGAGGAAATCCTCTCTTCGGAGGATGGCAGCGCCTGCACCGGCCGCTGCGGCCGGCCAGCCTCAACGGCGTCGGGTTCAACGGCGGGCTCGACCGGGCCGCTCCTCGCGAGCCTCGCCATCAATGCGACGCCGACCGGAAACATGATCAGATAGACGACGGCGAAGCCGATCAATGAGAGGACCACGTCGAAGCCAGTCAGAGAGGGAGACACCGAATCCGCTGTGCGCAGCAGTCCGTATACCGTCCAGGGCTGGCGGCCGACTTCGGTTGTGGCCCAGCCGGCCAGCACCGCTAGAAAGCCGAGCGGAGACGCGAGCATGCAGCTCCACAAGAACCAGGTTGTATCGAACAAGCGCCGGCGCGCCCGCAACCACCAGCTTGCGGCGATCAGCGCGAGCATCAGCAAGCCGATCCCGACCATCGCCCGGAACGCAAAAAATGGAATGGCGACCGGGGGACGGTCGGCGCGCGGCCAATCTTTGAGGCCGCGCACGGCGCCATTCGGATCATGGGTGAGGATGAGACTGCCGAGGACCGGGACGGACAGCACGTAGTGGTTCGTTTCAGCCGCCTCGTCTGGAATCGCGAACAGATTAAGCTCGACGCGATTTTGCGTATTCCAATGCGCCTCAATCGCCGCCAGCTTCGCCGGTTGATATTCGAGCGTATTGAGGCCATGCTGATCGCCGAGGAATATCTGAACCGGGACCAGAACCGTGAGCAGCCACAGCGTCATCGACAGCATGGTGCGCGCTTCGTCCACAAAACGTCGACGCCGCAGGTAATAGGCAGCGACGCCGGCAACGACGAAACCCGTGGTGATGTAGAAGGCGACGACCGTATGGGCGAGGCGATACGGGAAGGACGGGCTGAAGATGATCTGCAGCCAGTCGCCTGGAAAGAATCGACCATCGGCAATGTCATAGCCGGCCGGCGTTTGCATCCAGCTGTTGGTTGCGAGGATCCAAAACGAGGAGAAGAGCGTGCCGAAGGCCACCATGAGCGCCGCGACGAAATGCGCCCAACGCGGCACCAGCTTGCGGCCGAAGAGCAGCACGCCAAGAAAGGCCGACTCCAGGAAGAATGCCGTCAACCCTTCATAGGCGAGGAGCGGCGAGAGAACGTTGGCAGTCGCGTCGGAGAACCGGCTCCAGTTGGTGCCGAACTGGAACGGCATGACAATGCCCGACACCACGCCCATGCCGAACGACACGGCGAAGATCTTGATCCAGAACGTCGAAAGCCGGAAGTAGATCTCGCGCCCGGTAGCGAAATGCAGCCCTTCCAGAACGCATATGTAAGACGCGAGGCCGACCGTGAAGGCCGGCAGAAGGATGTGCCAGGCGATGACCCAAACGAACTGCAGCCGCGACAGCAACAAAGGATCGAGATTCATCCTGTCGCTCCAGTTTGCATGGCGGGCGCGGGCAAATTGAACTCCAACGCCGCCGCGACCCGGCCAAGCGCCCGGCCCGTCACCATGCATATCGCGTTCGCCGAGATTATTTCCCGTCTGACTTGGTCTTCCCTTGGCCGGATTTCAATTGCGACGCTCCGCGCTGACGGCAGAGGAGCTGCGCGCCGGAAACTCGCGACGCGGCAAGACGTTCCGAAGCTGGCAAAAATTCGCTCCTCGCGCATGCAGATCGAGGGCGGGCGCAAGCCAAACCCGGGCTCGGCCAATCCGTGAGGCAGCGCCGCCCCGGAGCTTCGCTTCCGGGCTGCGCCCGCTCGATCCGGGTTAGTCGAGCCTCCGGCAAGCCATAAAAATGGCCGCCGGACCCCGCGCCTATTGATGGCGATGAAGCAGCGATTCGGAGGACTTGTTCCAGGACAAGACAAGCCGACCCGTCTCCTCCAGCGAAACCCTTGGCCCCAACCTCCTGCATTCCCGGTCCAACGTCCGTTGCAGCCATTCAACATCCCGGCGCGACGGTCGTACAAGCCGAAAATTCCGGATCTGAAGAGGAACGATTTCAACGCTGACAACATTCGCGCTCGCCGCGTCGATGCCGGCGAAATACATCAAGGCCAAATCATCCCGGTACGCCTCATAGCCGCGGATGCCCTCGTAGTCGTTCAGGAAGTCGCCGCATCCATAAAGGATGAGCCGGTTGCCGTAGACCTCGATGCCCTTGGCATGATGCGAGGAGTGACCGTGAACAATGGAGACGTCGGCGTTGTCGATCAGCGCGTGCGCAAATCGGCGCTCGGCTTCCGCAACCTCATAGCCCCAGTTCGGACCCCAATGGATCGAAACCAGGATGACATCGCCCGGCTGGTGCGCACGCTCAATCTCTGTGGCGATGCGCACCGCGCCGGCCGGCGAAAGATCGCCGAGAAAATTAACGCCCGGTCGCTCGGCAGTCGCGGCCCAGCTCCGTGAAACGCCGCTGGAAGGGCATGCGAGCGAAAAGACAAGCACGCGGCCTTTGCGGTGAAAATCCAGCACAGCCGGCGCCGCCGCTTCATCGAAATTTCGGCCGGCGCCCGCCGTCTTGATGCCCAGATGCGCCAGTGTCGCCAGCGTCTCTTTCAATCCGTCATGGCCCCAGTCGAGAACGTGATTGTTGGCCAAAACGCAGCAGTCAATCGCGGCCGCGGCCAAGCACGCTGCATTATCGGGACTCACCCGGTAATTGATGCCCTTCGGGATGAACTCGTCGCTGCGGGTGACGCTCGTTTCGAGATTGACGATGCGGCCGTCCGGCGGCGCGCGGCTCCATTCGTCAAGAGCTGCGCCCCATACATACGCAGGATCGACATGCCGTGGAATTGGCCCATTTGCTGCCTCGGCGAGATCAACGTATTCTATGGCCGAATGGACGTAACCCTCATGCAAGGTCGGATCACAGGGATGCCCCAGCACCTGGTCAATTCCCCGGCCGATCATGACGTCGCCGCACAGGAACAGCCGAATGACTGGCGAGGAGGCTGGCTGCTTGGAGCCTGATCCAGCCGGAACCATGTCCGTATGTTGACCTTCTGCCATGAATTCGGACCCCGTGTCGGGGCTCACCAACGGGTCGGGACTTTGGCAACTATTGCCAGAGCCTGCGGTTCCCTTTCCTGAGAGGCATCAACGCGGTTGCGTTCCATTCAGATTGAAATAAATCGAGGGTGAGAGAATGAGGTCCTATGCTGCATCATGCGGCCACTTCTGCACCCGACGCTGGTAAATGGCCGATCTGGCGACCCGGCGCTTTACGTTGAAACGCTGTTCGAGAAACGCGCGATCCTCTTCGACCTCGGCGATATTACGCCGTTGCCGCCGCGAAAGGTCCAGCGCCTCGACCACGTGTTCGTGTCGCATACGCATATCGACCATTTCATCGGCTTCGACCGCCTGCTGAGGCTCCTGGTCGGCCGGGACAAAACGCTCGCGCTCTATGGGCCAGTCGGGTTCATCGAACAGGTGCATCATAAGCTTCAGGCTTACCGCTGGAATCTGGCAAACCGTTACGAGTCGGACCTCGTTTTTGTCGTGACCGAGGTCGCATCATCCTGCGAGAGCCGCGTTGCGCTGTTCCGGCTCAGAAATGCCTTTGCGGCGGAGCCGATCGGCCCCAGGGCCATTGCAGAGGCGGCGATCTGCAGCCAGCCGACCTTTCGGGTGTCGGCCGCGATCCTGGAACATCGCACGCCCTGTCTGGCTTTCGCCATCCAGGAAGTGGCTCACGTCAACGTCTGGAAGCCGCGGCTTGACGAGTTGGGCCTGCCCGTTGGACCTTGGCTGCGCGAACTGAAGCACGCGGTGATGGAGGGCAGGCCAGCTCACCATTTGGTCCGGGTTCCCGCGGGGCGGAGCTTCTCCCAGCCCCGCGAGATGCCGCTTGCCGCATTGAGGAGCGTGCTGACGGTCACGCCTGGTCAAAAAATCGCCTACGTGACCGACGTAGCCGACACCGCTGCCAACCGCACGGCGATCATCAGCCTCGCTCGAAACGCGGATCTCTTGTTCATCGAGGCTGCGTTTACGCAAGCGGACGCGGAATTAGCCGCCGAGCGGTCGCATCTGACCACGGCGGCGGCCGGAACCATCGCGCGCGACGCCAAAGTGCGCCGCGTCGAGCCGTTTCATTTTTCATCGCGTTATACAGGGCAGGAAGAAAGGATGCTGAACGAGGTTAGCGCGGCGTTCGCCGGAAGACGCTCGCAGCATGCGGGTAGCGGAGGGGAGTTCCCCTCTGCGGCTTCGTCGCATCAAAACGCCCCCAATGTCACGCGGATGAGAGAAGATGATGCAACAGCGCCATTCAGCCGATGCCGGGAAGCATGAGTTCGCGACGAGTGACGATGTCGCGAGAATCCTCGGCAACCTCGACGAAACCAAGATGCTGCCGATCCTGGAACTCCGGCCGACAATCGCGGATGTTGAAGAGGCTTCCGTCTGGCTAGGCGGCGACCGCGACGTGTTCGGGCCGGTGCCGCTGAAGGGGGTGGCAAGCCGGATTGTTACGATCCTTACGGCGGATGAAGAAGAGGAGCCGCCGGGTTAGGGCTGAGTCGCCGTTCGCGGTCGAACCTCACCCTCCCGCGCTTGCCGGGCAGGGTGAGGGAGGGAGCAGGGAATGTGACGCACCGAGCGCTTCAATGCGCCAGCGAGGAATTCTCAAGCGCGTTGATGCGGTTGTTCATGCGGACAATCTGCGTGTGGGTCGCGTGAAGCTTCTGCAGCAAGCTCGTGTGCGAACCGTCGAGGCGCACCACGATTGCCGTGAGCACGGTCATGTCATCCCGCAATGCCCGGACATTCCGTTGCACGACGGTCACAGCGCGATTGATGACCGGCGAGCCATCGAGCTGAACTAAGCTTGCACAGGCTCGCCTCGCACAACTTTGCTCACTTCCCCTCCGCCTCCCGCACCGGCGTCTCAGGCTGAAGCCCGCCCCGCCGCCGGGCGAAGGTTTCGACCCCGTTCTCCTCCCAGCAGCCCGCCACGGCGCGCACAGCAAAGCGCTCCCACGCTTCATCCCATTCGCCCAGCGAATAGCCATGCCACGGCGGCTGCGGCCTGAGTGGCGGCAGTCCCAGTTCCTCCCACATGGCGCGCGCCCGTTCCATATATGGCCGTGCCGGCAGCGCCAGCGGCGGCATCGGGGCTTTCAATGTGGCGTCGATCAAAAGCGTCGAATCGCCGCTGCGCCGTCCCGTTTTTGGGCCGTGCCCGCCGGAGCGGTGAGGCACCACATGAACATCGTCGCCCATGTGCGCCCGGTACGCCAGCGACCAGAACACCGCGTCGGCGTTGCGCGGATCGACATCCTCGCTCACCGCAATGACGATCTTGCCGCAATCGGCCTTGAGGACGGAGGCGCCGTTGAGCCCGCGCCAGACCTCGCTTTGCGGCGTGCCGCGCGCAAACTGCAGAAATATGACGGGGCGGATATTGCTCAGCGGCTCGTGCAGCACGACTTTGCGGATGCCCTTCACCGACAGGGCGTCGCGCAGGTGCACGAGAAACATGGGCTCATAGGCAACGCGCTTGATCACGCTCGACTCGCTCGGCGTCACCTGGCTGATGATCGACACGAACACCGGCGCCCGCCGGTGGGTGATCGCCGTCACCTGCATGGACATGTTGAAGTCTTCGAGCGCGACATGGCCGTGGCTCTCGCCGAACGGCCCCTCCGGCTCCAGAACTTCGGGATCAATCAGGCCCTCGATCACGATCTCGGCGTCGGCCGGCACTTCGAGATCGACGGTGACGGCCTTCGCGGTGCGGATCGGATATCCGGCGAGCGCGCCCGCAACTCCCATCTCGTCGCAGTCAATGGCAAGCTTCTGCGGGCCCGTGAAGGCTACCACCGGGGCGCAGCCGACCACGATGGCGCAGGGCATCGGCTCTTTGCGGACACGATATTTCTGCCAATGCAGGTAGCCGCCGGCGCCGCCGATCCGCGACGCCATACGCACGCCCAGCCGATCGGTCGCCTTCAATTGCGCCCGGTAGGTGCCCATGTTGCGCACGCCGGTGTCGGGATCCCGGGTGACGCACAGCGTTGCCGTGAGATAGGGCGCGGCGTCGAAGCCCGGCGTGGAAACCGGCACCGGCAGGCGGGCCAACCCGCTGCCGGGACCGCGCAGATCGTCGCCGGCAATGACCACTTCCTGGCATGGCGGCGACGCCGCTGTGACGGGAGGGACCGGATGCCCGATCGCTTCGGTCCAGGCTCTGCCGATGTCGTCAACCGCACAGCCCATGCCGAGCGCGTAGATGCGGGCCGACGCCGACAGCGCGCCGACCGCAACCGGCATGTCGAAGCGGCGCCCATCCGCTCCCACCACGTTGGTGAACAGGAAAGCGCGCCGCTGGTCTTCATCGAGGCCGCCCTGGAATTGCCAGCGCACCAGGGGATGCAGCTCGGTATCCTTGTTGACCTCGCGGTCGATGCGCACCAGAAGGCCGGCCGCCTCCAGATTTGCAAGATGCTCCTGGAAGTCGGCTGGCGCGCGGCTTTTGCGGGTGGTCTCTTTGCTCTGGGTCGGTCGCTCGAGCATGGGGCGCTTGTGAGTTCGCAAGTCAAACTGCTGCAACCGTACAGGCCAAGTCGATCAGGGGCAATTGGCGACCTCATTTGAGCCGCCCCGGTTTCGAGCGCCATGAACTTGGCGACGATGGCGTCACCAGAAGCGGATCACCTGATTCGCCCGTCGCCTCATCTCCGCCAGCCTCGCCATTGACAAGGCTCGACATTCCGGGCGACGGAATGGCGGCGCGCCGCTGTCTCTCCCATTTGCTATCGTTGCTTTTCGTTACCGGAGGGTTCCCATGGTCGACACCGAGGTTCTCATCGTGGGTGCGGGCCCGGTCGGGCTCACCCTCGCGGTCGATCTCGGGTTGCGCGGCGTGCGCTGTACGCTTGTCGAGCAGAAGGAAGCGCCGCAGTTCCTTCCTAAGATGGAGCGGTGCAATGCCCGCACCATGGAAATCTTCCGCCGCATGGGGCTCGCGGACCGCATCCGCGCCGCCGGCCTGCCGGCCCACTGCCCCATGGATGTCTTCATCGTCACCTCGATCCTCGAACCGCCGCTTCTTCACCTGCCGTATCCCTCGGTCGCGGAGGCCAGGAAGACGATTGCGGCTTCGACCGATGCGTCGCTGCCGCTTGAGCCCTACCAGCTCATTTCCCAATACACGCTGGAGCCATTGCTGAAGTCCTTCGCGGAGACGCTTCCGAGCGTGACGGTGCGCTACGGGACCGAGTTTCTGGACTTTGTCGAAAATCCGGGCAGCGTGACGGCGCGGCTGCGCAGCGGCAGCCGCACCGCGGAGCTTACGGCGCTCTTTCTCGCGGGCTGCGATGGCGGCTCAAGTCCGATCCGCAAGCAGCTCGGCATCGCCCTTAGGGGCGAGGCCAACATTCTCGAACTGCGCCAGGCGCTCTATCGCTGCGATGGTCTCTATGAGCGCATCCCGATCGGCAAGGGCCGTCATTACCATGTCGCCGACGCCCAGCATACGTTTCTGATCCTGCAAGATTCGACGCGGCACTTCACGTTGCACGCGGTCGTGGAGCAGGACTCCGACATGGTGGCGCAGTTTGCCAAGACCATCGCGATGCCGCTGCCGTTCGAGATGATCAATTGCGGCGTGTGGCGGCAGAACCTCCTGATCGCCGATCGCTACGGCAGCGGCTCACGCGTGTTCCTCGCCGGCGATGCCGTGCACCTTGTGATTCCGACCGGCGGGCTCGGCATGAACACAGGCTGCGGCGACGCCATCGATCTGTCATGGAAACTCGCCGCCACGATCGCCGGCTGGGGCGGGCCCAACCTGCTCAGGTCCTATGAGATCGAGCGCCGCCAGGTCGGAGAACGCAATGTCGCGGCGGCGCGCTTTGCCGCAGCGGGGCGGCGCAAATGGCGCTCGATGTGGCGTCCCAATATCTGCGATGACACGCCGGAGGGCGCTGAGGCCCGCGCCAACCTCGCCCGCATCGCCAACGTCGAACAGCGCAAATCCAACGAGATGGTGGGCGCCGAGCTGGGCTACCGCTACATCGGGTCGCCGCTGATTGCCGCAGAGGCGGGCGAAGGACCGGACCACAACTTCATTGACTACGTGCCCAGTACTTATCCGGGCGTGCGGCTGCCGCATGTCTGGCTCGAAGACGGAACGGCGGTGCAGGACCGGATCGGCTATGGCCACGGCTACGCGTTGTTGCGTTTCGCCGGCAGCGGCGACGTCCGGGCTCTCGGCCGCGCTTTCGCGGCCTACGGTGCGCCCTATGCTGTCCTCGACCTGCCGGACCAGCGCGCCCGCGACGTTTACGGCTGCGATCTCATTCTCGTGCGTCCCGACCTGCATGTGGTGTGGCGCGGCAACGCGTTGCCCGAGGACCCGGCGAGACTGGCCGCGCTGGCGACGGGGCATTGAGTTTCGTAGGGTGGGTTGAGCGCAGCGAAACCCGCCATCCGCGGATCCTCGGGGCACAGCCCTGATGGGTTTCGCTATCGCTCAACCCATCCTGCGGTCCTGCAGCCCGGATTGAGCCACCGGGTTCCAGCCTTCGGCCGGCCCGATGATAAACTCCGCGAAATCGGCGACTCCCAATTAACAGGCAATACTGCTCCCGGGTTTCTCAGGCGCTCAATCCGGGCTACGCACTGTGCCAGTAGAGAGGGCTCCCTCTCCCCGCAAGCGGGGAGAAGGGGGCAGGTCGCCTCACAGCGCCTTGTACCGGCGCTGGTCGTAGAGATTGGCCCGTCTGACGCGCCCATCCTGGGCAGTGGCGGCGCGGAATTCCAGCGTATGGGCGGCGGTTTCATGGGCATCGAAGGCTTTCGCGTCCTTCCACGCGGCGACCACCTCATAGTGATTGATGCGCGGCGGCGGCATCCGGTAGATGTCATAACGGAGCGCGCCCGCCTCCTTCTGGCTCGCCTCGGCCAGCGCCTTTACGAGCGGCCCCGCGGCGGCGGCCACGGCGGGGTCGCCGCCCATGAAATCCACGTGCTCCACCATGTAGAGCGCGCCGGGCTCGATGCGCTGCGCCGGCAAATTGGCGAAGGGCTGCAGCATCTTGCGATCCGGCGGACTGTTGCGGATCGGCTTGAGTGCGCCTTCGAATGCTGCCTTGGCGGTGCCCTTGTCGTGGGCATCGAAGGCGGCGCGGTCTCGCCAGCCCTCCATGATGACAAAGCGGTTCGGCCGGTTCGTCTCCTGCAGGATCGTGAACTCCAGATTCGCGGCTTCCCGACGGCTTTCATCGCGATATTTCTTGATGAGTTCGACGCCCTGCGGCGCCGCGCCCGCGTCAACATCGAGATAAGTCACGGCAAAAACCGCGTCGCTGCCGCTCTGGGCGCGCACAGCCGGCGCGGCTGCAATGGCGGCTGCAACCATGAGGGAGCTTGCAGCAGAGCGCCCCCACCCTACTCTCCGCGGCTTGCGGCGGAGCGTACGGACGAGCGAATGCCTCGATGCCTCCGCTGAAATGGCTCGCATGGCGATGTCCTCCGGGCGGTCTCAGTTGATTGGCAGGTAGAGCCGATCGTCGAACGGCGAGCCAAGCAGCGGCCCCACGGTGTCGCGAAACCGGCGCGCATCGGCGGAACTCTCATAGGCATCAAACGCCCTGCGGTCGCGCCAGGCGGCGAGGAACGTGGTGTGGCTCTGCGGCGGCTTGACCGATTTCACCACGTCGTAGCGCAGGTTGCCTTCGCCTTTGCGCGCGGCCTCCGCGACTGCTTTCGCGGCCGCCAAGGTCGGCTCGATGCCGGGCGGAAACACGTCGAGATGCAATTGCATGTAGATGGTGTCCGGCCCTGCTGCCGGCTGTGACGGCCCGACCGCGATCGCCTGGTACTCCCGGCGATCGTAGGGAGCGCCGGCAATGGGCTTGAGCTGGTCGCGCAGCGCGACCGTGTGGGGCGCCTTTTCGTTGGCCTCGTAAGCCGACTGGTCCTTCCAGCTTTCATAGATCACAAAGCGATTGGGCCAGTCCAACTCCTGGAGGAGCGTAACCCCCATGTTGCCAGGCTGCTTGAGCGCAGCGTCGCGATATTGGCGGAGCAGCGCCACACCTTGTGCCGCAGCGCTCGGCGCGACGTCGAGCGCGGTCACGCCATAGACGGCGTCGCCGGTCACCTGGGCTCGGGCTGGCGAATGGGTCGCGGCTGCGAGCAGGAAGGCGGCAAGGGAGGACGCCAAAATGCGCAAGACCACGAGGCGCCGAACGACGGCATCGAGCGGCGCTTGAGGCCGCTTGCGAGCAGCAATCATGGTGTTTCCTCCAGCCGCCGTCCGCCCGCTGCGCAAAGTTCTCCGACGCTTCCGCTTCGCGGGCAACTTTGGCTAGATTACGCGAACGAACGTGCGCTGGATAGAGGTGGCGTTGCCTGCGATAACGTCAGCGGTTTTCGATCGGGTCGAATCACAGCACCGGCGTCAGCGCCAGACTTGTCCTGGCGACCCTGGATGTTAAGGCAGACGGCAAGAATAAGCGAGGTGGCCGGGACAAGCTCAGGGGCAAGCCCGGCCACGACCGGGCGACGCCAAAGCGCTCGCCCTGATCGGAGTCCGCCGCAATTTCCGGTATCGCAGACTCAATTTGGCAATCAAACTGGAGGGACAAGAATGACCGCGCATCCGACACCTGACTGCAAAGAGAATGCCAAAGACTCAGGCGTATCGCGCCGCG
Source organism: Hyphomicrobiales bacterium (assembly GCA_021323775.1). Lineage (GTDB taxonomy): Bacteria > Pseudomonadota > Alphaproteobacteria > Rhizobiales > Xanthobacteraceae > JAJPKK01. The sequence continues at coordinate 39,262 of JAJPKK010000095.1, forward strand.
TCTTCATTGCGGCGTCGGCGGCGGCAGGTCTTGCGCTCTCGAAAAGCGCCGCGCGCGGCGCCATCGTGCGCACCGATCTCGCGAGCCTTCCGCCCTATGGCAACGGCACGCTGCCCGCAGGCATTCGCTCCCGCACTGTGGCGAACGTCAACGGCTTGACGGTGCATATGCTGGAGGCCGGGTTTGACGAGCCCGGCCGACCCGCCGTGCTGCTGCTGCACGGTTTCCCGGAACTCGCCTACAGCTGGCGCAAGGTGATGCTGCCGCTGGCCGCAGCCGGTTATCACGTGATCGCGCCCGACCAGCGCGGCTACGGCCGCACCCTCGGCTGGGACGATTCCTACGACGCCGATCCGGACCCGTTTCGCACGCTCAACATGGTTCGGGACGCCATCGCTCTTGTCTATGCGCTCGGCTACAGGCAGGTGGCCGCCGTCGCCGGGCATGATGCCGGCGCGCCGGTCGCCGCGTGGTCAGCCCTTATTCGGCCCGACATCTTCCGCTCGCTGGCGCTCATGAGTTCGCCCTTCGCCGGTGCGCCGAGCCTGCCGTTCAACACCGCAAACGGCGCCGCCCCGCCGCGCCCGGCGCCAACCGACGACGAACTCGATGCCGAACTGGCAAAACTCGATCGTCCGCGCAAGTATTACCAGAATTATCAGCGCACCCGCGGCGCCAACGACAACATGCTGCATGCCCCGCAGGGCCTGCATGCCTTCCTGCGCGCCTATTACCACTACAAGAGCGCTGACTGGAAGGGCAACAAGCCGTTTCCGCTCAAGGCGCGCACCGCCGAGGAAATGGCGAAGATCCCCACCTACTACGTGATGGACAAGGACAAGGGAATGGCCGAGACGGTGGCGGCTGAGATGCCGTCCGCCGCGGAAATTGCAGCGTGCAAGTGGCTGACCGAGGCCGAGCTTGATGTCTACGTGACCGAATACAGCCGGACCGGCTTTACCGGGGCCCTGCAAGGCTATCGGGTCCGGCGCGGCAGCGACCCCAAGACCATTGCGGAGCTGCAGACCTTCTCGGGCCGCACCATCGACGTGCCGTCGATCTTCATTGCCGGAAAGAGCGACTGGGGCGTGTATCAGACGCCGGGCGCTGCGGAAACAATGCAGCGCAGCGCCTGCACCCGGATGGTCGGCTTCCATCTGCTGGATGGCGCCGGACACTGGGTTCAGCAGGAACAGCCCGAGCAGGTGCGCGAACTGCTCATCGCATTCCTCCGGGATCAGCAGGGGCGGTCAGTGAAGCCCTGAGGGTCGGCGCCGCAGGATAGGTTGCGCTAGAGTGGACAACGCGCCGGTGCAGTGGCTCGCCAGTCGGGCGCAAGCTTTGCCGGCGCGTTGCCCACGGTCCGCCCTTCCCGCGGTTAGCCGCGGACAGCGTGGGCAAAATCGCCCGCCACGCCGGCGGCACAAGAGGCACTCCGCCACAGGGCGATTTTGCCCACCCTGAGCGATCATCGCGTGGATTTGCCGGCGTCGGCGATCTGTGCGCTCTCGATGCGATAAAGCACGAACTTGTCGCCGGTGAAAACCGGAGTAAGGCGCGCCGGATCGGGATTCTCATAACGGGCGTCGGTGAAGAGCACGTAGAGGTAATCGTAATCCGTAGTCCACCGCTGCCAATAATCGTTTCCGGTCGCATCCTGGTTGGCCACGCGCAGCAGGTTTTCGATCGTCGGCGGTGTGCCATCGTGCGTGTCGACGCGGTCGCGATAATCGGCGCGGACGTGCAGAATCTGCTTGCCCACCACGGTAAACACCGTCGTCACCAGGGCGGACCGCTCGATGACGGCGAGGCAGGCGGCGTGAACAAGGCCGAGATTGAGCACATTGTCGCCGCCGTCAGGGTCCGCGTAAGCCACCATGACTTTGGCGCCGCGATCAATCTGCGCGACCGACTCGCGAAACGCGGCCTCACCAGGCGACAGCGCAGCCCACACGGTCTGAACTTCCAGCACGCGAACAGCCAGAAGCAGGAATAGAACCGCAGCCACGCCCTGCCGGACGCGGGCAGGGCGCACGCCGAGGCGATGAAGATCAAGGCGGCGAAGATCAAGCTGCGCGCCGGCGATCACCATGAAGGCAAGCGCGATCGGCAGCCGCACATCCGCCATGTAGGTATCGAAGGCGACGCGCGGCAACGCCGCATACACGACGGCGCCGACGACGAGCAGCACCAATCCGAAGGGGTGGATCCTCAGCGCACGGTGGTAAAGGGCAAAGCCCGCGCCGGTCGCCATGAGCGCCGCAAGCAGCGCGGCCACCGCGCCGGAATAGACATTGATGACATCGAGCAGACCGTCGACCTTGCCGGCCCACTCCCAACTGATGTCGCTGCGCAGTCCCCAGGTCGGACTCATCATCAGCAGCGGCAGCACCGGCAGGAACGGAAGGCCGGTCGCAACGAAATCGATCAGTCGTGCCGCCCCCCTCCCTGCCCCCGCTCGCTTGCAAGAGGGGGTAGGCAGGAGACTCCGGTTCCGGCCGCCATTCGCGCCCCCCGCCCACAGCCGGCGCAGCTCGAACGCCAGCAAGCCAAGCCCGTAGATGCCGAGCGCATACAAGTGGCAGAAAAACAAGGCGGCGACGAACGCGGCGGAGACGGTCAACCGCGATAGCAAATGGCGCTCGCGCAACGCGATCCACGCCACCAGAGCCCACAGCGAAAGCCCGATGCCGGTCACATAGTTCATTGTGCCGACGAGAAACACGTAATTGTAGAGCAGCGGAAACGCCGCCAGCGGCAGCACCGACCAACGCCCATGGAGCTGCCGATTAAGCGCGAACGTGCCCGACAGGATGAGCACGAAGCTCGCGATCATATATGCCTGCCCCGCCGTGTAGATGCTCATGATCCGCACCAGCACAGGCAGGATCATATCCATCATCAGGTTGGGAATGACCTCCCAATTGACTTGATAAAAACGCGCGAGGTCAGAATCGCTACCGATCGCGGCAATCACGTGCATGCGTGACAGATGATTGATGTAGTCCGAAATCGGCGGCAACGGATGAAGCAGAACCGGAACGGCCGAGATGAAGGCGAACACCACGAACAAGCCGGCAATCTGCCCGCTGGAGAAGTCGAGGATTTGTGATTCGCTGCCCCGATCGCATATGGCTGGCAGTTGCGGCCGCCGCGATGCCGAATCCGGTCTCAGCGTGCCGGTGTCGGCGGTATCAAAGGGATCGGCGCCGACGGTGCGGCCGTCAAAGGCGGCGGCGTCAAAGGTGCTGGCATTAAAGGTGCGGACCTTAAAGGTGCGGACACCAAAGGAATGCGCATAGTCGACCATTTGTCGCCGATATCCAATAGAGCGCACGCCCGCACCCCCTTTCGGGGTCAAGGAAAGGGCCGGACCGATTTTGAAGATTTCCCCCAGAACAACCGGCTGCATAACTGCCTGACTCAAGGTGAACGCAGGATGAATGGCGCCGGCCGCGAGCGCTCTCTCACCAGCTTATAATCGCATTTTAAGGGGGCCGGCGATGTCCGCTTTGCAGCGGAATAAGGCAAAGCGGTTGCGTTCTGTGACCTTCGTTCAATAAGCGTCGGCCAGACGACTCAATTGGATGTCACTCTGACGTTGGGACGCAGAGTCGATCCCGCAGCAGTTCGAACGCAGGATCGTACTGCCGAGGCCAAAATGAGAGACAGGGAAATCGTGAGTTATTGCGGCCGGTCGCTGATCTTGGCGAGGCTGGCTTGGGCGCAGGCGCATTGCGCCAGCGGGATGGACATTGCGCCCGCAACAGCGGATCGTGATGTGATAATATCGTTTTGGGAGCTTGGCGCCAATGCAGCGCACGGGGCAATGCCTTCGCAACCGCAATGAGCGCTCCCGGGCCGAGGCCGAATGCCATCGCGGCGAAGTTTCCCCATTTTCTGGCGCGGGACGGCGCCGAAGAGTTCAAATCGCGTTTTGCGCGCTGTTGACAGGACAGGTAGATAACGCCGCGCTTTCCACGGCGGCAACCGCCGCCGGCGTTGTGCGATTGAGGTTGCGGGATGAGATCGAGAGGTCACGCGCACGAGCGGCGAAACGAAGATTGCGGCAATTGATCTGTCCCGTTTGCGCAAGTATGGTCCAGCCCGCTTTGGGGCGTAGCCAAGTGGTAAGGCAGCGGATTTTGATTCCGCCATTCGGAGGTTCGAATCCTCCCGCCCCAGCCAAGGTCTAACTGGTTGACATTGCATTCATTTTTGTCGAAACAATGAGGCTGTTTTGTCGCGAATTGGCGGGCTTTTCCAAGCTGGGCGCGTAAGCGAATTTGCGGCAGAGACGGTTTCACGCC
>JAJPKK010000137.1 GCA_021323775.1 Hyphomicrobiales bacterium
CCCATTAATCGAAGGTATGGTCAAACGGAACTCAATCCGCTCCAATAGCGCCGTTTTGTCAATGCCGCCTCAGCGAAGCGAAAATACCGGAGATTTCCGATGAAGAGCCGCTCCACTCGTCGTGAATTCATGGGCCTTCTTGCCGGCGGTTCGACGGTTCTCTCGTCGGCGCCCTGGCTCGGCCGTACGGCCTTCGCGGCCGAGAGTGTCGACCCCGATCTCGTTGTCTTCAATGCAAGAGTCTACACGGTCGATCCGCTGATGCCGCGGGCGGAAGCCTTTGCAGTCAAGGCCGGCCGGTTCATGGCCGTCGGATCGAGCGAGGAGATCAAATCGCTCGCCGGCCGACGCACGGAGACCTACGACGCTCAGCAGATGACGGTCGTCCCCGGGTTCATCGACGCGCACAACCACGCGCCGGGCGCGATCCTGCTTTACGAGGTGCTCGTCGGCAATCCTTACGATGTCGAGTTTGTCACCATCCAGAGCATTATCGAGAAGCTGCGCGCCCGCGCCCGCGAAACTCCGCCCGGCACCTGGGTGGAGGGCTATTTCTTCGACGACACCAAGGTGAAGGACAACCGCGGTCTCAACTCCACGATCTCGATCGGGTGTCGCGCGAGCATCCTGTGGCGGTGCGCCATCGCGGCGGCCACACCTCTTATTACAACAGCAAGGCTTTCGAACTCGCTGGCATTGGCAAGGACATCAGCGACTCGGCCGCCGGCACCTACGATCGGGACCACAACGGCGATCTCAACGGCCGGGTGACGGACCAGGCGAGGCTTGTCTTCAACAGGGTCGGCAATCGCCCGGTATTTACCGCCGCTCAAATGCAAGAGCGTAATCGTGCAGCCCAGGCCTATATCTCGAAGCAATTCGTGCGCTACGGCCTCACCAGCGTCCACCACGAGGGCGGGGATCTGTTCGCCCTGCAGGAGGTCCGCGCCCGCGGCGAGCTTCTGCATCGGGTGAGCTATGAAGCCCAGGACGGCGTGCTGGAGGCCATGCTCAAGGCCGGCATTGCCACCGGCTTTGGCGATGAATGGATCCGATTCGGCGCCACGTCCGAACACACCTGCGACGGTTCGTTCTCGGAGCGCACGATGGCGATGAGCGTACCCTATCCGGGCGTCGAGCCGCCCTATCGCGGCAACCTCATTTTCACCCAGGAGGACCTCAACGGCTGGGTGGAGCGCATGCATCGCGCCGGCATCCAGGTGAACTGTCATGCCAATGGGGACGTCGCCATCGATATGGTGCTTACCGCCTACGAGCGCGCACAGAAATTGTTCCCGCGCTTCGATCCCCGCCCCAAGATCACCCACTGCACCCTGATCAGCGACGACCTGCTGCGGCGAATCAAAGCGGTCGGCGCGGTGCCGGCGCCGTTCACGTCGTACGGCTACTACAACACCGACAAATTCCACTTTTATGGCGAAGAGCTGATGCAGCGCTGCATGGCCTACCGATCGTTCGCGGACGCGGGGATCACGGCTGCGGCAGGATCGGATTTCAGCCCCGGCCCGTTCTCCCCGCTGATGGGAATCCAGGGCATGGTCACGCGCACCGGCTGGAACGGCGAGACCTGGGGCGGCAAGCAGCGCATCACGGTGGACGAAGCGCTGCGGGTCAACACCATCAACGGCGCCTATGCGACGCACGAAGAAGGCATCAAGGGATCCATCACGGCCGGAAAGCTCGCCGATTTCGTCGTGCTGGCCGACGATCCGCACAGCGTGGATCCGAACAAGATCAAGGATATCGCCATCATTGAGACCGTGACGGGCGGAAATACCGTCTACAAGGCTTAGCCAAAAAGTTGTCGCTGCAATATTTGCGACTTATGGCTTAGTCCGCCGAATGAATTATTCACTTGAGTCGGCTGCGACTCGAGACGCTGTTCAGATGTCGCCGGGGCAAAGCCTCCGACGCCGAATTGCTCGGAGGAGGCGCTCGCGGTTCTGACCCGAGAAAACATGCCGGTCTCATTCGAGCAGCACGGCTCCGCGCTGGATGAACAGCGTGCCGCCTAGAACAGGGCGCTGCGGGCGGCGCTCATTCTTGAGATTGGTCGAAACTCGAACGATTCTGAGACGTTTCTTGTGGTGTCTCAGTGTCCTTCTCGTCATGGCGCCCACGGCCCGACCAAGAGAGATCGTGTTTCCGTTGGGAAAACGACAAGGGCGACTGCGCCGCCCGGTGCGGCCGAACTATTCAAACGAGCGGCGATCTTTGTCGCGGTCGCCCTTGTCCCGGTGCTGATATGGCTGCTGTTTAATGTGATACTGATCGCTGTGGGAGCCATCCTGATCGCTACTCTGCTGGCTATTGTGGCAGAGCCGTTCACGCGTTGGGTCAAGTTGCCTCGTGCGACCGCATTGGTCATCTCCGGCCTGATTATCATCACCATCGTCAGCGCAGCGGGTTATCTGTTCGGAACACGAGCGGCCGGCCAATTGCAACAGGTTCTGCAGCTCGCGAACCAAGCCATCGACAATATCAGGGCGAGCCTGCAAGGTTCCGATTTTGGAAAACTCATCCTGTCACGCGTTCAAAGCGGCAATTTTTCCTTCACCGGCGTCGTTACCGGCTTGTTCAGCGTCAGTCTGAGCTTCCTCACGGCGCTCGTTATCGCCGTCTTCGGGGGCATCTATTTGGCCGCCCAGGTCGGGCTTTACCGCGATGGGCTGATCCAGTTGCTTCCCCATCGGCTGCGCGCCAGCGGGGCGGAAACGCTCGAAGATATCTCCAACGCGTTGCGGCTCTGGATGTTAGGTCAGATGATCGGCATGGCTGTAATCGGGCTCTTGTCGACGCTCGCCACCTTGCTCATCGGCCTGCCCTCGCCCTTTGCCCTCGGGTTGATCGCCGGCCTGTTCGAGTTCATCCCGTACGTCGGCCCGATTTTGGGTGCAATCCCGGCAGTTCTCGTTGCGGCGACGAAGGGCCTCGATAACACGTTGTGGACGATCGCCGCCTACACGCTGATTCAGCAGATGGAAGGGCACCTGATTGCGCCGATTATTTCCAGAGAAATGGTTTACATCCCGCCGCTTGTATTGATCCTCGGCATCGTGGCGATTACCACCCTTTTTGGGCTGCAGGCCGTGATCTTTGCTGCACCTATTGCAGTCATTCTCTTCGTTGCCGTCAAGAAACTCTACGTTAGGGATAGTCTTGGCGATGAGACGATCATCCCCGGCGAGAATGCCTAACGTCTGTAACGCGCCATGGAACGGAAACGACTGTCCGCGGTTTTTCATATTCGCGGCGGGTTACGGTGGAGCTGTGGAACCTCTTCTGTTGTCCTGCGCCTGGCTGGTTTTGGTGTTGGGTCTCGCATTGCGCGCGCTGCATCAACGCAACCAATTTCAGGAAGTCGCGATAAGCCCGGCGCCCGTGCGCAATGCCGCCCGCGCCGCTTTCATCATTCCCGCGCGGGATGAAGAGCACAACATCGGGTCCTGTCTCGGAAGTCTGTTGGCGCAGAATTACCCGCCGGACCGCTTCGATGTGCTGGTCGTGAACGACCACTCATCCGACCGGACGCTCTCAATCGCCAAAGCGCTTGCCGAACGCAAGCCTCGGCTGCGGGTGCTCGACAGCCCGCCATTGCCGCCCGGTTGGATCGGAAAGTCGCATGCCTGCTGGATTGGCGCCTGCGCGGTGTCTCCGGATACCGAGTGGCTGTGCTTCCTTGACGCAGACGTGCAGGCACAGCCGGCCTTGCTGGCAAGCGCAATCGCCGCGGCCACCAGGGACCGCCTCGATCTGCTGTCGCTGTCGCCGCGGCAGCGGCTGGGAAGCTTTGCCGAGCGGCTGGTGATTCCCTGCGGCCTCTGCATCCTCGCCTTCTGCCAGGACCTGGGAAAGCTTCAGTCGCAGCAAAGCGATCAGGTGACGGCCACCGGACAGTGCATGTTGATCCGACGCAGCGTCTATGAGGCAGCCGGCGGACATTGCGCTATTCGCAGCGCGATCTGCGAGGACGTTGCGTTGGCCAGGGTGATCAAGCGGGCGGGCGGGCGCATAGTCCTGCGTGACGGTCGCAAATTGGTTGCGTCGCGCATGTATTCGGGATGGCGGACGCTCTGGCCCGGTCTTACGAAGAATCTGGTTGAGATGCTCGGCGGGCTTGTCCCGACAATTACAACCGCGCTCGCAGCAACTGCGCTCGCGTGGGCTGCTTGCCTGATTCCCCTGGCGGACGGTTTGAGCTGCTGGCAGGGCGCCGCTGCAAGCTGTCTCGCGCTCGTGCCGGCTTCGGCGGGCTCGGCAGCCATATTCGGACTGCATATCGCCGGCGCCTCCTATTTCGGAGTGCCTTTCTGGTATGGGTTTCTATTCCCTGCTGGCTACACCGCCGGCGCCCTCATGTCAGTAGACAGCGTGCGCCGCAGGTTGTCGGGACGAACGAGCTGGAAAGGCCGGACCTATCCCGTGAGCTCCGGCCGATGGCTTCTTTAAACATCGCCTCGTGACCTTTTCGGCGATAAATATCGTCTGCAATAAAGTCCTAGGCACGCGGCCCAGACCGCCAATGATATGCAACCCTTGCCGCGTCTATTTGTTGTCGGGCGCGAAAGATGCGTTGCTCCCGAAGGCGCCCCGCAATGCAAAGTCAGCAATCCACGTCGCCAACCGCACAATGCAACCTTCCACCCCGCCCTCCCCCGCAAGCCAGGAAGGGTGGGGTCGGAAGCAGTGATTACCCGTGGTTGTGCGCCCTTATCGAGGCGGTCGATCGGCGGTTGCGCCGTCGCTTTGGAGTGAGCGAGTACACGCGATCGCCCGAGTGCCTTTTACGAATACAGGTCATCCGTAGTGCTCATGACCTCTTCTTGAGGGACGGAACGTGTGTGCGGCCGGGCGAACGCATCATCAATTTGCATTTCTGGAATGAACAGATTCCGCCGATACCCGCAACCGGCCCGACCTTGAGCTGGGCGCGCCGGATGAACGAGCGCTTTGAACGCTCGATGCAGGAATTGGCGCGCCATCTTGCAACCCGGAGCGACATGGACGATGTAGCGGCAGTTCGGGCGAACGCGGCGCTTGGCACTGCCGCACAACGCGGCCAGGTTTCCCGCATCCTGTTGCGTCTCGGGTTCGAGATCATACCCGAGGATTCGTCATCATTCGCGCAGCGAATCCATCTCTACTGCGAGAACATCTTCATCTCTCTCATCGTGCTCGCACGCAACGCGATTGCGCTGCGTCGGGACACGTTGGTGCGCGGCCGCGTGACCGCTTACTTGTCCCGGCGGGCGCTGGAACAACGATACGGGAGGTGAGCGAGAGGGGTCATTCGCGATGCGGACCTTATTCCTGCAAGCGCCTTCCTATGAGGGATTCGATGGCGGCGCGGGCTCGCGTTATCAGGCGCGCCGGGAGATCCGATCCTTCTGGTACCCTGCGTGGCTGGCGCAGGCGGCAGCCATGGTCCCAGACAGCAAACTGATCGATGCCGTGCCGCACGGAATCGATCTCGAGACAATCATGCGCGAGGCACACAAATATGATCTCGCCGTGCTGCATACATCGAGCCCTTCCTTTGGATCCGACGTGCGCGCGCTTGAACTGTTGAAAGCCGCCAACCCCGGCCTCAAGGCGGGATTCGTCGGCGCCAAGGTCGCCATCGAGCCCCATGCGAGCCTTGCAGCATCGCCGGCGATCGATTTCGTTGCCGGAAAAGAGTTTGAGTTCACGATCCATGACATCGCCGAAGGGCGCGACTGGAGTCGGATTCCCGGGCTCTCCTATCGAGACCGGAGCGGCGCAATCAAACACAATCGGCCGCGCGAAATCCTGGAGGACATGGACCGGCTGCCCTTCGTCGCGCCAATCTACAAGCGCGACCTCTCGATCGAGAAATATTTCATTGGTTATCTGCCGCACCCATATCTGTCGCTCCACACGGGCCGCGGCTGCAAGTCCCGCTGCACTTTCTGCCTGTGGCCGCAGACGGTTGGCGGGCATCGTTATCGCACGCGCAGCGTCGCCAATGTGATCGAAGAAATCGCCTGGTGCCGGCAGGCTTTCCCGCCGGTCAAGGAGTTTTTCTTTGATGACGATACCTTTACGGATGATCGTCCACGAGCAGAGGCAATCGCCCGCGAACTTGGTCGCATGGGCGCAACCTGGTCCTGCAACGCCAAGGCCAATGTGCCGCGCGAAACGCTGAAGATCATGCGCGATAACGGCCTTCGGCTTTTACTCGTCGGCTACGAATCCGGCAATCAGCGGATTCTGCACAACATCAAAAAGGGCGTGCGCGTCGACGTCGCCCGCACTTTCACCAAGACCTGTCATGACCTTGGCATCGCCATCCATGGCACCTTTATCCTCGGTCTGCCAGGGGAAACCAAGGAGACGATCGAGGAGACGATCCGTTTCGCCGTCGAAATCAACCCGCACACGCTCCAGGTCTCGATCGCTGCGCCCTACCCGGGCACTTTCCTTCATCGGCAAGCAATCGAGAACGGCTGGCTGTCCTCCGGCGATGCCCAGCTGGTCGATGAACGCGGCACGCAGATCGCGCCGCTTCAGTATCCCCACCTAAGTCATCAGGAAATCTTCAATTCCGTCGAAGATTTCTACTGCCAATTCTACTTCCGCGCTCCCAAGATAGCGGCGATTGTCGCCGAGATGGTCCGCAGCCCGGAGATGTTCAGCCGCCGCCTGCGCGAGGGCATCGAGTTCTTTAGGTTTCTCAAGCAGCGACGGCGAACGGCACATTGAGTCTATTCGGATTTGGCTTCATTTGGGCTTGACGGTTCCTCGTAGAGCGCCGCCAGCCAGACCTTGATGGCAAGAGCGGCCGGAACGGCCATTATGACGCCCGCTATCCCGAACAGCATGCCCCCTGCGATGAAGCAGAACATGATCACCACCGGATGGAGGCGCGCCGCAACTCCAAGCGCGAGCGGCCCAAATAGCTGGTCAATCGATAGCCGCAACGCGGTTGCGTAGAGGGCGTATCCGATGATCGCTCCGAGGCCCGTCGCATAGTGAACAGCGACGAGACCAGCAATGAGGGCGGCCACGAGCGGCCCGAACGCCGGTATGATTTCGAGGAATCCTGTCAGGAGGGCCAGAAAGACCGCGTGAGGAATGTGGAGGACAAGTCCAAGCCCCACATAGGCAGCCATTGACGCGTATGCCACGACGACCAGGACGCCGACGAAATAGCGCCGCAGGACCGGGTCGAGTCTCGACCAGATATCGAGAACGAGGGGGCGGTGTCCGGGAGGCACGAGCCAGAGCAGGCCGCGCAACACACGCGGACCGCTGTATAGGAAATAAAACAGCAGCGTGGGGATCAGGAAAAATGCCCACACGGCTGCAAACGTTATCCCTCCCAGCAAGAGGATTTTTCCCGGCTGATCGATCCACTCGCGTACGGACGACACCGCGGCGTCGGCCAGTTGTGCGGCATTCATTGATTTGCCGAAGACATTGATGGTTCCATCGCCGAGTGCGGATTTGGCCAAGCTTGCGACGATGCCTTGAAAATCCGAGACCACACGCGTGAATTCTCGTTGCAACGGTGGCAGCGCTAGAAGACCCACCAACGCGACGGTCAACAGGATCGCTACAAACACCGCTACGGCGAGGAACGCGCGGCTAAAGCCCGTGCGCGAGGCCAGCCAGCTCAGAAGGGGGGTGCAGATGTAGGCGAGCACCCCTGAAATGAGAAACGGCAGCAGGATGATTTGAAGCTCGTAGAGAAGCAGCGTAACAACGATAAGAACAAAGATGATGATCGACGTCGATGTCCCGCCGACATCGTCGCGCTCCTCGCCGGCTCGCCGCGACGGCAGTTGGCGTGGACGGCGGCTCATGTGCCAGTCCGGCAAAAATGGAAAGCCCCGATCCAAGGCAAGGAGCTGCAGCGAAAGCTCCCGAGGAACCAAAGTCGATGGAAGGAGTGGCGGACAAGACCCGTGCCTGCCACCACACGGCTGAAGGACAAAACAGGTTCCACTTCGCCCTTCCGAACGGATCATCCTGTCGGCAAGAGAACCAACGCCGCCGCTTTGAGTTCCGCGCCTTGAAATTTCCCGTGGCGGTTGGCCGCTCCGATTTCGACGTAACGCGCGTTCCGCTCAGACCGACTCACGTCCCTCGCCCTCATGCCCGTGCAATGACACAGAGCCATGCATTTTCCCGTCGCTGGATGGAACCAATTCTGTCGATAATGACTTTAATATGGTCAGTTTAATCGACGTTCGATTGTCGACCGGTCAATCAGTTCCGGGCAGGAGGCGCTGATCGCGCCGTGCGGCCCGCATACCCCCTACATCGATGTAACCACATCGATAACGTCCGAAATGCCATTGCGAGCGTGGGCTGAGGAATGCCACTTGTTGCGCTCACGCCGCACGCCCTGGAAGGAAACGTCTCGCAGCCTGCTTTTGGCATCGTGGGGAACTTGCAGAGCATTCGACTTACGAACGGGTTAGTTGCTGAGGACGCCGTGACATGATCTTGTACTGGTCATCGATCATCGCAGGCGTCGTTTCAGTAGTCGGCTGCGGTTATCTCGTCTGTGTCACGCTGCTGACTGATCGCTTCTCGCGGAAGGCTTCGTTCGTCCGGCCCCGATCGACGCCGGGCGTAACCATTCTCAAGCCCCTGCATGGCCTAGAGCCGGGCCTGCTCGAAAACCTCGCGTCGTTCTGCGCACAGAACTATCCGGGCCCTGTTCAAATCATCCTTGGCGTTCAGGACCCAAGCGATGGCGCGATTGCGGTTGTCGAGCAGCTTGGGGCGAAATATCGATCCAATCACATCGATCTCGTCGTCGACTCGACAATGCACGGGCTGAACCGCAAGGTCTCCAACCTGGTCAATATGTGGCGACGCGCCGAACATGAAATCATTGTGGTCGCCGATAGCGACATCCGGGTCGATCCCGATTATCTCTCACGCGTGGTCGCGGCGCTGGACCAACGCGGCGTTGGCGCAGTCACCTGCTTATATCACGGCCTTGCGGCCCCCGCCGTATGGGCCAGACTTGCGGCGCTTGGAATCAACGCGCATTTCCTTCCGAGCGTTCTGTTCGGGGTGGCACTCGGGCTTGCCCATCCTTGCTTTGGTTCGACGATAGCGTTCAGGCGCAAGATCCTTGTCGAGATCGGCGGATTCATTGGCATTGCCGACTGCCTGGCAGATGATTACGCGATCGGCGCAAGGTTACGCGCCCGAGGCCATGAAATCGCGGTCTTACCCATCACCGTTGGCCACGTATGCGCGGAGATGTCGATGCTGGAACTGTGGCAGCACGAGATGAGATGGGCGCGGACTATCAGGAGCATTGATCCTGTCGGCTATACCGGCTTGATCGTGACGCACGCTTTCCCACTGGCGCTCATCGCGGCGCTAGCCGGCAGCTTCGCCGAATCCATCGGGCCAACAGTTGCCATTGGCCTGACCGCCGCCGCGTTTGCATGCCGGCTCGCATTGCTCCGGCAGGTGGAACGAACCTTCGACCTGCGGCCGCACTCGTGTTGGCTGCTTCCGTTTCGCGACTTGCTGTCATTCGCCATCTTTCTGGCAAGCGTCGCCGGGCGGCATGTGAAATGGAAAGGCCGTGGCTACCGGTTCCGCAGCAGGGACTGGGCTGGCATCACTGACGGCCATCGCAGCCGTTCCAACCGAGAGGCGGTGCTGCTCGAGATTGGCCCTCCGCGACTCCAAGGCTGAGGCTGCTTGGAGATTGACGGCGGCCTTCGTCTGCAGGGCGACTGCCCCCGCGCCATTGGCGGTTTCAAAGGCGCGATAAGGCGCGTCTGGCGGGCTTCAACGCCACATTGCCATTTGTGCCTCCGGCCGGATAGGCTTTAAGACCTGTTCATTCATTTCCGGAGCATCGCCATGACCTTGATCCCGCGCAGAAGCCTCCTCGCCGGCATGGCGGCAACCGGATTGAGCGCGTCGGCCCACAGCGCCGAGGGCACTAAACCGACGCAGCGGCGCACATCCGAGGCGCCGCTCGCCGACCGCTTGGCGGCCTATGCGGAACAACTCAGCTACAGCGATATTGGCGCCACTACTCTCGAAGCCGTCAAGGTGCTTGTCGTAGACTCTGTTGGCTGCGCCATCGCGGCATTCGACGAGAGGCCGGTGCGGATCTGCCGCGAAATCGCAAGCGCGACAGGCGGCGGCAGTTCGACCATCCTCGGAACTCAGCGGCGCACCACGTCCGATCTCGCAGCCTTCGCCAATGCGGCGGCGATCCGCTATTACGACCTGAATGATGTCTATGTCTCCCGCCAGGCGAGCCATCCGAGCGACGCCATCGCGGCCTGCTTTGCAATCGCAGAAGCTGAAGCGGCGAGCGCCAAGGAACTCATTGCGGCGATCGTGCTCGCTTACGAAATCGAGTGCCGTCTGGTCGATGCCTTCGATCTCTCCGCGCGCCGCTTCGACGCGACCGTCTTCACTCTGCCGGCGGTTGCGCTCGCGGCCGGCAAGCTTATGAAGCTCGATCGCGAAAGGCTGACGCAGGCCGTCAATATTGCGATCAACGATCATGTTCCGCTTGCTCAGACGCGCACGCAGACCTTGTCCGACTGGAAGGGAATTGCGGACGCGAATGCGGTGCGTAACGGAGTATTCTCTGCGATGCTGGCGCGCGGCGGCCTCACCGGCCCGGCGCCGATCTTCGAAGGCCATTCGGGGTTCTTCCAATCTGTCACCAAACCCGTCCCAGTCGACACCGGCGCGTTCGGCGGCGCCGGCGTGCCGTTTCGCATCGAGTCCGTGGGCCTGAAGGCCTTTCCGGCGCAGGTCTATACGCAGACCGCCATCGTGGCGGCGACTGCGGTCGCGAAGGAGATTGGCGATCTTGATCGCGTCGCATCGATCGACATCGCCACCACCAATCGCGGCTACGTCATGGCAGGCAGCGAACCTGAGAAATGGGCGCCCGACACCCGCGATACTGCCGATCACTCGCTGCCCTACATCGTGGCGCGCGCGATGTTCGATGGCGACATTACCAATGAAAGCTATGCTCCTGAGAAGCTGCGCGATCCGAAGATTTTAGCCTTTATGAAAAAAATCGCCGTGAAGGAGGACCCTGCGTTTGCGGCGTCCGGCGGCAACGCGCCGCCGACCCGGATCGCCGCGAAACTCGACGACGGGCGACAGTTCGTCCGTCAGGTCGACCAAATGCCAGGCTTTCCGGGCAAGCCCATGGAGCGCACCGACGCCGAACGAAAGTTCCGCGGCAACGTCGCTCGCCGCTGGTCAGCAGATCACATCAGAGCCGTGCTTGATAGGCTGTGGGGCCTCGAGGCCAACGATGATGTTGCCGGGTTATTGCAGAGCTTTACGGTGTGACGGAGCCGTGGGGCACCGATGCGGCCCCATGTGACAGCGTGGCAGTGAGGGCA
>JAJPKK010000260.1 GCA_021323775.1 Hyphomicrobiales bacterium
CCGTGGCGCGGTCCTGCCGGGTAAGTTTCTTCCTAGTTTTCCACCGGGCCTGGCCCGACCTGCAGCGCATGAAACTTCTGCTACCCGGTGGCGCGGTCCTGCCGGGTAAGTTTCCTCCTAGCCGGAAAAGGCGCTTCTTCGGCGCCGCTTTTCCGGTCGTGTCCGTGTGCAATAGGAAACTCGGGGAGCGGGATTCAATAAGCGTTCGTGTAGGCGCTTTTCGAAAACAAGGTCATAACCATGATCCGCAGGTCCAGCCAAAACGACCAGTTATCGATGTAATAGAGGTCGTGCTCCACGCGCCGCTGCATCTGCTCAAGCGTCTCGGTGGCGCCACGGCAGCCGTTGACCTGAGCCCATCCGGTAATCCCCGGCTTGACCACATGTCGACGCGAGAACACGGAAATCTTGCCCTCGAACATTTTGTTATGGGCAGTGGCGTGGGGACGCGGACCAACGATCGACATCTCCCCGCGAAGGACGTTGATAAGCTGTGGCAGTTCGTCGATGTTGGTACGCCGCAGGATCGCGCCGACTCGCGTAACCCGCGAATCATTCCGCACCGCCTGCACGAAATCGTCCCCGTCCTCAAGCCGCGTCATCGATCGAAACTTGAATACCTTGATCGTCTCGTTGTTGTAGCCATGTCGCGTTTGACGAAACAGAACGGGACCGGACGAATCCAGCTTGATGGCAATCGCCACGAGTGCGAGCAGGGGCGCCAGGACCACGAGCCCCACCGCGGCCACGAAGACGTCAAACACGCGCTTGGCTGCCTGCTGGAGCTGCGACAGCGGAGGTCGCAGCACTTGCATCGTAACGGTGTTGCCAAACTCGACGATTCTTGCGGTTGCCAGACACGCAACGGCGTCCACCAGAACGACGTGCAGCCCGGCCGGCACCTCCGACAGGGCGCAGACCAGGCCGTTGAGCCGCGACAGGCCGTCCTGCTTGGCTAAAATCAGAATGTCATCGGGCTTGAGGCGTCGGCATCCGTCGATCAACCGGCGAAGTTCTCGTTCTGCGTGTTCCGGCGGATCTGCGTCGCCGTTCTGGTCCTGCCGGAGCGGAAGCGGAAATGAACCCACGGTTTCGATTGCGGTCGCTTTCAGCCGGCTCGCAAATTCTGCCCGATCAATCGCGTCCCCGACCAAGACCACCCGGCGGGCGTTGACGAGGCCGGCGGCGATCGCCGATTGCAGCCGCGGCTGCCAGAATGCCCGCGCGGCCAGCACGGCGAACCCCACCGTTATGAACTGAAAGACGAAGGTTGCACGTGAATAAAGCTCGGTGATCTTAAAGAGAAACAATGCTGACAGCAGAAACGAGAATGCCAGCGCGACAGCTCCGAATCCGCTGAACAGAAATGCATGCCGCGATTGCGACTGGCTGTTCTTGTAGTGGCCAAATCCGAGCGCAATCGCTTCGACGGCCGCCGCCAGGAAAAGGTCGGCGGCGATGTAGAGATGAGAAGAGGGCAGCTCCTTCGCTATCGCTTCATGATAAATGGCGCTCGCCAGATATGACGCGCCGAACACAACGAAAAATTCTTGAATCACAAGTTTGGTGACCGCCACCGATAGCGGCTGGGGCCGGCGCGAGGGCTGGATCGCTTCCTGACTCGAAAGGACAGCGGAGGCCGCGGCGGTCCGGTGATTGAGCAAAGGTCTAGGGTGCTGCGATGGCATTGCGAGAGGAGTCTATGCTTTGCGGGGTCATTTCAAGGGCTAATATAACATAACATTACCAAATTAACGACGCAAGTGTGATAATTCAGTGATAAGCAGCTTCAGCAAGCGACGCCGAGGGATCCCGTTGTCGGCCCGCCCCTGAAAAGGCGCACGGCGCCCAAATTTTCGTGCCCGAACAGACCGGTTGCTGCCGAGCCGCGATGCAAGGATATGGACTGAGTTGGCGCTGCGGGCGCGGGGCTGCGCCGCATTAAACCGTGGTATGAGAAGATCATAATGAACGACGCTCCGCATCGGCGGTGAGGCAGGGCATCCGAGGCTGTCCATCCGAGGCTGCTCGTGAATGCATCCCTATTCCATACCTCGCGCGTGCTTTGGAGGCCGCGGGAATGTAAGGTGCCGCGGCTGGGCCCGGCCATCTCGACTTGGGACAGTTCGATCAGTTGTTTTGCAGCGCCTCGCGCAAAGCCGTTGTGTCTCGCTCTAATTGGGCCACCATGTTCTGCAACCTGCGATTCTCGGCTTGAAGGAACGCCAGCAGACTGACTGGACGACACGCGGATCTTCCATGGCTCTGCTCCTGCAAACGTGACTTCACATTCGGGATTCTCAACACGCTTATCGAACTCATGGCAGCTCCTCGTTATCTTATTTTATGCAAACGAACTTCGTAGCGCGTGCACCAGTGTTTGAACTCAACCTCAGCCCCGCGGCGAACTCAGCCCGGCGCTATCTTCACTCTTCACCGCGGGGGATCGTCTTTCCGGAAAGATTAGTCTCCCGTCCCGCCGGAAGGTTCGATCGCGCTCAAGGAGGGCAAAGAGGGACGAAGACAGAGGCACAGCAACGACTACCGGCCGAAAGCTATGGCGCGGCACTCGCTGCGGCGTCCGCGACCGCTGAATGGTCGAGATCGAGCGCCCGCAATTTGCGCGCGATCATGACCGCGAACCCGGACGCTCCGGTTCGGGCAATGGCGGGCAAAACGGACTCCATGTGATGCAGGGATACCCACGTCAGCCCCCTCTCGTTTGTTGGCAAATTGGCGGTTTGATTATGGCAGACCCACACTCTGCTTGCCTCGGCTACCACAGGCGGAATGCGTATACAAGCGGACAAAGGTCGGTTATTACGCAAGTTAATGTCGCACTGTGCGGCCGAAGCGCCATGCTTCTGGCTTAATCTAGGCCAGTTTGCGTGCGCATGTGGGCGCTGCTTTGAAAATATCGAAGCGCTTCTGCGACTTAGGGCCCGTAAGCTGGGCCCCGCGGCGGCGCGCTGTCCTCGATTTTGCGCTCGACCAGTTGCCGCTAACGAAAGCACACGCTCTGGGGAAATTTGTCGATACCATGTTGATATCTGGTCTGGAGCCAGACTTTATGGGAGCATGGTCGTGGCTGAAGTTGGCCAGCCAAAACGGGCGCGCCAGGGCGTGAGACTGTCTGCGGCTGATTCCGAGATGCTTTCGAGGGACATTTTCCTACATGGCAAGCGGCGCCGCCGTCCGAATCGCGGTCCATGCGCAAAATTGTCTGCGGCCGTCCCAGCGCCGCACATTTAACACGCGAAGCGCGGCGTTGCTCGCCGCCTGCCCGTTAACTTGCTAACAACTTGCCTTGAACTTGCTGACAACTTGCGCGAAAACTCTGCGCCGCTCCACCGCTTCTCGTGTGAGAACTCGTCGTATGGCGAACAACGATGGTCTGTTCGCAGCCAGCCGCAATCGGACAGCCGCCGATGAGCCGCCCGTCGCGGAGCCGGCGGAGTTGCTCCCCAGGCTCAGGGGGCGCGTTCCGGTAACACTTGGGGGCATTCCGATCGACTCAGCCGTCTTGCTGCCGGCGGACCATCTCCACACCGAATCTGCGTGGAATCAGCATATTCCGTTCGCGTTCTGGCTTGTGCAGGCGCACGCGCCGTCCATTTTTGTGGAGCTGGGCACGTTTCGCGGCACGTCGTATTTTTCATTTTGCCAGGCGGTCGCCGCCCTCAAGCTTCCAACCCGCTGCTTTGCGGTCGATACCTGGCAAGGAGACTCGCACACCGGATTCTATGATCAATCGGTGTTCGCCCAGGTCAATGCGTGCAATGAGCGCAAATATGCGGGCTTCTCGCGCCTGGTGCGATCGAGCTTCGACAAAGCCTTGCCGCATTTCCTCGACGGCTCGATCGATCTTCTGCACATTGACGGCCTGCACACCTATGAGGCCTGCAGGCACGATTTCGAGTGCTGGCTGCCGAAGCTGTCGCCGCGGGCGATCGTGCTGTTCCATGACACCAACGTGCGAGAGCGCGGCTTCGGCGTATATCGCCTGTGGGCCGAGCTCATCGCGCGCTATCCGCATTTCGAATTCGTCCACGAGCACGGCTTGGGCGTGCTCGGCGTCGGCGCGGCGCTCGATGGTCCGGTGTGCGAGCTGTTCGCCGCCGCCCATGATGCTGGTTTGACCTGCGCGATCCGCTCGGCTTTCTGGCGGCTCGCAAGCACTGCGCGAGCCGAAATAGACCTCAAGTCCGCCGGCGAGGAGAGGGCAAGGCTGGAGACGCTGCTGAGCGCAACGATAAGCCAAGGCGAGATCGAGGTTTCCCGCCTCAATGCCGAGCTGGAGCATCTGCGCCGCGCTCTTGATGAAAAGGAGCGCCGGGCCGCGGAGCTGACGGCGCGGTGCGCCGCCGCGAGCGATGAGAAGGCGCAGCTTGATGCGGCGCTCGGCGCGATGCGCGACGCGCAGGCCGAGCTTGCCGCCGCGTTGGACGCGGCGCGCAGCGAGAACGGAGAACTTGGCGCCGAGTTGGCCGCAGCGCGCAGGGAAACGGCGGAACTCAGGGCGGCGCTGGTTGCGGCAGATGATAAGCAGACCGAACTTGCCGCGGCGCTCGCGGCGGCGCGCGGCCAGAACGCTGAGCTTGGGACGGCGCTCGCGGCGGCGCGCAGCGAAAACGCCGCCCTTGACGCCGCGCTTGCGGCCGCGCGCCGGGAGGGCGCTGATCGGCAAGCCGCATTGGAGGAGAAGGCCGCGGAGCTGGCGGCGGTTCGCAGTCGCGCCGAGCGGGCCGAAGCGGACCTCGCGGCGGCGCGCAGGGAGCTTGACGCCGTCGCCCGCAGCGCGAGCTGGCGGATCACCCGGCCGCTTCGGCAGGTCGCCGCGAGGGCGCGGTTCGCGCGGGGCATCGGTCGAGTGGCGAAGCGGCTTCGATGGATCAAGCGCGCCGGGGCCCGCCTTCAAGAGCATTTCCTGCTGAGACCGAAGGTCAGATTGCTTGCCGCATCCGGCTTGTTCGACAGCGATTGGTATCTTGAGCAATATCCGGATGTCCGCGCCGCCGGCGTCAATCCTCTCATTCACTACCTACGGCACGGCGCCGCAGAAGGCCGCGACCCGAACCCGCTGTTCGACAGCGACTGGTATCTCGACCGCTATCCGGACGTCCGCGCCGCCGGCGTCAATCCCGTGGTGCACTATCTGCGCTACGGCGCGAGGGAGGGACGGGATCCGAATCCGTTCTTCGATACCGACTGGTATCTCAACGAGTATCCAGATGTGCGGGCTGCCAGTCCTAACCCGCTCGCGCATTACTTGCAGTACGGGGCGGCCGAAGGGCGCGACCCGAGCTCGTTGTTTGACAGCGACTGGTATCTCGACCACAACCACGATGTCCGCGCCGCTGGCGCCAATCCGCTCGCGCATTATTTGCGGCATGGGGCGGTTGAGGGGAGAGAGGCAAGGCCGCCTCTCAGTTACCAGCAATGGATTGAGAGGTACGACGCCATCTCCGCCAGTGATATTGCGGAGATGGAGCAGCGTGCGAAGCTCTTTTCAAAACGTCCCCTTGTCTCAGTCGTCATGCCTACATACAACACGCCGGAAAGATTTCTTCGCGAGGCGATCGAAAGCGTACGCGCGCAGACCTATGACCGATGGGAACTCTGCATCGCAGATGACTGTTCAACCGAGCCTCATGTCCGCCGCGTGCTTGCGGAGTACGCGCAGGCCGATCCTCGCATCAGAGTCGTCTATCGCAAAGAAAACGGCCACATCTCTCGTGCGTCGAATTCAGCATTGGACTTGGCCGTCGGTGAATGGGTGGTCTTGTTGGATCACGATGATCTTCTCGCTCCCCACGCGTTATTCTGTGTGGTCGACTCTATCAATCGTAATAGCGAGGTGATGTTGATCTACTCCGACGAGGACAAGATCGGCACCGATGGCGCGCGGCAAGACCCATACTTCAAGAGCGATTGGAATCCGGATTTGTTTCTTTCCCATAACATGTTCTGCCATCTGGGAGCGTATAGGCGGGACCTCGTCACGAGCGTCGGCGGCTTTCGGCCAGGATTTGAGGGGGCTCAGGATTATGATTTAGTTCTGCGGTGCATTGAAATGGTTTCCTATGAACACATCCATCATATCCCCCACGTATTGTATCATTGGCGGATAACTCCGGGCAGCACATCACGTGACGTGAATGAAAAGCCTTATGCAATGAGTGCGGGCGAGAGAGCGCTGAACGAGCACCTGGAGAGACGCAAACTGGATGCAAAAGCAGAATACGTTGGAGTTGGTTACCGTGTAAGGTACGAAATTCCGTCGCCTGCACCCAAAGTGACGCTGATTATTCCGACCCGGAATGGACGGAATCTCTTGGAACGATGTGTTTCAAGTATTTTGAAACTAACCACTTACTCGAACTACGACATTATTATCGTTGATAATGGATCTGATGACCAAGGAACAATAGATTATTTTCGCGAACTAAAGCGCCTGGAAAACATTCATATAAAACGCGACAATCGCCCATTTAACTATTCAGCGCTTAACAATGCTGCGGTCGCATCTGCCTCGGGGTCGATTATTGGGTTAATTAATAACGATATCGAAGTCATCTCCCCTGATTGGCTTACTGAAATGATTAGCCTCGCCATTCAACCCGGTGTCGGAGCCGTGGGGGCGCGCTTATGGTACCCAAATGATACGATTCAACACGCCGGTGTAGTAATCGGGATAGGGGGAGTTGCCGGCCACGCGCACAAGTACTTAAAACGTGGTATTTCGGGGTATTTCAACCGAGCTGCTCTCCTGCAATCGTTTTCTGCGGTTACTGGTGCGTGTCTCGTCGTTCGAAAAGAGCTATATCTCGAAGCAGGCGGATTGAACGAACGTGATCTCGCTATTGCATTCAACGATATCGATCTTTGCCTAAAACTTCGCAAGATGGGATATCGCAACGTCTGGACCCCATATGCTGAACTTTACCATTACGAGTCCGCAAGTCGCGGCAGTGATGATACTCCGGAGAAGCGCGCGCGTTCGGAGGCCGAGGGCCGTTACATGCAAGACCGTTGGGGGGAATCGCTTCACCGCGACCCTGCCTATAACCCAAATTTGACCCTCCACCGAGAGGACTTCTCCCTCGCGTTTCCTCCCAGGATCGGGAAACCGTGGCGCGAGAGAGGCGCGACGCAGACGAAGTACAAGTTCAGTCGTGAACCGCTTCGCGGAGGTGTGGTGCAGTGATGACTGATTTGGGCAGGAAATCAAAGGTCTTTCACTGCCTCGATCTGAAAGGTCTTGGCCTCGAAATAGGCCCAAGCCACAGTCCAATAGCGCCGAAACGTGAAGGCTTTAATGTCAAGATTCTCGATCATCTCTCGGCCGACGGCTTGAAAAAAAAGTACGCTGATCACGGAGTTCCGCTCGAAAATATCGAGGACGTCGACTACGTGTGGAGCGGCGAGCCGTTCGCCGCACTTGTCGGCCGGGAGCATGTGTTCGATTGGATCATAGCGTCGCACGTGATCGAACATACCCCATGCCTGATAACGTTTCTGCAGAACTGCGAAAGGCTTCTGAAAGAGAACGGATTATTGTCTCTGATTATTCCCGATAAGAGATACTGCTTCGATCTTTACAGGGAGAAAACGGGCCTCGCCTCTGTTCTGGATGCCTTCCGGGAAAAACGTAAAATTCACAGTCCTGGCACTGCGGCCGAGTATTTTCTCAGCGTGGTGAGCAAAAATGGAGATATCGCTTGGTCGCAAGGTGCCGACGGCGAGACCAAATTTGTACATGGCCTCAACGACGCCAAGCAGGCGATTGAAGCGATCGAGAACGACGGGGCATTTCTCGACCTCCACAGCTGGGTTTTCACCCCGTACTCATTTCGACTGTTGATTGAGGATCTTCATCAATTGGGCTACATACGATTGCGAGAGCGATGCTTCTTCGACACCGAGGGATGTGAGTTCTATATTACGCTCGACCCACAGGGCTTCGGGCCTGGGCTCACGCGGTTGGAACTGGCCAGGCTTAACGCTCAGCAGGTGTAGGCGCCGCGTGTATCGGCTGATGACGCAACGCAGTTAGCCACAAGGTTGGCTAGCCCAAACTGACGAGGCCTCTTTCGCAGGATTGGCGATTCCAGGAAACGAAACGACAATTCCGACAACGCAACCATGCCCAAGCCAGCCACGAGGGGAGTCGACCACGGATTCATCAACCCCGTGGTGACCGCCGCGGCACTGAATTCCAGCAGCGACAAGTGAACGATATAAAGGGCATAGGAGCGCGTGCTTAGCCAGCGGATCGGCTCGGCGATGATGCTGTGAGGACGGGGGATCAGCGTCGCAGCGGGCAGACACAGTGCCAGCCCTGCGGGATACAGCGCGATCATATAGAGCGGGCGAGCCGTGGCAGTGACCGCAATGACAATCATGATACCAGCAAAGAGCAAGGGGACGCTCAATTGGCGTACAGCGTTCGGCCAATAGCGAACAAAGCCGGCCACCGCAACCCCGTAGGCGATGGCGTCGAGCCGGTAGATCACGACTTTGCGCAAAGCCTCGTCCCAATTGGCCAACAAATCTGGGGTGACGAGTGCCGTCCGAAGCGCCAGCGGAACGAGAATAAACGCCCCCGTCGCCAGCGCTATCGCCCAGCGGCCAAAAATAGTGGAGAGCCCCAGCAAGGTGGCGGCGAACAGCAGATAGAACCATTCCTCGACGGCAAGCGACCACGACACGCCAAACCAGTTGTCCGGCGGCATGCGCCAGAGGAGGTCTTGACTAAACGTCAGGTATTTGATCGCGTGCTCCGCTAGATCATGCTGCGGCCGCCAGACGATCAAGAGCGTCACCAACCAGACTACGTACAGCGGCACGGTTCGCATCCATCGCCGGGTCATGAATATGGCCCAGGCGCGCAGCCCTGGCTCGGCGATGTCCATCAGCAAGCCGCCGATCAAGAAGCCGCTTAGCGCGAAGAATAGCTCGACGCCGTTGCCCAAGTGCGCAATGAAGATAGGCGCCCTCGTGCCGGTGAGGATGGCAGTCACGTCTGTAAAATGAGCCACAAGCACGCTTAAGATAGCGGCGGCCCGAACAACGTCTAGGCCAAAGTTGCGGGAGACCTCGGCTCGTACTGCGGGGGCTTTCTCGATGTGGATCGGCTGACCAAGCGCAGCCGTGCTTCCTAGAGCCATGGCGAAATGTCCGGACTTTGTTAAAGTTCTGCCGCTTTATCGCTGGTGTGCGATAAAAAAGCCGGCCGCTCTTTCGACAACGGTCTTTGCCAAAAGGAGGCTTCTCATGACATTTCCCCTACGCATACGCGTTCTAGCCGGCCCGAACGCAGGCTCGCAAGACATTGAAATCGAACGGATTGCGCAGAACTCGCCCCCGCCACCCCGTTTGCTGTATCAAGACATTTACATCAGTTTCCATGTCCCTGAAACAGGCCTTTGGCAGCCCTTTGGCGGCTGGTGAATGATCTCGGCAGGCTGGCCAGCGGCGCTCGGCGATGCAGCGCCATGACTATTTCGGACCGCCGCGCCTCCAGGTTGGCTTCGAATCCATCAAGATTATCAATGACATTTTTGCAGCGCTGCCGGACCGGCTGCGGGTTAATCTCTCCGCCGAGGGCGCCATCGACGAGGCGTTCAGCTCTCCTACGATTGCAGAGTGCCGGTCGGGCGATCCGAGCGAGGCGCCCCGCAGTTCGGATCTGCGCTCGCTCCTGTTTGCAACATTCCCGGTCATCGACGTGCTTCCGATGGGAGGAACCTTGCTTCGGCCGCTGCTCGCTCATCGCGCAGGCAACTTCCAAACGGAGGAGGATTTGTGCCTCCTGCGGCTGATTTCGATTCTGGAGCGAGAGCTCATTCGCGGGCGCGTCATCGCCTCGGACTTTCTCTACTTTGTGCTTGGCAGGTCGAACCGGCTGCCGCGCGAGTAAGAGCCAAGCGGCATTTCGCCTGGGATTTCGCGTGATGGGCGAGCCTTCTGCGCTATCCGCGGCAGGCGGCGCCTCGCCTTCAAGGGCTCCGCGCGGGAGCGAGCTGGAGCGGCGCCTGAGTCGCCGCCTGCGGCGGCGCAGCGGGCCTGGAAGCCGGGTAAGCCGGCCGCGGCGGCGGCGCCGAGACCTTGTCAAGAAGATACTGTTCGACCGTCTGCAGATCGCCGATCTCGCGCATGGTCTGCTCCTGGCCGGCCGCGAGCCGGTCGACGCCGCGGTCGATGCTGCGCTCGATTCGGCGCATCGACTGCTCCTGACTCGTGGCGACGCTTGTGGCGATCCGGTCGATGCTGTGCCGCAGCGCCTCGTGATCGAGCGATATCGCCTTGAGCGAGGCGGTTTCCCGGGTTGCCTCGCCAAAGGATTGCCAGGCCAGGGCAACGGCCAAGCCAAAAGAGAACGTGATCAGGTAGCGCGCGAAGACGAGCGGATCGAGCCGGCCGAGCCGGCCAAGCGGGTCCGGGCCGCCCGGTGAAGGCCGCCCGCGGAACTGGTCTTTCAGGTCGGCGAGGCGGATTGCAGGTTGATCCAGGGGCGGCCTGACGTGCCAGGCGTCCTTGAGGAATCCCGATTGCCTTGGTTTCGGCATGGCGCTCATCGACACCTCCCTCTCATGCTCCCCAGGGCGCAGCCCGGCCCCGTTTCGGCGAAGCCCACGCGCGAACAGGGCCCTCCGCCCAGATAGTCGCCGCCGGCGCGCGTTGTCGGTCGCCTTCCCGACGCCGAGCAGGCAGACTGCGGCGCCTTGGGGAAAGCGGGGAAAAGCTTGTCGTAATGTGGCGGGACAAGCTGAGGGGCGGGTTCAACTCGTCATGCAGGACGCAGGGCGTGGACGTCCGCGCGAGCGCCCGACGTCGCCAAGCCACAAATTGCCGCACGAGCCCGGATCGAACAAACGACATGGCCGCGCTCGCCTCTGCTGCGGCGTCAACCGGCGACCGTCTTTTCGCTCCGATCCACGTTGGTTGGCGGCAAGCGCACGAGAATCGTCTGGGTGGGGCGAGCGATCTCGATCCCTACGACCTAAGGATGCGGGCCGCTGGCGCGGTTCGCTGATCGTCTTCGGTTGATTGGCCGGCAGCCTAATGACGGCTCGATCCGGCTTTCCTTGCTGCGAGCAGGCTGCTGCCGCGTTCCTTGCGGCCAGCCATTGCCTAACCATCTGACAAGCAGTAATGATCGCGAGTCGTAAGGCGACGTGCCAGAGTGGTTATGGAGCGGTCTGCAAAACCGTTTACCCCGGTTCAATTCCGGGCGTCGCCTCCATCGCCGCGCGGCCTTTAGCGATCAACGCAGCGTCTTCCACGCGCGCTGTCTCAAATGAACATTTCGCGCTCAAGTCACAGCAGCAATATTTGTTGTTTTTTCTCTGACTGTATCCTATTTACAACACAGATCAGCGACGCGCGGTGTCAAGAATTCTAACTATATTTCAATACCATGCGTCGCTGTTTTGGAACGCGCATCCGCGCCTGCGGCGGCGACCGCAACTTTCGTTGAAATGTGTGCCATTTTGGCAACTGTAGGCGGTAAAGGACTCTGGTATGCAACCAATGGAACGGGATGGCGTTCTTACATCGGGCGTAGAGGACAACCAATGAACGAATGTCTCAATGGGGCCGATGCGGCGTCACGCTGCGCGTTTTGCGGAAAACACTTGCCCATCGTGAACGGGGAACTGCGGCCGTGGCGGGCTCCGAACGGCGAGTTTTTCTGCAATGAATTCTGCGCCGATGACGCCGAGGAGGTGCGCTTCCGGAGGCACGGTCGGGCCGAGCGGAAAGCCCACCAGCGCGATTTCTTCTTCTAATGCGGTTTGATCCCAGCGTGGATCAGGCCCTGTCAGCGCCTCTCCACCTCCCCTCCCCCGCGCGCTCGCGCGGGGGAGAAAAGTTCCGGCATTGATGAACTTCTATTGATCGTGTGGGATCATCCGCCGCCTTGTGCGCTGATCCCTACCGGCGACTGTGCTTTTCGGCGACCGCCGCTTTGCCTGCCTTCGTGACCTTCCAAGTCATCATGCTCGGATCAGCTGGCTTTTCAGGCTCAATGAGCTTTTTGCGCTGGAGGCTTAGGAGAGCTGCATAGGTCGCCGCGAGCGTCTCCGCAGAGCCCTTGGAGAGCCGCAGTCTGCCGTTGTGGTGCTTAATGCCTGCCATCAAGAGCTGCCGCTGAAGCTCTGGAACCCTGCTGCGCTTGGTTGACATCGACGTGAAGTCTCCGCGCCCTATGTGGCTGCTGTGGCCTCGTGTGCGGCGCTTCTTCCGAATCTCTTTGTAATGACATAGTTAATTTCGACGCTTGAGGCTGCAAAGGGGCAGCCGCTCGCGCCACAATGCGGGGTGACACGCAGCGCACTGTGTGACAGTTAAACCCGCGAAAAACAAGCGCGCCTGCATCTGGCGTATCGCGACGACAGGCCGGGAGCTGCCGAAGTCGCCCGGCAGTGCGGCGTATCCAGCCCGCCGCTGCGGGTGCGGCGAGCGCCGATGCGCGGCGGCGATCGCAGCGCAGCCATCGCCAGCCCGGCCGCCATACAGCCCGCGCTCGGCGAGCGTGGTAGACCCACGACCAGGCATTGCCGCTCGTGACCTGCAGATAGAGGCCGTTGCCGTCCGCATGCATGCCGGGGCCGGCATTCTCCACCTGCTTTGCGGTCAGCTTGCCCGTGGTGATGCCCTTTTCTTCTCCGCGGCCGATCAGCCCGAAAACGTGTCCGCCCGATCCGCATGCCCATTCGCGCGGGACGGCGCGCCTGGGTTTGTCTGCCGGCATGCCTGTCCGCGCGGGCCTGCGCGGGTTTGGAATCCCGCATGTCCGTCCGGCGCGGCTGGGCAATTCGACCCGCGTAGTAGTTGTCGGGGGCAGCCGGATGCAGAACTCGCAGACGGTCGCGGATGGCGATGCCGGGAGCGATGATCAGGAAGCCCCGCGAAAAACGATCCGAGTTGGGCGACCGGACGGCATTCACCGTGTGCCACGCGATCAGCATGGCCATCACCGTCGTCTTGCCGGAGCCGGTCGCCATCTTCATGGCGAGCCGGACGAGCTTCACGGCGGCTTCGACGACGAGATCGTTGATGGCCTTGAGAGTCGGTTGAAGCTGCGGTTGAAGGCGTCATGCTCGGGCGCCTCCTCGCAATAGAAGTCGGTGAACCGGCGCAGCCCTGCCGCAGCAGTTCGGGATCGGCAAAGCTCATCTGCCGCGTTGCCGGCCGGGCCACGGCTCAACTCAGCAAACGCAGAAATGCCGGCCGCAGGCCGGCCGCTCCGCTCCCAATCCAGCGGATGGCGTCGGCAGGCTGTTCGGCGCGGCGGCGAATCATCTCTCAAATGAGAGGCATCGCGCCTCACAATGGCAAGCAAAACTTGACGCCGAAAAACGCCGGAAATGCCGATCCCACCGTACTATTTTGACTTTCGCGACAGAAACTAGCCTAAGCCTAGCACCGAGTGCTTGAAGCGGGCCACTGATCTGGCCCCGCGCAGCCAATTCCGTCATTTACCAACTTCCCATCCATGGCTTGCTGGATCCCCGCGCAGGGACGAGTATGCCCATGATGCGGACTTCCGAGGAGGCTGGAGAGGGTGTCATCATGTTGAGCGGAATTCTCACAGTGCTGATAGTGGGGACTCTGGCCGGCTCCATCGAGACCGCGCCGGGCAGCGGGTGCTATGGCGCACCGTGTTACCCGAGATATTCTGGCTACTACGGCGCATGCAGCGGATGTGGCGGCTATGGCGCCTACGGCGGGTGCGGCGGCTATCGCGGCTATGCCGGCTGCGGCGGTTATGGCGGGTGCGATAACTATGGCTGGTGCGGCGGCTATGGCGGTTATGGCGCCTACGGCTGGTCGGGTCGCTGATGGCGGTTTGTCGAAGTAGCGCCTCAAGGCAACGGAGCCCTGAGCATCTCGGAGCCGTTTGAAGCAATCTCGATGATCAGCTTTTTCAAGATGGCTTCACCAAAGCTTTCATAGCTGTCGCATGGAACCATGACGGCGCCGGGTCCGCCGATGACGTTTTCGAAATAATAGGTGTCGAGATCGGGCTCGACCGAGAGGATCGGCAGGCCGTTGATGGTGATGCCATCGCGCACCGCCTCGTCGCGGGCGAGCCGCGCCGGCCGACCGATATTGTTGGCGCCATCGCCTGACACGTCGATGGTGCGCCGCGTCGCCGTGAATGGGCTTTGAGAAAGGATCAGCCGCGAATAGTCGATCGCGCCTGAGATCGAGGTGCCGCCGCCGAACAGCCGGCGCGGCGTGCTTTCGATGGCGGAGGCCAGCGCTTCCGCCGACGCTTCGTCTTTGACCACCATCCACGGCACCACATGGACCTGCAGGCGCGGGCCGGTCCACTGGTGCATGGTGACGGCGATCGCCTGCGAGATTCCGGAGCGGATGGCGTTAAGCACGCGCGGGTTGCGAAACGCCGCCGCATAGCCCCTCTTCTGCAGGTCGAAACGGTACATGTTTACGCTGCCGGAGGCGTCGACCGCCAGCACGAGCTGGAGGTCGACCTGATCCTCCGCCCGCGCCGCGCTCGGGCCCGCGAGCAGGGCCGCGAACGCGCCTGCCGCAACGGCTCTGCGTGTTGGATTCTGATGACCGGGATGGGAGTTCGTGCGCTTGCGCATGTCGTTCGGCCCCGCGGAGGTTTGATGAAAGGGTAGCCGAAATTTTGGCGCCCTGGAATGGCGCTTTGTGGAGTGGATTTGGGGGCGGATTGGGCAAGCGGAATCGCGCGGAACGATGGCAGGCCGGATTGAGCGCAGCGAAATCCGGCCCTGCGCCTGTTGAGTGGCGCCGCCGTCGTCTGGGCTTCGTTATCGCTCAACCCGGGCTACGGCTCCCCGCTAACGGTGTATCAACGTCCCCGCACCGTGATCGGTCAGCAATTCAAGCAGCACGGCGTGTTCGACCTTGCCGTCGAGGATGACCACCCCTTCGACTCCGGCGTCGAGCGCATAGAGGCATGTTTCGACCTTCGGGATCATGCCGCCCGAGATCGTGCCGTCGGCGATCAGACGCCGCGCGTCATCCATGGAGAGCTGCTTGATGAGAGCCTTCGATTGGTCGAGCACCCCCGGCACGTCGGTGAGCAGCAGCAATCGCTTCGCCCTGAGGGCGCCGGCGATGGCGCCGGCGAACGTGTCGGCGTTGATGTTGTAGGTTCCGCCGCCCGCCGCGGTCGCAACCGGCGCCAACACCGGGATCAATTCGCGGCCGAGTATTTCGTTGAGAACGGTGGTGTCGACCGTTTCGGGCTCGCCGACAAATCCGAGATCGACGAAGTTTTCGATCTGCGAGCCGGGGTCCACGATGGTGCGGCTGACCTTGCGGGCCTTCACCATGTTGCCGTCCTTGCCGCACAGCCCAACGGCCTTGCCGCCGGCCTCGTTGATGAAGCCGACGATCTGCTTGTTGATGGACCCGGCCAGCACCATCTCGACGATTTCGATGGTGGCGGCGTCGGTGACGCGAAGCCCGGCGGCAAACTCAGATCTGATGCCGAGCCGTTTGAGCATGTCGCCGATCTGCGGACCGCCGCCATGCACGACTACGGGATTGATGGCGGTCTGTTCCAGCAGCACGATGTCGCGCGCGAAGCTGCGGGCGGCCTGCTCCTCACCCATGGCATGTCCGCCGTATTTCACGACGACGATCTCGTCGTCGTATTGCTGCATATACGGCAGGGCTTCGGAAAGGACGCGGGCGATGTCGAACGGCGATAGGGTCATGGCGAAAGTCTCGGGCTGGCTCGCGCTATTTAGCCGTCGCGCGGCGTCCGCGATAGGGCATTGTTGACCATCGGCGGCAACAGAATTAACAGCCGCCCACAAATCCTATTAACGTGCACGCCCCACTGCCGCGATGGCGGCGGCGGCCAGGACCAGCCAGCCGAGAATCAGCAGCGTGCCGCCGGCCGGCGCGGCCATCGGGAACAGCCGATGGCCCGCAAAGGCGCGCGTCGAGATATCGCCGGCAAACAGCACGGCCCCCGCCACGAAGCAGGCCATGGCAACGAGCCCAAGGGGCCGCCACAGCGCCTTTTGGTCAGTGAGCGAAGCGGCGCCGAGCACGCCGACAGCGTGGAACAGCATCAGGTAGGCGGCGCCGTCGAGCCCTGATCCGGGCGCCGCATGGGCGGCTGCCGCGGCGAGCCCGACGCCGCCTGCGCCCATCAGGCAGGCGAGAATAAGCAAGATTGAGGTCATTGCAGAGGCTCCGTTGGGCAGCGTGAGTGACCGGTTCGTGGCCCCGATTTGTGAGGAGCGCAAGGAGGGCGACACGCCTGAATGACGGCTGGATCGCGCAATTACAGGTTCTGCTCAGCGAGCAGCCTCGCGATGGCGGCACGCAATTCCGGAACGCCGGCGCCGCTGCGGGCCGACGTTGCGAGCGTTTCAGGAAAGGCGGCGGGACGCTGGCGAAGAGCTGCTGTGGCGGCTTCCAGGCAGGCGGCGAGTTCGGAAGCTTTGACCTCATCGGCCTTGGTCAGCACGACCTGGTAGCTGACGGCTGCGGTGTCGAGAGTTTCCAGCACAGCGCCGTCGGCCGCTGTGAGGCCGCGCCGCGCATCGACCAGGACGTAGACTCGGGCAAGATTGGCGCGGCCGCGAAGATAGGCGTGGATCAGCGCTGTCCATGCCGCCACCTTGGGCTTGGGCGCTGCCGCGTAGCCGTAGCCCGGCATATCGACCAGGGTGAGACGGTCGTCGGCCGCGAAGAACACAAGCTCCTGGGTGCGGCCGGGCGTATGGGAGGTTCTCGCGAGCCCGCTGCGGTTGGTCAGCGCGTTGATGAGGCTCGACTTGCCGACATTGGAGCGGCCCACGAAGGCGATCTCAACTCCCCTCATTGCGGGCAGGGACGCCGCTGAAGCAGCGGCCGAGACGAAGCGCCATTCGGGCGCGAACAGCCGCCGGCCCGCGCCGATTTCGCTCGTCGTGAAGGCGAGCGCTGACACGTGCTGACCTCCGATGCTGCGCCAGGCCGTTCAGGTGAACGTCGCCGCCCAGAACGTATAGATCGCGATGCTGGTCGCGATCACGCCGGCGATAATCAGCTTCGGCAAGCCCGGCCTCTTCTTGAACAGGCCCGATATGCGGCGTCCGACATCCCTCAAGTTGTCGAGCAATTCGACCTTGGCGCCATTGCGCCGCATGATGATGGATTGCTGAATGACCGAGAGCGTATTGTTCCATGCCCAGTAGATCACCAGTCCGGATGCGAACGACGCCAGCATGAAGGTGAAGATCACCGGCATCCAGTCGAACATGATCTTTTGCGCCGGATCGGGCGGCGGCGGATTGAGCTTCATCTGCACCCACATGGTGACGCCCATAATGAGCGGCCATGCGCCGAGCACGAGGAAGTGGCCGATCGCCGGCAGCTGCGTCGGATCGAAGGGCAGCAGGCCGAACAGGTTGAACACATTCGTCGGGTCGGGCGCGGACAGGTCCTTGATCCAGCCGAAGAATGGCGCGTGGCGCATCTCGATCGTGACGAACAGCACCTTGTAGAGCGCGAAAAACACCGGGATCTGGATCACGATCGGCAGGCAGCCGGCGACAGGATTGATCTTCTCGCGCTTATAGAGCTCCATCAATTCCTGCTGCTGCTTGACCTTGTCGTCCGGATAGCGCTCGCGCAACGCCTGCATCTGGGGCTGCACAGCCTTCATTTTCGCCATCGACGCGTAGGACTTGTTGGCGAGCGGGAAGAACAGGGCTTTGAGCATCACCGTAACCGTCAGGATCGCAACGCCGAAGTTGCCGGTCCAGCGGAAGATCATGTCCATCAGCAGGAACAAGGGCTTGGTGATGAAGTAGAACCAGCCCCAATCGATCAGCAGCTCAAACCGATTGAGGCCAAGCTGTTTTTCGTAGCTATCGACGACTTGAACCTCCTTGGCGCCTGCAAACAAGCGCGCATGAGCCTCGCCGGTAGAACCCGGCGCAATGGTCTGCGGATCGAGCAGGTAATCGGTCTGGTAGGTTTTCACGCCGCCGAGTTCGGCGAAAGAAAACCGCGCCTGGACCTGGGCGTTGGTGTCCGGAAGCAACGTCGCGGCCCAATATTTGTCAGTGATGCCCAGCCAGGCGTCCGTGGCCTTGAAGGTCAGATCCTTCTCTTTTTCGATCTTGTCGTATTTGACCTCCTGCAGCCCCTGGTCGCCCAGGACGCCGATCATGCCTTCATGCAGGATGTAATAGTTGGACGTCTGCGGCTTACCGTGGCGCGAGATCAGCCCGTAAGGGTAAAGAGTCACCGGCGCGCCGCTGTTGTTCTCGACCTCGTCCTTGACAGTGAATAGATATTTGTCGTCCAGCGAAATGGTGCGTCGGAACACCAGCCCGTCACCATTGTCGTAGGTGAGTGTGATCGGCCGTCCAATGCCGAGCGTACCCGACCCCTGCCTTTGCCATACCGTATCCGGGCCCGGTACCTTTACCGCACCGCCAGCGGGACCTATCCAGCCGAACTCCCCATAGAACGGATTCGGGCTTTCCGACGGGGAGAGCAGCACGATCGCCGGCGAGGAGGGATCGACGGTCTCATGATACTGGGCAAGGGAGACGTCGTCGATGCGGCCTCCCTTCAGTGAGATCGAGCCCTTGATGCGCGGCGTGTCGACCGCAACGCGCTCGGTCGATGCGATAACGGCTTCGCGGCTCTTTTGCGCGACTTCGCGCGCAGCCCCGGACTGCTCGGGAGCCCGCGGAGCTGCGCCTGGGGCCGCGGGGGCGGCTCCGGGCGCCTGATTCGGCGTCGCCCGCGGAGCCGGCTGAACCTGCGTGATCTGGGCCTGGCGCTGCTGCTCCTCCTGGCGCTGCTTGAGCGGCAGTGCATAGAAGTATTCCCAGCCGATCAGCACGATGGCCGACAGCACGATGGCGAGTATAGTGTTCCGCTGGTCGTTCATTGCCTGCTCTGATCGGCTTGCCGCGAATTCGCCTCGCCCGGAACGCCCGCCCGTCGCTTCTTCTTCAGGCGCCGAAGCGCTCCCGCGAAATCCACGGTCAGTTTGGCAAACGGAATATCAAGTGCAGCCCGCCGTCCAACCAGGACATAATCGCTGCCGGCATCGAGGCTAGTGGCGGCGGAAAGCCG
Source organism: Hyphomicrobiales bacterium (assembly GCA_021323775.1). Classification (GTDB taxonomy): domain Bacteria; phylum Pseudomonadota; class Alphaproteobacteria; order Rhizobiales; family Xanthobacteraceae; genus JAJPKK01. Next base: position 19,102 of record JAJPKK010000260.1, read on the forward strand.
CACGATTTCCCTCAGTTGCCGGCGCAGACGGTTGCGTTCCACTGCGCCGCCCACTTTTCCCGAGACCGTGAATCCCACCCGCGCCGGCCTGGCATCCGCGCGGCGGCGTTCCTGCACGATAAATCCCGGCGTTGAGACGCTAGTACCCGCCGCGGCCGCGAGAAAGTCCTTGCGTCGCTTCAATCGTTCCATGGCACCGACATGCCAAAGCCGGCGCACCGCCGCCTCACCTTCCCCACCGGATGGGGGAGCGTAGACGAGGGGCTGTGCAGTCAAGCGCTGAGGCGCTTGCGGCCGCGCGCGCGACGGGCGTTGAGCACCTTGCGGCCGCCCGGAGTGGCCATCCGGGTTCGGAAACCATGACGGCGCTTGCGCACAAGTTTGCTCGGTTGATAGGTCCGCTTCACGGCCTTCCTCTCTGATCAAGCCACACTCTTTCGCCTCTTCGTACCCTCCCGCATGCGGGGGAGGGTAGGGAGAGGGCAGGCTGATTAAGACAAAATAAGCGCCACCCGGGTGGCATTGCTGCCGTATCGGCAGGGCTGTCGGTCAATTGTCGCGGCTTATAGGGGAGGGCCACGGTCTCGTCAATGCGCGGTGGAGACGCCTGCCGTTCGCCCCTGCCGGCGCCCGCGGAACACCGATCACGTTTGCGCGAGCCGTTGCGCAAAACAACGTGATACCGCGGTGAAATCCGCTCGCGACCGCCGTGGTGGTGTATAAGGCTGTCGCCCCGGCTGATTGACGAAGCAAACGCGTCGACCGCGCAGAAATAGACATCGCATCATGGCGATCGAGATCAATCAAACGCAGCCCCCTCCCTGCCGTTCACCGCATGCGGTGAACGGCAGGGAGGGGGCACCCGCGTTCGGGCGGCTGATCCCGCTTGGCGTGATCCTCGCCGTGATGGCGCTCGCGGTTGCCATGGGGTGGCACCGGCAACTGTCTTTCGAGACGCTGGTGCGGCACCACTCCGCAATCGAGGAACTGGTCGCGGCACATCGTGCCGTGGCGATCCTGAGTTTTATCGCCGTCTACGCGGCCGCTGTGGCGTTGTCATTCCCGGGAGCTGCGCTCCTCACCATCGCGGGAGGCGCGATCTTTGGCGCCCTCGCCGGCGGCGTTGCGGCCGCGATGGCCGCCACTCTCGGTGCGACGAGCATCTTCCTCATCACCAAATACGCCTTTAGCTGCGTGGCCGGTTGCGGTTGGATGCGCCGCGGCGCGCCGCTTGCCGAAAAGCTGGCGGCGGGTTTTCGCAAAGACGCTTTCTGTTACCTGGTTTTCTTGCGGATGGTGCCGCTGTTCCCGTTCTGGCTCGTCAACTTGATATCGGCGCCAGCGGGCGTCGGGCTTGTGCCTTTCATCGCTGCGACGGCACTCGGAATTCTTCCAGCGACGTTTGCGTTTGCATTCCTTGGGGCCGGCCTGAGCAGCGCTGTTGTGGCGGAGGAGAGCGCCTACCAGACTTGTGTGGCGGCAGCAGGCAAGGCGGGCTGCCATCTCAATTTCGATTTGCGCGCCGCATTTACGCCCGAGTTGATCGGCGGCCTGGTCGTCCTCGGGATGATTGCGCTCATTCCGCCTGTTGCGCGGCGTTACGGCGCGATGCGGCGGCGAGCCAAGGCATCTCGGCCCTCTCTATCCTCCCCCGCGAGCGGGGCAGGGTAGGGGAAGCCGGCGATCTGCGGCCCCGAGCCCCACCCTCCCGACACTTGCAAGCCGTCACACATCGCGCGGCCCCGCTTTGCTTACCTCTCGCCCGCATTCGGGCCGCAGCGACAATCGATTGTGCCGCCCGCATTCGGCAGTGTAGAGTAGAATACGGAGGGCATGCTTGGCTGAATTGCTCAAGCCCGACATATGCGTGATTGGGGCGGGTTCTGGCGGTCTGTCGGTTGCCGCCGGCGCGGCGGCGTTCGGAGCCTCGGTCGTTTTGGTCGAGAAGGGCCGGATGGGGGGCGACTGCCTCAACTGCGGCTGCGTGCCCTCGAAGGCATTAATTGCGGCTGCGAAGCGTGCGAACGCCGCCCTTATGTCAGGCAAGTTCGGGGTCGACCTGCAACCTGTCGTCGATTTCTCTCGCGTCTACAGCCATGTCCACAAGGTGATAGCGGCCGTCACGCCGAACGATTCGATTGAACGCTTCACCGGCCTTGGGGTCCGGGTCGTCGCCGGCCGCGCACGCTTCACGGATCCGGCTACCGTGATGGTCGACGGAAGCATCACCGTGCAGGCGCGGCGCTTCGTCATTGCGACGGGATCGTCGCCCGCCGTTCCTCCGATCCCCGGTCTTGCCCAAGCGCCGTATCGCACCAACGAGACGATATTCGATCTGGAGGAATTGCCCGCCCACCTCGTGGTGATCGGCGGCGGGCCGGGCGGCCTTGAGCTTGGCCAGGCGTTTCGCCGCCTGGGCGCGCAAGTGACGGTCATCGAGGCGGAGCGGCCTCTCGCCAAGGACGACGCAGAATGCGCGCAGCTCGTTCTTGCTGCGCTCCTTCGCGAAGGCGTCGAGATACGAGCACCCGCGCGCGTGCAATCGGTGCGGCAGACAAGCGGCGGTATCGAGCTTGCGGTCAGGTGCGGCGACGCCGAGGAACGGATCGCCGGCAGCCATCTCCTCGTGTCCGCTGGCCGCGCGCCCAACGTCATGGGACTCGGCCTCGAGGAGGCGAAGATCGAATTCACGCCGGCTGGAATTGTGGTGGACGGCAGCCTGCAAACGACGAATCGCCGTGTTTACGCGACCGGCGACGCGGTTGCGGGCGGCATGATGTTCACCCACGTCGCCAATTACCATGCCGGGCTGGTGATCCGGCACGCGTTGCTTCGCTTGCCGGTCAAGGCGAGGTATAATGCCCTGCCAAGGGTCACCTTTACGGACCCGGAGCTCGCCCATGTGGGACTGACCGATGAGCAGGCAAGGGATGAGGGATATCGAATTCGCGTGATGCGCTGGCCATATTGCGAGAACGACCGGGCCCAGACCGAGCGGACGACCGACGGTCATGTCAAGGTCGTCACCACCGCTGGCGGCGGCGTGCTTGGCGCCACGATCGTTGGAGCACATGCCGGCGAGCTGATTGCGCCGTGGACGCTCGCCATCGGTCAGGGCCTCAACATCCGCGCCATTGCCGAGATGGTGGCCCCATATCCGACCCTCAGCGAGCTCAACAAACGGGCCGCGATGATGTTTTTCGCGCCTGTCGCGGCAAACCCGACGGTGCGGCGCATGATCCGGTGGCTTCGCAGGGGATAAGCAATTGGCGCCGACCCGCGACGACCTCCATCTGTCCGGCGGCGCGCCGGCGCCGCGCATCCGTTTCGGTCTGTCCGCGAAGCTTCTGCTGCTGACGGTGCTGTTCGTGATGCTGGCGGAGGTGTGCATTTATGTGCCGTCGATCGCGAATTTCCGCCTGGCCTGGCTCAGCAATAAGCTCGCCGCCGCCTACACGGCTGCGCTGGTTTTCGACGCAGCGCCGCAAATCCCGGATGAGCTTTCCCGGCAGATTCTCGACAGCATCGGGGCGCGCGCTCTCGCTATGAAGCTTGGCCAGCAGCGCCGCCTGCTTGCGACGACGGAGTTGCCGAGCGAAGTGCTGCAAGAGGTCGACACTCGTGACATGAGGCCGCTGCGAGCCATCGTGGAGGCGTTCCGCACGCTGCTGGTGGCGAGAGACACCGATCTCCTGCGCGCCGTCGGGCCGGCGCCCGGGGGCGGCCAGTTCGTGGAAATAGTGATCCCCGAGGGTCCGTTGCGGAGCGCGATGTGGATTTTTTCGCGCAACATCGTGCTGCTTTCGATCGCGATTTCGGCGATCAGCGCGGCGCTTGTATACTTTGCTCTCCACTACCTCTTCGTCCGGCCGCTCTATCGCATCGCCGCCAACATGGCGAGCTACCGGGCCGACCCGGAAGATCGCGCGCGTGTGTTGGCCCCGACTGCGCGCCATGACGAGATCGGCTTCGTCGAGCGCGAACTCGCCGAAATGCAGCGCGATCTCGCCAATATGCTCCACGAGAAGACGCGGCTTGCGAACCTGGGGCTTGCCGTGTCGAAGATCAACCACGATCTGCGCAACCTGTTGGCCTCTGCGCAGTTGTTTTCCGACCGGCTGGCGAGGCTGCCTGATCCCCAGGTGCAGCGCTTTGCCCCCAAGCTGATGCGGGCGCTTGAGCGAGCGATCGCTTTCTGTCAGTCCACGTTGTCCTACGGGCGCGCCCAGGAACCGCCGCCCGACCGGCGGCCGGTGGCGTTGATGGAACTTGTCGAGGATGTGCGCGACACCCTCGGGCTGCAGCCGGATTCACGCATCGGCTGGATCACGTCGGTCGAGCGCGGCCTGACCGTCGAGGCGGACCGCGATCAACTGCTGCGCGTCCTCGTCAACCTCGCGCGCAACGCCATGCAGGCGCTGGAAAGCCGCGCCCCCAATGACCCCACCCGCGATCAGATCCGAATCACGGGCCGGCGCGAGGGGGCGGTCGTGGTCATCGAGGTTGCGGACACCGGTCCGGGCCTCTCGGCTCAGGCCCAGGCGCATCTGTTCGAGGCTTTCCAGGGATCGACGCGGTCCGGCGGCGCTGGCCTTGGCCTCGCGATCGCGGAAGAACTCGTGCGCGCCCATGGCGGCGAGATTTCGCTCGTGGAAGGAACCATCGGGGCGACGTTCCGCCTGAAAATCCCCGATCGGCCGATCCCGCTTCACGAGCGACGCGGCGAACGCGCCCATGCATAGCGCCGGGGCGGCCACAAGAGTCGCCCCGGGGCCGCCCCTACATCACGGCCTCCGGGATGGAAAGCGCCGGTGTGAAGCCGGCGAACGGATCCGCAATGGAGCCTTGCCAAGTCGGAACGGACCCTATAGCTATGCCGGGCCGCAGGGCATTCTCCCGGCGCATTCTCCGGCGTCTTAGCCGCGCCCGTAGCTCAGCTGGATAGAGCACCAGACTACGAATCTGGGGGTCAGGAGTTCGAATCTCTTCGGGCGCGCCAGCAATATCAAACACTTAGCTGACTTCCAATTTTCTGCTAGGCACTTTTTAGGCACTCGAATTTGGCGGGTTGGTCCGGGGTGAAATGCACTAATTTTCGATTAGCGAGTTGGTGGGCGCCAGTGCTGGAGGCTGACGCAATAAGCACGCGCGTTTAATCCGGCCGGGCATTGAGCTGTTCGCAGTCACTACAACTCGTTGACAAGACTCAGAGCAGGGCTGATTAGTTCGGTTTCTCTGCGAGACTATTTCCAGGGCGCGCACCCTCCACGTACGTTCATCACGTGATAGTTCTCGAACTATGTGTACGATGTTGCCATGGCACGACGGCTGTATTCGGAAAGAGTTGCTCTAATAGAAAAAGCACGAGAGGCAATGCTTTCGGAAGTGCAAATCTACAACAATCCGTTAATCAGCTTTAAGACAGAATCCTTCATTGTGTTGTCGTGTTGTCCATAATCGCGTGGACATACCTGCTACATGCTCACTATCGAGCGAAACGAATCGACTATCGATATTTCAGCGGGCCGACAAGTGACCGCGGAAATTGCCGAGCCAATTGGCCAGTGACAGCTCCTCCAATGTCGCCAGCCTGCGCGCCATATTGCGCGTAGCCCAGGACCTCTGTCATGAGCCGGTTCCACAACGTGGCTGTGGTCGGCGTACCAATCGGCTTTCCATTCGGCTTTGAGGAAAAACCGAACCCCGGCAGCGAGGGCACCACGACGTCAAAAGCATCGTCTGGCGATCCGCCATGGCTCGCTGGATCAGCTAAGGGCCCAATCGCTTCGAGAAATTCGAGAACCGAGCCGGGCCAGCCGTGGGTCAAAATCAGGGGGAGTGGTTTCGATCCCCGACCCTTTACATGATAAAAGTGTATGTCGTACTCTCCGATCCGCGCGATAAATTGCGGATAGCGATTCAAGGACGCTTCAATTCCCTGTTATTTTCCCTGTTCTCAGGGAATTTTGGACCGCCGGTCTTCGGAGGATTGGCGGTGAGAGTGCCAGCGCGGCCATAAGGGAGATAACGGCGTCATGCCGACAACTGCTTCACGTTCGCCGGTTTGGCGCGAAAAGATTCACTTAATGTTGCTGCTGTCCTAAAGTAAGCGGTCCGGGATTTCTCTTGCTCTCACGACCTCCACCCTCGCACGCACGACCTCCGCGACCACGGGCGACCCCAAGGTCGCCCCAGGGCCGGTCAGCGACATCACCGCGGGCCGCCGGTTCGTGCGGACCGCGAACGGCATCGCAAAGGCAGTTGCGATCATCGTCGCTGCTAAGCGCTTCCCGGCTAACAGTCACTTAGCCGCTTGCTGCTCATCGAGCCACGCATACATCCGACGAACGCCGCGGATGTCGGCGCCCGGCCCGGTGATTTGCGGAAAGTCCTTGGCGTGCGCGGTGAGGTCGACGCGCTTGGCGGCGTCCTCGGGCGAAACGCCTTCATTTTTGAACTTGGTCACCTGATTGATCAGATCGGCCAGATAAGCCTGGTAAGCCGTGATCAGGCCCTTATTGGTGAAAGGCACGCCATGCCCCGGCAGATCCACCATGAAGTCGAGCTTCTTCAGCTCTTCCAACGTCGTAATCCATTCGTCGAAGAACGCGTCGCCCATATAGGCGAGCCGGCTTTCCATCAGATCGCCCGTGCAGACGATGCGCTCTTTAGGAAGATAGACGACCGTATCGCCTCCCGTGTGGCCGCGGCCTAAAAACATGAGGTCGATCTACCGGCTGCCCCTGTGGAGAACTATCTTCTTGGAATAATGGACGTTCGGGGGCGTCACCTTGATCTCGCTGTTCTGCTGCTGAAGGCGTTGGGCATCGGCCAAATCCTTCTGCAGGGCCGCCTTCTGCTGGGCATTTCCCTCCGCCGCGATCTGCCTGTTCAGGTTATCGATCCGTGTCGACAATGTGGTCACCTGTGACGTTAAGAACGGCTCGCGATGAAGCACGTCGACCGTTGCAAGCATTTGATACAGATAATCGGTCGCTATGATCTGTACTTCCGGCCCGAAAATCTGGTTGCCGGCCGTGTGATCGTAATGCCAATGCGTGTTGACGACGTATCGTATCGGCTTGTCAGTGAGCTTCTTGATGTCTTCCACGAAGGCCCGCGCCGCTGCCGGCGAGGTGCCAGTATCCACGATCAGAACATCCGTCTCGTTGATGATGACAACGTTGTTGCTGCCGAGTCCGGGCCGTGTCACCGACGCGTAATAGACGCCATCGGCGATCTGCTCAAATTTGTACGCGGCCCCTTGCACCACGGGATAGCTTTGCGTCACGGGTTGTGCTTGTGCGGTGAAACAGGGCGCAGCGCAAAGCCCCGCGATCGTTGCAAAAATGCGCAGCCTCATGAGAAACCCCCTTCGTTTTTTGCGAGCAATTCCGCCCGACATCGAGCATTTTTACCAGGAACGCCTCTTTAACGCGAGACGGAACACGACAGCGGATTCCGATCGATTTGATCCATTTGCTCGTCATGCGCGGGCTTGACCCGCCGGAGACGGGCGTGGATGCGCGAGCGTTGATTCAAATCGACCGGAACCGCTGCAGCAGAGCGATTTTCGAAGTTCGAATAATATGGCGCGGACTTTAGGCTGAGCAAAGGCGCGCACCTCACCCTGTCGAAGCGTGGACGCCGCGCCCACCGGGCGGGGCGGTGGAGGGCACGCTTCGCTCTGAGCTTGTCGAAAAGCGCCCGCCCTCCTCGATCTGGCCGATTTCACGGAACCGGGCTGCCAGCAGCACATTGCTTCCAAAGCGCGCTCTCGTCCGCTATCTTTCAAGCCTTCGTCATCGAAGGGGCTGCCCCGATCAGGTTGCCCGCGAGTCCGGCGCGACGGCGAATGCCTTGGACCAGCAATCGTTTCGTAAACCAGTCGGATGCGCAAAGCTTCGACCATGCGTAACTTGAATGAGGGAGAGACGCTATGAGAATCACATCACCGGTCTTCGTCGCCGCGACGCTGGCGGCGACATTCGCGTTGGGCTCAGTCTCGGCCCAGGCGCAGAACGTGCGCGTGCGCGGCACTATTGAGAAGCTTGAGGGGAACAGCCTGGCGGTCAAGTCGCGCGACGGAACCGAACTCAAGCTCGTGCTCAGGGACAACGTCCGCATTGGCGGCGTCGTCAAGGCCTCTCTGGCCGACGTCAAGGCCAGTAGCAACGTGGCTATTACTTCGCGGCCGCGGCCCGATGGGACGCTCGAGGCCGTCGAACTGCGCATTGCCCCCGCGGGGCAGCCCTTCAACTCATTCCACTCCGAGTGGGACTTGATGCCGAACAGCTTCATGACCAACGGCTCATTGCAGACCTCAGTCACCGGTGTCGATGGCCAGGTGCTGACGGTGAGGCATAAGGTCCTGGGCAAGGCCGATGAGGAAAAGAGGATTGTGGTAACGCCGAAGACCATCATCGCCACGACAGTTCCGGGCACCAGGGATGATCTCAAGCCGGGCTTGAAAGTATTCGTTGCAGGCGCCCCGAAGCTTTCTGACGGCTCACTCGATGTCGCGGCGATCCAGTTCGAAAAGGAAATCCCCCCACCGCAATGATTTGATGGCACTCGCGAAAGGGCGGGCCCCATCCCGCCCTTTTTCCTGCTTTTTGGTAAGCCCCGCGGTCCGGTTGAGGCCACAACTGGCGATGCGCGTTGTTGACCTGCCAGGGCGTTGCCGCGCTTCGGCGACAAAAGAACCTGTGCTACAAAGGCTGCGCATCAAAGGATCTTGCCTGAAGCCCGCCGGCGACCGCGGCCAGCGCCTGCCTCTGGCCCTGCAAGCGGGACGGGGCAGCGAGGAACAAGCCGCACGCAGCGGCCATGGCAGCAACCAGGGAGGCGCCGATTATGGATCCGATCAGACGCAATATGCTGGCAACGGGCGCTGCGGCGACGGCGATGGCCGCGGCGCGGCGCGTGTTTGCTCAGCAGGCCGAGCAAGGAGGAGCTCCGATGACCTTCTACGAAAAAGGACCCGTTCGCATCCGCTATGAGGATGTCGGCTCCGGCTTTCCGTTGTTGCTTATCGCCGGCGGCGGATTGAACTCGACGATCGCAAACTTTACCCGCACCTCGCCCTTCAACCCGATCGAGGAGTTCAAGGGAGAGTATCGTTGCATCGCGGCGGACTTGCGCAACGCTAACGGCGGTCAGTCCACAGGGCCGCTCGAGGTCGACCGGCCGTGGGATTCGCACACCGACGACCAACTTGGCCTGATGGATCACTTGGGGATCAACAAGTTCATGGTGATGGGCTTCTGCATCGGCGGGCCCTTCATCTGGAACCTGCTAAAGCGCGCGCCCGATCGTATTGTCGCCGCCGTACTGGCCCAACCGGTCGGCTTCCGGCCGGAGAAGCCTACGCTGCTTTACGACGGCAGCATGTCCGGCTGGGGTCCGGAACTGGTGAAGCGCCGGCCCGAGATTACGATGGAGATGGTGGAAAAATATCTGACAAGAATGTACCGCACCAACCCCGATTTCGTCTTCACGGTGACGCGCGACTTCGTGCGCAATTGCCGGACGCCGATATTGGTTCTGCCGGATGATATCCCGGCGCATCCCTACGCCGTCGCCATGGAAACGGCGATGCTTGCGCCGAACGCTGAAGTGAGCATGTTCCCCTGGAAGGAGCCCAAGGAACGAATTCCGTTAGCAGTGCGCCAGATACGTTCCTTCCTGCGAGCGCACCGGCCGGCTTCTGCTTAAGAGCGCGCCCGCCTGCTCTCGCCCTCGCGCTGGGCGAGGGCAGGGAGGAGACTGCGGCAGGCGCTGCGCCCGCAGCGTCGCGCGGGATGTCGTCCTCCCGCAGGGTTCGACATTGGATCGGGCCACCGTCGGAGGAGCAGCGAAGCGCGCCGCCTCCGCAACGCCATTCTGGCAGGATGCCGCGATTTCTCCGAGCAGCGAACCGCAAATCCCAAATTATACCTTTCGCTTGCGCTTTTGATTGGCAACCGTCGGCGGCGGCGGAGGCGCCACATAGGCCCGGTAGAGTTCGGCGAAGTCGAATGCAAGCTGGTAGCAGATCTTCAGGACTCGCTTCTCATCATCCCAACCGGCGTTTGGACCGTCGCAGCTCTGCATTTCCATCGTGAAAGGAGCTTCCCAGGCGTAAGTGGAGGCAGATCGCTCAGATACGGTTTCCAGCATTCGGATCGCCCGAAATGCGCGGGCAAAACCCGCAAAGCTTCCCTCGGCGTCACCATAGACGACATTGATCTTGGTCTCAGTCTGGCCGGGGGCGCGGCGATAGGGGGCGAGCACCGAATCCCACGATCGTAAAGCCTTGGCATAGTCCCGTTTGCACGTCCGCTGGCGGGATTCCGGCATCTTGGCCTGGTCGGCGAGGCTCTTGAATTTCGCCGGGTCGGAACCGACCATCAGGCAAACGATCTGATACGCCCGCTGCGAGCTGAGATCGTGTTCGTCATAGTAGAGCGGCTTGGCCCGCGTTTGCTCGTCGCGCCGCTCGCTTAGAAACCAGCCCTGCGACGCATCGGCGAGCACACGCTGGGAAAAGCCGGTGCCAACCTTGAGCAAGGTGATTGCCGCAAAGGTGTCGGCCTCGTCCTCTTCCCGCCCGAGCACCGGCAGATGCATTTCGCTGAAATGCACGTGGCCCAGTTCGTGAAGCAAGATAAAAAGCGTGTTGCCGACGACGAACTCCACCCGATCGATCCGCTCCTGTTCGGAAAGGTCCTTGAGACGCGGCGCATTCTGGAGCGCACGCGCAAGGTCTTCGATTCTCGCCTGAAACGGTGGTGCGCCTGATGGCGCCGCTTGTCCCCAGGCCCCTCCGGGGCCGGCCAGCAGCATGCCAAGGATCGCGCCGGCCAGCAGATGAAATCGAGTTGATCGCATCGCGCCCTCCCAACAATTGGCCGCAGCAGACGATGGCTACCCTGCCCTCCCGGCCGTCCTTGCCGAACAGGATCGGAAGCTGGCGCAGCCCGCGCGCCGTTCCCGCCGGTCAGCGCACCTTGCCGGCCGGATCGGTACGGAAACCGGGACTGCTCTTCAGCCATTAGCTTCCTGGACATCACATAAGCGTTTACCTGTCGCCGGCTGTTGCTCCGCACACGGCGGTCCGCAGATATTTAGCAAAATCTTATGGCGAAAGGCGTGAATTCGATTAGCGTTGGCCAAGCTGCCATGCCATCGGCATGGTGGCGGCCGTGTCGCCGCCGTCAGTGCTTCCGCTGCGCCGCGGCGGCCTTTGAGTAAAAGGAGAGGCGTTCATGCATCACCACTGCCTATGGGGTGCACTCGCGGCGGCCGTGCTCGCAGCTTCAATCGGCAGCGCCGCCGCATGGGATGACGCCAGATACCCGGACCTGCAAGGGCATTGGGCGCGCTTCGTTGTCCGCGGCTTGCCCGGCCAGCCTTCATTCGATCAGGCCAAACCGTGGGGGGCGGGCCAGCAGGCGCCGCTGACGCCCGAATACCGCGCCATCTTCGAGGCAAGCCTTGCCGACCAGGCCAAGGGCGGCGAGGGCAACTACACGGGCCACGCCCGGTGCCTTGCCGCCGGCATGCCGCATATGATGGTGGCCTTTCGCCCGCTCGAATTCATCGTCACTCCGAACACGACATACATATTGATCGCCGATGTCGACCACTATCGCCGCATCTTCACGGACGGGCGCGATTGGCCGAAGGAAATCGAACCGTCCTACCAGGGCTATTCAATCGGTCGGTGGATCGACGAGGACGGTGACGGCCGCTACGACGTGCTTGAAGTCGAGACGCGCGGCTTCAAGGGCCCGCGTTCCTATGACGCCTCGGGTCTCCCGCTGCATTTCGATAACCAGTCCGTGTTCAAGGAGCGCATCCATCTCGACAGGTCCGATCCCAACGTGATCCATGATGAGATCACCGTCATCGACCACGCGTTGACGCGGCCGTGGACCGTGGACAAGAGGTACGTTCGCACGCGCAATCTGCAGGAGCAATGGCCGGAATACATCTGCGCCGAGGGCAATCTGCAGGTCTTCATCGGCGATGAGCATTATTTCATTAGCGGCGACGGGTTGCTGATGCCGACGCGCAAGGACCAGCCGCCGCCCGACCTGCGCTACTTCCAGCGCAAATGAAGATCCGCGAGGCCTGGAGCATGTTCCGTTGAGATCAAACTGCCTCCCTTGTCGTCATGCCCGCGCTTGTCGCGGATCATCTACGTCCTTCTTACGGCGCCTCCGTGAAAAAACGTGGATGGCCGGGACAAGCCCGCGGCCATGACTGGGGCGGCGAGGCTGGTTGTCATCGAAGAGGCATGAATTGAGCGGCGAAAATGACGCGATCCTCGCGAGGAGGTATCCATGTTCCGCCTGAGCACAATCGCCCTGCTGTTCGGAATTATCGCGGCTGCGCTCGCCGGGCCTGAAGGCTACTTGTTCGCGCAAGCGCCGGCTGACCCGAATGGCGCCCCCAACCCATATCGTCTCGACGTGAATTGGTTGAAGATCCCAGATGGCCGCAAGGTCGGGCAGGTGACCGGCGTCGACATCGATCCCGACGGCAAGAGCGTCTGGGTCTTTGATCGATGCGGGGCAAGAGACTGTGTCAACTCGACACTTGATCCCATCCTGAAATTCGATGCTGCCGGAAATTTTGTAGCCGGCTTTGGCCAGGGTCTCTTCAATCATCCACATGGATTCTATGTCGATCACGAGGGCAACGTGTGGGCGACCGACAATGTCGGTGGCCACGGCAAGGGCCATCAGGTCATCAAGTTCAGCCCAGGTGGAAAGGTAGCGCTCACCCTTGGCACGCCTGGCGTCGCCGGCGATGGGCCCAACATGTTCAACGCTCCAACGGATGTCGCGGTTGCGGCCAATGGCGACATCATCGTCAGTGACGGACATGGCGGCAACACCAACGCCCGGATCGTCAGGTTCACCAGTAGCGGCAAATTCATCATGGCGTGGGGCAGGCGGGGCTCAGGCCCCGGCGAGTTCGGGGTCAATCATTCGCTGGCGATCGATTCAGCGGGCCGCATATTCGTGGCCGACAGATCCAATAATCGGATCGAGATCTTCAGCCCGGATGGCGGATTCCTCGGGGAGTGGAAGCAGTTCGGCCGCCCAAGCGGTCTTTTCATTGACAAGCATGATGTTCTCTATGTGACCGATTCCGAGTCCAACACGGCGCAGAATCCGGGCTTCAAGCGCGGCGTGAGGATCGGCAGCGTGAAGGATGGTAAAGTCACGGCCTTCATCGCGGACCCCGCGCCGGCCAAAGAGGGGACCGGCGCCGCCAGCAACACTTGGGGAGAGTCCGTAGCCGCGGATGACGCAGGCAATGTTTATGTCGGAATGTACGACGCCGGGACCGTATCGCGGTACGTGAAGAAATGAGTCCGCGCAGCTCGCGGCGCCAGCCTTCACTCCTTAAGGCATGAGCGCCGTCGATGAGCCGCCGGTGATGAAAGCTGATCGTGGCTGGTCAAACGACACGGCGAGATCGCGATGACCGAGTCGGAAACGAATATCTTCCCGGCACCGCGACGCTTAAGCTTATGCATGAAAGCCCTGACGATGACCTCACTGGCCGTTCGCGTCACACTCAACGTGATGAGTCAAAATCAACCCGATAGTCCGAATGATCTCGATACCCAACGAGATTTCCTTCGGTTGTCCCCGTGGCAAGGCTAACATGCTTCGAATTCTCCAGGCCTCGGCCATTCTCGCGCTCGCATGTGCAGCCGTTTTGCGCGGTGACGCGCTGGCAGCCGACGATTATCCGAGCAAGCCGGTCCGCATTCTCGTGCCCTACGGGGCTGGCGGCGCCGGCGATCTGACCATCAGGCTGCTCGCAAACAAGCTCAGCCAGAACCTGAAGCAGCCCTTTGTCATTGAGAACAGGCCCGGCGCGGGAGGAATCGCCGCCATGCGGGCTTTATTGAGCGCTCCGGCGGATGGCTACACGCTCGGCGAGATGGGCAACGGGCAGACCATCAGCATGAGCCTGTTTCAGAGCCTTCCTTACAGCGTCCTTAAGGATTTCGCGCCGATCTCTGTTGCCGCGAGCTTCGCGATGCTGCTGGTGGTGCCGCCCACATCGCCTTATAAGTCGGTAAGAGATGTGATCGAGGCTGCGCGCAAGGCGCCGGGCAAACTCAACCTCGGAGCGATCAATCCCGGCAGCACGCAGAATCTTTCCGCGCACTTATTCCAGCAGGTCTCCAACGCGGAGTTCACCATCGTCACCTATCGCACCACGCCGGACCTCGTTACCGCACTGCTGCGCGGAGAGGTCGCTCTCGGCTTTGATTACTACGCGGGTCTGGAGAGCACGATCGGTCCGGACAAGCTGCACGTCATCGCCACATCCGGCGAGGAGCGCGATCCTCTGCTGAAAAACGTGCCGACCGCAAAAGAGAGCGGGCTGCCGGATTATGTGGTGACGAGCTGGAACGGCGTCGGAGCGCCCGGCGGCGTTCCGGCCCAAATCATCGGCGCGCTCAGCGCTGAGATCAGGCGGGCGCTGGCGGCGCCTGACATTCAGCAGCGGATGCTGCGACTTGGACTGCAAGCGCGCGGGAGCACCCCTGAAGAAATGCGCAACCGGATGGCCGCGGATGCAGCCAAGTGGCGCGAGGTTATCGACAAGGCCGGAATTCCCAAGCATTAACGTTCGGTACGCCGCGCCCGGCGTGCTCCAATGTTGCTCGCTACCGGGGGCG
>JAJPKK010000062.1 GCA_021323775.1 Hyphomicrobiales bacterium
ATCAGCACCGTTGAATTGTAGCCGACGCCGCCGTCGAACAGCGACCATTCGACCCCGTTCGCCATCGGCGTCACCAGGCCGGCCAATTCCGGCGTGACGCCGCTGGGGACATGGTGCAGCACGGCATTCCACGGCAGGTAGACGTAGTGGGCAAAGCCGCCCCACAAATGCGGCGCCTTCTCGGCCGATGTGTAGCCGTAGCGGATGGCATCCGGGTTGTAGCGCCAGTCGGTGTTCTCGCAGTGACGGTACTGGCCGAGATGGCACCACTCGCATTTGCCGCAGGCAACATAGTGTTCCAGGAACACCAGGTCACCTTCCCGGAACCCCTTGCGCCTTGTGAACTCGCGGCCCGCCTTGGCGATGGTGCCGATGTTCTCATGCCCCATGATCACCGGCGTGCTCGACGGCGGCGTCTTGTAGAGCTTGACGTCCGTCCCGCAAATGCCCGCCACTTCCATCTTCATCAGGGCGGCGTCTTCCGGAATGTCCGGCATCGGGAATTCGCGGATCTCGGTCTTGCTCGGCCCGGTTCTCACCGCCGCAAGGACTTTCTCCACCACTATCCTCCCCCAAACAATCTCGTTGATGTGACCGGCTGCACTCTAGGAGCGAGCCTGAAGCGGTCAAGCGGGAATTGGCTGCCATTGCCTTCTTCTTGTCGCTCGCCTCAGACTGATCTTTAAGGGTCGAAGCATCGGCCAAAGCCATGGCGTTGACGTCGTGCCCGCAAGCGGCGAAGTCCGTATAAGATGATCGGCGATGGCTGCCGGAATCGCAAAACTTCGCTGGTCGCGAACGGACCCCAACCACGACGACGCGCTCTCTCGGGTGCGGGAATGGACGCGCGAGCGCTTTGGGCTTCCTGATGCCGCGAGCATCGTGGTCGCTGAACTTGCGTGCGCTCTTCCGGGCTGCCCGCCGCTGGAGACCGTGGTGGTGTTCTGGACCGAAGACGCGAGGCGCCATCAGTTCAAGATATTCAAGCCGGCCCGGGATGTTATCGTTGATGACCTGCCGTTCGCCTGGCTGAAGGACTCGCTTTTCGTGCCCGAGGGCTTCGGCTGCGATTGCTGTTGAGCGGTTGGCTCGACGCAGCCGGCATGTTCGGCATACAGTGGGGCATCGCAATACATCCGAAAACGAAGCGCCCATGGCCGAACTCAAGCTGAAGACTGTCACCCGCACCCAGGGCAACAATCAGGCCCTCAAGGACGGCGCCGTGAAGCCGAAGACCTTCGCATTCGACTTCGTGGAAATCCCGGTCCTCATCGACGGCTTCCGCCGCATGGTGCGGGGCAACGAGTTCGACATCTGCGAGATGGCGATCACCACCTACATCTGCGCCAAGGCACATGGAAAGCCCATGACGGCGGTGCCGGTCTTTCTGGTGCGCGCCTTCCACCATGGGGCGATCCTGGTCAACACCAAGGCCGGCATCCGCACCGCGAAGGATCTGGAAGGCCGCAAAATCGGGGTCAATCGCGGCTACACGGTCACCACCGGCCTGTGGGCGCGAAGCATCCTGCAGGATGAGCACGGCGTCGATCTTGGCAGGATCACCTGGGTGCTGTCCGGCGACGAGCACGTGGCCGAATATCGCCCGCCGGCCAATGTGGTCCCGATCGAGCCTGGGTACAAAATGGCCGACCTCCTGGTGTCGGGCGAGCTGGCGGCCGCGATCGGGATCGAGGTGAACCACCCTGACGTGAAGCCGCTCATCCCCAATGCATTGGAAGCCGGCCTCACGGCGCTGCGCAGCCGCGGCCACTATCCCATCAACCATACGGTGGTGATCCGCGACGAACTCGTCGCGGCGCACCCCGATCTCGCGAGGGATGTGTTTGACGCCTTCGCAGAGTCGAAGCGACTCTATGTCGAGCGCCTCAAGGATGGGCGCATCGAAAAGCCTACCGCGGTCGACGAGGTCCACCGCCGCGTGATGGAAGTTACCGGCGACCCGCTGCCCCACGGCATCGCGCCCAACCGCCGCGTGCTGGAAGAACTGATCCGCCACAGCCTGACGCAGGGAATCATCACGGCGCCTGTCACCGTAGAGGAACTGTTCCCGCCAAGTACCCACGGGCTTGTGGCATAATGCCGGAATCCGCCGGCTGGGGGGCATTCGAAATGCCAAAGGGACCGAGCACACCAAGCCTCACCGGCATTTGGCATGGCCTGTACTGCTATCCGGTTCCGCGCGCGGCGGTGTCGTTCGTGGCGACGCTGATCGAGACCGCAAGCGCGGTCAGCGGCGCCACCCATGAGCGGTGCGCCATCGGCGCCAGTCCGGACGAAATATTGTACGCAAATCTGCTGGGTCGGCGGCAGGACAGCGCGGTCGCCTTCGTCAAGACTTACGAGGGCGGCAATCCGCATTACGGCACCGTCGCCTATGAGGGCACGCTGAGTGTCGACGGGACCGAGATCGAGGGACGGTGGACGGTTCCGGGAAGCTGGTCGGGCAAATTCCTGATGATCCGATCGGCAGGCAAGGCCGAAGCGGTCGCCCGGACGTTGTTCGAGCGCGCATGACCGGATCGCGCGTGACCGGACCGTTGACAGCCAAAATCTGCCGGCCGATCATTACGTGCACCCTCCCTTCCTTTCGCAGGCCGGGTGGAGCGAAATCCGCGCGCCGCCGGCGCCGAAGGCGCGTCAGTCGCTCACGCGACCGCAAGCGGTCGGTCCATGCGGGGCGCAAGGAATTGGAGGGGATTGCCGGGAGGAAAGCGCCGTGAATATCCAAGCTGCCAAAAAGCCGGTGGTCGCCGTCATGAACGCGGTCCACGACCTGCCTGTGCTGGTCGCTCGCGACAAGGGATTTTTCAAGGATGAGGGCCTTGACCTTGAGTTCGTAACCACGCCCGGAATGGCGCAGGTCACCACGTCGCATATTGTCAAGTTCGACTCCATCTTCGATCGCCCGCTCGATTCGGTCTACAATGAAGGCGGCATCGACCAATACCGCATGTGCGAATGGGGGATCATGAAGCGCGCCGTCGAGGCCAACGCCCAGCATCTGCGCGGGCGGAAAATCGTCGCGCTCGGCGCTTCGATGTCGAAGTTCGCCATCGTGGTCGCCCGCGATTCCAAGTTCTACGAACCCGAGATGCTCAAGGACAAGGAAATCGCGGTGACGCCGAACAACGGCTCCCACTTCACCACGCTCAAGATGATGGAAGGCTTCCTGGCGCCTGAGCACGTCAAGACGACCCACGCCGGCTCGATGCAGAAGCGGCTCGAGGCCGTGCGCGAGGGCAGGGTCGCGGCCGCAAGCGTGATGGAGCCGTGGATCAGCGTGGCGCAGAAAATGGGCTTGCGCATCCTGATCGAATCGCATTCGACCCGCAGCGAGGCGGCCGGCGACGACATTGATGGGCCGACGCTGGCGAAGATGTTCCGCGCGCAGGCGAGGGCGGTCGAGGTGATCGAAAAAGACCCGACGCCCTTTATCCACTATTTCATTGCGGAGACCGGCGGCCTCCTGGAGCCGCACGAGTTCCAGACCTGGCGCCTTCTTCACGCGCCGCCGCAGCCCTACACGCGCGAGCGGTTCGACGACACCTATAACTGGACCGTCAAGTGGAACATGACGGTGCCGGGCGCCACTTACGAGAACACGGTCGATAACCGCGCGTGGCAGTAGGATGGGTTGAGCAATAGCGAAACCCATCAGGGCGTTCCCGAGGCGAGGCCGATGGTGGGTTTCGCTGCGCTCAACCCACCCTACAGGCGACCGTGCCATCAATCCAGCCGATACACGGTCCGCGCGTTGCCGGCGAAGATCATGCGGCGCTGTTCCTCGGTCAAAGCCGGCGGGATCGCCACAACCGGGTCGTCGAAATCCCAGTGCGGATAATCGCTTGCGAACAGGATGCGGTCGAAGCCGATCCAGCGCATGGCGTCGAGCACGTGGCTTGGATCCTCCGCCTCCTCCATCGGCTGAGTCGAGACGTAGAAATGCTCGCGGATATATTCCGACGGCGGGCGGGTCACGTGCGGGACCTCGTCGCGCATTTTCCGCCACAGCTTGTCAAGACGCCAGCCGAGCGCGGGCAGCCAGCCGAAGCCGCATTCGATCATCACAACCTTGAGATCGCGATAGCGCTCGAACAGCCCCTCCATCACCATGCTGGTGACCACCGCCTGCGCCGAGGTGGCGTGCTCGGTGACCTCCTCGATATAGAACGACGGCCAGCCGCCGTTGGTCATGGCCCAGCCGCTGTAGCCGAAGGCATGGATGCCGATCGGCAGGCCCGCCTCTACGGCAGCCTCGTAGACCGGCCAGTAGCGCTTGCGGCCGAGCGCTTCCGCGGTGCGGCTGAGCATCAGCACCTGGACAAAATTGCGGTCGCCGGCGCGGCGGCGGATTTCCTGTACGGAGGCCTCAGCGTCCTCATAGGGTACGACGACCGAAGCCTTGAGGCGTTTGTCGCGCAACGCCCAGCGCTCAAGCTGGCATTCGTTGGCGGCGAAAGCGAGCGCGGCCGAAAGCCCTGCATTCTGGTCGCCCTGCCCGGAGGGCGCGAGCGGATTGAGTACGCCGAAGTCGATGCCGTAGTGATCGAGATGCTGCTCCTGCATGAAGCCGAGGTCGCTCCCGGGCCCGCCGCCGCCGGGCGGCCACGCATCGCGGCGACACGCGATCGGCGTCATCTTGGGAAACGGATAGCCATCGACAAAGCCGTGGCGCGAACGCCGGCCATAGGTTTGCAGATAATCCCACCACCGATTGCTCAGGTACGGGCGAAAGTCTTCGAGGGTGTTCTTCGGGTGGATGTCGACGTCCACGATTTCCAGACGGTTTTTCGATTGCGCCGTCTGGGCGCGGACGGGCTGGCGAAGCTCGATGTTCATGGCTATCTCCTCGACGCTATCGTAGAGGAAAAGTCAGTTTCTGTAAGGCGCGGCGATGCTCACTCGCTTACAGGTATCCTTGCCGTGACCGACGCCGACTACAGGCTCAGCACGAGCTGTAGGCGTCGTTGGGGCTACGGTCCATTATGCGGCGGCCGGTAGACCTCAAGCCGCGCGGAGCTTTCGAACTGGTTTTCGGTCAGGCGATTTTCATTGGGATCTACCGCGTACTGGCCCGGCTTGTAATAGCGGCGCGACTCGACACGGACGACCTGGTCGCCGGTCTTCTGCTCGCAGATTTCTTTGATGAAGATGTCATCGATCGGCCGCTCGCCTTCCGCCGGCGGCAGATCCTTGCAGGGGATTCCCATGCCGGCAATGCCCTTGAACAGATCGGCAAGGTTGAATGCGTCAATGCGAACGCTGCCCTCGGCGCGAGGATCGTTGACGATCCGGTAGCCTTGAACGAGACCCGCGTTGTCGATCAAAAACGACGTGATGATCGGCTGACCGGCGAGCGAATTGGCCTGATATTGCCGGATCAGAATGCCCGAACGCCGCGCCCGCGCGATATATTCCATTTCGTCGTCGTAGCGGAACCACACCTCGTGCAGCCCGGTGGATTGTTCCACCGGACACAGCGCAAATTCCTCAAAGCCCTTGAGCGGACGCCCCGGCGGGCCGCCGTTCGTCCCGCAGGCCGGATCGACGAAGTCGTTAAGCGGCAGCTCGCTGATCGGGATGCCGAGCTTGATGTCCCAGATCTTCGGCGGCATGTGTTGCGCCTTCGCGGCGCTGCCCGCGAACCCCATCGCAACGATCGCGCTGATGGAAAGGAAACTGCGCATGATCGCGATCCTATGTCGAGTTCAAAGGCTGGCGCCGATTTGCGACTGCTCCCTCTCCCCGCTTGCAGGAAGAGGGTCGGGGTGAGGGGGCCTCTCCACAGGCTTAGAATCGAAGTTCAGACTCGTGGAGACGCCCCCCACCCGGAATTTACGCAACGAGCGCGCAAATTCCGACCTCTCCCCGCAAGCGGGGAGAGGTTATCCGCCTCAAAGGCCAAACACGGCCACGAACGCGCTCGGCTGATAGAGGCCGGCGCCTCTGACCCCGACAGCGCCGCCGGCAACCACCGCAATGTACTGCTTGCCGTTGACACTATAGGTCATCGGCGGGGCCGTGATCGGCGTGCCGAGATTGAAGCTCCACAGCTCCTGAAGCGTGCTCTCGTCATAGGCGGCGAATTTCCCGGTCATATGGCCGGTGAACAAGAGGCCGCCGTCGGTGCTGAGCATGCCGGACTCGGTCGGCGGCTGGAACGTCACCTTGTTGACGACCTTGCCGGTGCGCAGGTCCATCGCCCACAACGCGCCGTGCGCGGTGACGCGGCCCTGCTCGGTGCAGCACGGCGGCAGGCCGACATAGTCCTTCTTCTCGTCCATCGGGGTCTTGACGGTGGTCGAGGAGATGCACCCTTCGGCGCCCGCCACATAGGCGATCATGCGCTTGGCATCGAGCGTCGGCGGGAAGAAGGTCGGAGCGCCGTTCCACCACGGGCACGATTCCTGGCCGGGCTTCTCCCGCATCACGCCGACGCCGGCATAGACCTGCACGGGGGTCTCCGGATTGTAGTCGATCGGCTTGCCGGTCTTGGGGTCAATGCCCTTCGTCCAGGTGATCTTCTCCTGGTATTGATCGGCGCGCAGGAACTGGCCGTTGTTGCGGTCGAGCGTGTAGTAGTAGCCGTTGCGCGAGAAGTTGGCGACGACCTTGCGGGTTTCGCCGTTGATGTTGACCTCGTAGAGCATCTTCGGGCTTGGCGTGTCGAAGTCCCAATGCTCGTTCGGGGTCTCCTGGAAGTACCAGACGATCTTTCCGGTATCGGCGTCGAGCGCGATGGTCGAGGCGGTAAAGAGGTTGTCGCCCGGCCGGAACTGCGGGTCGAAGCTCGGGAAGGCGTCGCCGGTGCCGTAATAGAGGAGATTGGAGGCCGGGTCATACGACGCGGACTGCCACACGCCGCCGCCGCCGACGCGCCAGGCATTGTGATTGTCCTTCCAGGTCTCCGAGCCGGGCTCGCCCGGCGCCGGGATCGTGAAGGTGCGCCATGCGAGCTTGCCGTCATTGACGTCCCAGGCGCCGATCCAGCTTCTCGTGCCGAGCTGACCGCCGGTGCTTTCGCCCTGCAAGACCAGTTCTTTGCCGCCCCTGGTCTTGACGACCACGGGCGCGCCCGTGAACCCCTGGGTTTTCGGCGACGGCGTCCCGGTGACCGGATCGGTCGGCGCCTTGGCGTCCACTTCCCAGATCACCTCGCCCGAATCGCGATTGAGCGCGATCATGCGCATGTCGTTGGTGGAGACCAGAATCTTGTTGCCGTACATCGCAATGCCGCGGTTGGTGCGGGACTGCTTGATCTTGGGATCGTAGCGCCACAGGGGCACAGCCGCGTCGCCGCTGCGCACGTCGAACTTCATCACCCGCGTCCAGGTGTCCGACACATACATGAAGCCGTCGT
This sequence comes from Hyphomicrobiales bacterium, assembly GCA_021323775.1. Lineage (GTDB taxonomy): Bacteria > Pseudomonadota > Alphaproteobacteria > Rhizobiales > Xanthobacteraceae > JAJPKK01. Next base: position 7,382 of record JAJPKK010000062.1, read on the forward strand.
CCACGAGGGGGGTCGACTCTTCCTTGCCGCGCAGCGTGCCGCCGGTCGCCCTGCCGCCGATCGAGAAGATGAACTTCGGCTTGAGGTCTTTGGCGTTGGTGGCGTTGATCTGCGCCAGCGGCGAATGGCGCGAATTGTTGTAGTCACGGTGAACCATGAGCCAGTTCTCGGGCTCATTGGGGGCATTGAGCAGCCGCTCATAGGTCACGTCGGCCGCCGATGCCGGCGCCGCAATCGCAGTCAGACCGGCCGCAAGACCGATCGACGCCAGCGCAACGAGCCTTTCAGTTGTAAACATGCAACTCCTCCCATTGCCAATTGTCACCGCAGCGAGTCCCGGCAATCCATACCGCGAAACTCCGCCGCCGGATCGGGACATGGGCTCGTCCCGGATCCAGCATTCCCTTAAGACCGCGCCCAGATAGCAGGTCGCCGCACAGGGTCCGGGCGCGATGTTAGTCGAGGCTTGGCGTTTGCGCCAGCGTAAAACCAGGCGACCGCAAGGGCCTCGTCGGGCCTGCGACAAGGCGGTTGCTTTGCACCCGCTCACGGCGCGCATTACACTGATGCCGATTTAACGGCCGCGCCGCGGGCAGAGGAGGAGAGAATGAGCTTTGGGATGACAGCGCGGTCCGCCCTGCGCGCGGGCGCGCTTTTTCTTGCCGCCGCGCTTGTCGCGACCTTGCCGGGCAGCGCCGCGGCGCAAGGCAGGTCCATGACCATCAAGCTCGCCACCGCGACCCTCAACGACGCCCAGCACGAATGGCTGAAGCGCTTTGCGGCCGCAGTCGAGAAGAACACGAACGGCCGCATCAAGGCGGAGATCTTCCCGGCGAGCCAGCTCGGCTCCATTCCGCGCATGATCGAAGGCACGCAGCTCGGCTCGATTCAGATATGGATCGGCCCGCCCGAGTTTCTGGTTGGCGTCGACCAGCGCTTCGAGCTGTTGAGCGCGCCGGGCGTGTTCCAGAATGATCAGCAGGCCGCGAAAACCATTGCGGACCCCGAATTTTCAAAAGCCTTTCTCGCGATCGGGGCCAACAAGGGCCTGATCGGGGCGAGCATGTTCCTCTATGGGCCGGTGGCGTTTGCGATGCGCACGCCGTTCCGCACCCTTGCCGACCTCAGGGGCAAGAAAATCCGCGTGCTCGCCTCGCCGTTCCAGACGGAGCAGATCGCGAGACTCGGCGGCACCGGCGTCCCGCTCACTCTCGCGGATGTGCTGCCCGCGCTGCAGCAGGGGACGATCGACGGCACGCTGGCCTCGGTCACGGTCTTCACCACGTTGCAGTATCAGGAGGCGGCAAAGTACATGACCGAGACCGCACACGCATACATCTTCAGCATCGCCATGGTGAGCAAAAGGTGGTTCGACGGCTTGCCCGCGGAGCTTCAGGCCCAGGTGATGTCCGCCGCCAAGCAGGCCGGCGCCGAGACGACCCCGTGGGCGTCGGAATTCTTCGCCTCGCAGCATAAAGTGTGGGCGGAGCGCGGCGGCGAAACGATCGTGCTGCCGCCCGCCGAAAAAGCCGAGTTGATGGCCAAGATGGCGCCGATCGGGGACGACATCGTAAAGACCAAGCCGGTCCTCAAACCGCTCTGGGAGCAGATGGTCGCGACCGCGAAACGGAGCAATTAGTCGATCGATTCCATGAACCAAGCGTATCGCACGATCGAATGCAACCCTCCGGCCTCATCCTGAGAGGCCGCGATCTTGGCGCGGCCGTCCTGCGCTTGTCAAAGGGCGAAAGACGGCCACCGGCACGGCCTCGCTCGTGGCCGTCCTTCGAGACGCGCGCTCGTTCGCTGGCGCTCAGGAGCATGCTTCTCAGGACGAGGCCAATGGATGATATCGATACGATTCAGACCATGGAAAACCTGCGGTAATCACACACGCATGATAGCCATCAGAGCTCTCGTCCTCGCTATTCAGGGCCTGACCGCGGTGTTGATGCTCATCGCGGTTGCGCTCAACGCCGCGAACATCGTTGGCCGCTACGTGCTGTTATCTCCGATCGCCTCGGCCGAGGAGATCATGTTGTTCCTTCTGGTAGGCACGGTATTTCTTGGCAACGCCATCGTGGGATTCGAGGGCAAGCAGCTCCGCATGGACGTGATCCTCCAGGCTCTGCCCCCCGCCCTCCGCCGCGCCTTCGACATCGCGGCCGACCTCACGATGATCGCCGTATGCGTGATCCTTATCGCGCTCGGCTGGCCTGCCGTTGAGATGCTGGCCGAGTTCGATCAGCGCAGCGAGGCAGCGGAGATTCCGCTCGTGATTCCGCAGGCGCTGGTGCCGGTCGGCCTCGGCCTCAACGCGCTCCTGGTCGCCGTGCGTCTGATCGCGTCGTTGCGGGCGCCGCGGCCGTGTTAGCGATCTTTGTCTATTTCATCCTGCCGGTGATCTTGCTCTGCATCGGCTTTCCGATCTACCTGATCCTCCTCCTCAGCTCGCTGATTGCAGTCCTCTTGGTCGCCGATGTGCCGACCACGGTGATCCAGACCAACATGTTCGGCAGCCTCGACAACTTCCCTCTGCTGGCGATCCCGTTCTTCATCCTGGCGGGCGAGATCATGGGGCAGGGCGGCATTGCGAGGCGGGTGATCGTGTGGGTGACGGCGCTCACCGGAAGCGCACGGGGCTCGCTGCCGATGACGACGATCGTGTCGTCCGAGTTGTTCGGCGCGATGTCGCACACCGCCGTCGGCACGGTGGCGGCGGTCGGCCGGCTGGTCTACCCGGCGCTCAGAAGCGGCGGCTATGACGACCGCTTCACAGTAAGCCTGATCACATCGTCAGGCGCGATCGCGGTGGTCATCCCGCCGTCGATCTCGATGATCCTCTACAGCATGTCGGCGCAGCAATCGGCGATTGCGCTGTTCACGGCCGGCATCCTGCCAAGCCTGCTGATCGGGCTGGTGGACGCGATCTATGTCATCGTCTATTCCCGATCCCGCAAGGTCGCCGTCGGCGAGAAGGCGTCGTGGCGCAAAATCTGGGCGGCCACCAAGGAGGCGGGCTGGGCACTCGGCACGCCGTTCGTGATCTTCGGCGGCATTTACGGCGGCGTCTTCACGCCGACCGAGGCGGCCGGCGTCGCGGCCGTCTACTCGCTGGCGGTGACGATGTTCATCTACCGCGACATCGGCTGGCGCGACCTGTGGCGCATCACGCTCGCCGCGGTGTTCCTGATTTCGCAAATTCTCATCATCGTGACGGCGGCCGGCATCTATTCCTGGCTGCTGACCACGAGCGGCATTCCGCAGGGCATGGTCGCCGCCATGAATGCGATGCATCTGCCGCTGTGGCAGACGCTGCTGATGGTCAATCTCGGCCTCCTGTTGATCGGCAGCTTCCTCGAGCCGCCAGCCGCCATCATGATCCTCACGCCGCTGCTGCTTCCCGTGGTCGAAGCGGCCGGCGTCAACCCGGTCCACTTCGGCATCATCATGGCGGTCAATCTGTCGATCGGCATGTATACCCCGCCGTTCGGCCTCAATCTGTTCGCCTCGCAGGCGATCTTCAACCAGCCGCTCGGCTCGATCTATCGCGGCGTCGTCCCGTTTGTGCTGATCAACTTTGCAACGCTGATGCTCATCAGCTACGTGCCGGCGATTTCGCTGGCGCTGGTGGGAGCGCAGCGGTAAGGCGCTGCACGATGAGGCCGGGGCGGGCTGAGTGCAGCGAATTTTGCGAGGGCAGCCGTCTTGGAGGACGCTGCCCGTCTGCCGCAAACGTTCCGGTCTCAAGCCGGCTCGCCGACCGCAACCGCGAGATACTTCTTCACCAATTCAGCGGTCAGCACGACATTCGGATCGTATTCCGGCGCGTCTTCGATCTGCACGAGGTCGTTCAGGCCGCTGTTCTTGTAGATGCGGTTGATGCACGAAACGAGCCGCGCCGGCCGCCGCGGATCGCCGTTGAAGTGCTGATGAATCGTGCATGGCGGAACGTAGATGACGTCGCCCGCTTCCCACTCGTAACGCTTGACTTCGTCCTGCGGCTTCCACTGGTAGGAGTCGGTGATCTCGACGTCGCAGTCCTGGTGGAGGTCGTAGCCGTAGCCCTCGAGCACGTAGAGGCATTCCTCGGCAAGGTGGCGGTGCTTGCCGGAGCGGCTGCCCGGCGGAATCACCTGCATGTACGCATCCACCGTCTCCATGCGGGTATTCATGTGCTCGTTCAGCAGGTGCTTCAACAGGCCCTGGCGCGACATTTCCCACGGCATATCTTCCGGATGCAGGATCTTTTTGCGGAACGCCATGCGCTGCGGCTGAGTCGCGGCATGTTCCAGCAAGCCTTCATAAAGCTTCTGGTTCAGCGAACCGCTCATCCACGCCTTTGCCTCATCCCAGGCCATCGTTCAGCTTTCCCCATTGCGGAGCCCGCAGGGCGGATCAGCGCCGCGCAATCCGCCATGCCGCGAAGGAGTGGCGGATTACGCCTTCGGCTGACCCGCCCTACGGGTTTGGATGATTATAGTCCTCCTCTTCATCCCGCGGCACGAAATTGCCCTGGGTGGGGGAGGGCGTCTTCGGCCGTTTTTCGACCGTGTGCTGGAACAGCATGTTCATGAAGAGATACATCGGCTTGGTCTTGATGACCAAGGCGCGGGCCGGCTCCCGTTCGCTGGCGTTGAAATGCTGGTGCACGCAATTGTTATGGACAATGGCGACGTCGCCGGCCTTCCAATCGTAGCGTATCCCGTCGTGAATTTCGTAGCCGGCCCCGTCGAGAATGTAGAACGCCGCCTCGTTGACGTGGCCGTGCTTCTGGGTCTTGCCGCCGGGCGCGTATTCCTCAAGATGGATGTGAAGCGTCTGGGTGCGCCCGTCCTCCGGCTCGATATAGTGGCGGCTGAAATGCTGCGGGCCGCCGTCAAGCTTGACATCCTTTCCCTTGATGACCCGCGGCAAGCTGCGCAAGCGATCGAGTTCCTCCCTGAGGCTGTAGGCCCCTGTGAGGGCGCGGACGAAAACCCGCTCCTTGTCCGGATCATGCTGCTCCTTGCCCATGCTGCTCCTTGCCCGTGCTGTCCTCGCGAATGCGCGTCATCGCGCCTGGTTGATGATGATGTCGCGGTAAGCCCTGCTCCATTTGCGGCTCTCATCCAGGTCTTTGACCGGGTCGAGAAAGGAAACCGAAATCCCGTCGGGGAGCGGCCTGCCCTCGCGGGCGGCCGGAAAATATTCGCGGTTGCGCAGCAGCTCTTGCGCGTCCGTCAGCATAAAATCGAAGAACAGGACGGCGGCCTCCGGATGCGGTGCCCGCCGGGCCACGCCGACGCCCTCAAAGCGCGCGATCACCGGCGGAAGGCCAAACCAGTCAACCGGCGCACCGCTCTTTTTGAGCTGCGCAACACGGTAAGCGTAAGTTGTGATCGCGAACGGCACTTCGCCGGAGACGATGAGGTTCGCCAGCAATGTATGCCCTTTGCGCACCGATATGCCGTTGGTCGCCGCGATGCTCCGGAACAGCTTGAGGCCGCGTTCTTCTCCCATTTGATCCATGAGCGCGCCGAACCAATCGCTGTCGTCCGCCTCGATGCCCAGCTTGCCCTTCCACCTGGGGGCGAGGAGATCGTCATAGCTTTTCGGCAGTTCGTCCTTTCTGATAAGCCGCGTGTTGTATGCGGCGACAAATACATTGAACCGCGTTCCGGTCCACTCTCCGTGCGACGTCAGGGCGGCCGGGTTGAGATCGTCCAATGCCGGCGATTTTACCGCCTGAAGCAGCTTCTCCCGGTGAAGCGATTCCATCGCGGCGCCGCCCGTCTCGAAGACATCCGCATCGAACCGACCGCCGCGCGCTTCGGCCACGCCGCGCTGGACGACCTGCTCGGAGCTTGCCCGCCACACCCGAACCTTGACGCCGTACTTCTTCTCGAAAGCATCCGCAAGGGTGGCCATGTCTTCGAGGTTCGCGGAGGTGTAGACCGTGACAACGCCGGCCTTCTTTGCCCCCGCCACCAGCTTCTCGGTCCGACCCGGCTCCGCATAGGAGGCCGCCTCCGCCCCCGTCAAGGCCGCCGCCTGCGCGAATGCCGGGCACGGCAATGCCGCAAGCAAGCTTGCGAGCGCAAGCAGCCGCTTGATCTGCGGATACCAATCGCGCATGGCAATTGCCCACACAAAGAATGACGCCGGAAGATGATATCAACCGGCGGCGGTGCTGAAAAGCCGAGCACGTCGCCGCGGCAGGGCGCCGACGTCAGGTTAACGCGTTTTTTCTCATTGACGGTACGAAAGGTTCTGGTCAGCGGCATGCCGGACTGATTCTCTGCGGCCCAACCGATTCGGGAGGGCCTGATGGAGGATTTGTCTGCATTTTCAGCCAAGCCGCGGCTGCGCCTGCTGCTCGACCACTTTTCGAAGATCAAGGATAGGCGGCAGGCCTGGAAAGTGGCCTATCCGCTTTGCGGGTTTTGTTCCTGGCGGTGTGCGGGACGATCGCAAACTGCGACGACCATGACGATATCGTCGATTGGGGCAGGGCGCATCTGTCGTTTCTGCGCGGCTTTGCCGAGCTCCACCACGGCATTCCATGCGCCGATTGGCTGCAAGCGGCGCAGCACGGCAGGCCGCCGGCCCTTCTTGCGGGTCGCCGAATCAGAAAGGGCGCCCCCGGGCGCCTTTCTGACTGGACTCGACATGCCTTTGATCAGCTGTCGTGCTTGAGAGATAGTCCAATGGCTTCGAGGCCTTTGGCGCCTGGCACGACTTTCATGTGGATGCGCTGGCCTTCCGCCAGTTCATTGATTCCCTCGCGCGCAAGCACCGAACGGTGGATGAAAACATCCTTGCTGCCGTCCACTGCAACGAAGCCGAAGCCCTTCTTCGGATCGTACCACTTAACATGACCCTCGACTTCCTCGGCAGGCCCGGTCGGCCGATCGAAGCTGCGCGGCCGGCCGCCGCCCGCGCCCCCTGGTCGACCGCGAGAAGGCTCCGCGGTGCTGGCGTCGACCGCAGTGATCTCAGTGATCTGAGGCCCCTTCGCGCCTTGTCCCACCCGCACGGTCAACGTGGTGCCAGGTTCGAGCGTGGCATGTCCGGCAGCCTCGGCAACACTGATGTGCAGAAACGCCTCTCCGGATCCGTCGGTCAACTCGACGAATCCAAATCCCTTCTCGCCATTGAACCATTTCACCTTTGCCTGCCGTTCCGGGCCCGTTGGCACAGGCCGGGACGGCTGCCGTGCCGGACGGTCGAAGGGCGGCGGCGATGGGCGTCCAAATGACGGAAGTGGCTCTGGTGGCTCGTCGGAATAACCGCGCCGACGATCGCGGAAATCTTTGCCTCGTCCCATCTTCGATCTATCTAGTGGTTCGGGATTAAAAACCATCGCACATCACGCGCATATGCGCCAGATGGCAAATCAAGAAATGAAAGATCTTTCCCCGATCCCGGTCGGGCTGCTTCCTGCGCACATGCGGATCGAAAAACAGCTCATCATGGCCTTTCACGACGGCGCCGGCATGAGGATATTGCCCACTCAGATCGTCACCTGGGGGCGAGCCGGGGCTCGTTCGCCGGCGTCGAAACATGCGGAAAGTGAAAGCAAAATCATGCCATTAGCTGTTTGACCTCGACGCCCGGCCGGCGCCGGCGCGCAGGCTTGGCCTGACGCCTTGGAGCGTCGGGGCGGACGCGCTGCCGGCCCGGATGGAGCCGCCATTGCGGCGGCCAGAGGCCGGACCAGTGGGCCGGCTAATGGATAAGCTTGAGTCCAGGGCGCGTCCGGCAGCGAGGTCGATGGCCGGTTTTCGTTGCGCTCAATTGACCCGAAGGAGAATCGCCGCCGTTGCGCGCCAGCGCGCGACACAGCATGGTATTGCACTGCAAGCGCGTAGCGAGGGGGCCATTCTTCTCCAACTTCCGTGAGCTTATCCAGGGCGACGAACTGATCGTCGCGCCTTGCGCGCTCAATCCCATCATGGCGCGGATTGCCGAGGATGCGGGCTTCAAGGCATTGCGATGACGTAATTGCGGGTCTCTGCCGGCAGGCTGCCCCGACCATCGAGCCAATCGCGCACGCGCCTCGGGCCGGCGTGGCAAGCGGCGGCTGCGAGCCCGAGATTGCCGAACTGGGCGTATAACTCGCGGAGAAATTCCGCCGACCTGGGCAAGGCTGCCACCGGATCGAACGGATCGCGCACACTACGCTCCCGCGCGGTCAACGACATGAATTGCGCAATTCCCTGGGCGCGCCCGCCGCCGCGGGTCGTCGGTCCGACCGCATTCGCGTTGAGGCGGCTCTCCTGCCAGATCAATCGCGCGAAGAACTCGAACGGGAGCCCTTGCGCCTTGGCGGCCGACTCAACCAAAAGGCAGATCGAAGCAGACGCTGCGCCCGGCAAGGCCCGCTCCGGATCAGACCGGTTCGAGCCGTCGTGTCCGCCGGAATCTCCTGGCGCCAACAATTGCTCCGGCGCCCTCTCACCCCGGTCGCCGGGATCACGCTCCTGCGCGGCTGCTGCCGGGACGGCACATCCCAGGACGGCCACAAGCAGCAGACCTGTCGGCGCACCCCGAAAAAAAGCATTCGCGGCGTTCCCATTTATCTTATCCCTGGTGAAATCGATGAAACTGATCGCGGTTTCGCCGTCTCACCTGTCTTTTTTGTCACTTTCGGTCTTCGCCTCGATCGGCCAAGATTCGCTAATCGCGAACGCAGAAAATGCGCCCGCCGGGGCGCTCGCCTGCTCAGTTCAGGAAAACTGCTGAATGAGATATGAGGGGCAAACAAAATCGACCACAGGGAGAAAGACAGTGATGCGCAATTCGATCGTCGCGCTTTTTGTCGTTGCCGCTTCGTTGCTCGGCGGAGCGCAAGTCAGCAAGGCGCAATCGCCATATTCATATCCATGGTGCGCAATCTACTGGGGCGGACGCGGCGCAGACGCCGGGGCCAGGTCCTGCTACTACACAAGCTATGAGCAGTGCATGGCAACGATCTTCCCCATCGGGGGATACTGCGTCGAGAGCCCATACTACCATTCGCAGCCGACACAGCCGCCGCGCCATGCGCGGGCGAAGCCGCGCCATCGCCGCGACGGCTGATCAACCTTCAATCGCCCTGCGGCCAGCGTCCGTGATTTTGACGCGCTCGATCTTGATCGTCGGGCCGTCCGCGGTCAACGTCTCCGCCACTACCGTTGCAAGACCGGCGAGTACAAGCCCTGCCAGCATGTCCCGAGAGAACTCGTGGGCGAGCACGAGCAATTCTGCGGCGACGCCGCGCGGGCTGCTGGCAAGCAACTGGAGCGCCCGGCGGCGCTCCCCGGCGAGGCGGCGTTCTCGCGGCAACTGCGACTGTGAGATCCGCAACGGATTTCCCTCCGAACAGACGCCGCATCGCGCCAGCGATGCTCTCGTTTTCAAAAATTGTCCAGGGCGGATCGGGATTTTGTGCGCGGTTAGGGGCGCAAACGCACATAAGGGCGCGGTTGAATGCGCGATGTGTTGCGCAGCAGACACGCGTTTGATTCCTTTTGCCGAATCGGTCGAGAAGCCGACCGACAACACGCGCTATGGCAGGCGACTATTTTTGCGCAAGCCCCGGTCGCGGCTGGGGGCTCCAGAGGTTGAGGGGGGCCGGGGCTGCGCCATTGGGAAAAGGAGGGGATGCCGATGGGTGCCATGCCGAGCCCCGCGCAATCGAAGCTCTATGCGGGCCTTCTGCCCGTCGAGCTGTCAGTCGAAGCACTTGCCGCTCACGCCGCGAACCTGGAAAATCATCGGTCCCAGAATCGGCAGCCATCGCTTGCCGAGCGAAGCTCACGCGCCGTCGCCCGCTTTCTGGTCACCTTCTACATTGGCGTTATTGCCACCTTGGCTTGGCAGTCCTATAGCGACGCGGCTAGACGATTCATCGCGGGACTGTCCCCGCATCTTGGCTGGTTGGCGCCGCAGGCCTCCGGCGCGCAGACCAGTCCCGATCCGATCGATGAGATAACGCACAACGTCGATCGGATCGTTGCGGCCAGTCAGGAGCAGATGGCGCGCAGCGTCGATCAGCTCGCGACCAGCCAGGAGCAGATCACCCGCACCGTCGACCAGCTCGCGGCCAGCCAGCAGCAGATAGCGCGTGAGATCATCAAGCTCCAGGCGATCTCGCAATACGGCCCCTACAAGAACTCGGAGCCTCCGCCACGGCCCCTTCCCGCCTCAGCGCGCAACGCCGTTCAGCGGACGTTGCAGGCGCGCTGAGATGGCCAGAGCGGATCGGCGAGGCTCAGCGCGCGCCTCTTGGAGGAATCTTTTGCGGGGTGCTCTCTACTGGGACGGCGTTCGGAAGCAAAGCGAAGCAGTTGATTGCGGTTCGTCCGCGCAAGTGGGAGGATTATGGCAAATGAGTGACGATCGTGTTGGCATTATGGTCCCTCGCAACGCCTATGCTGCAATGACGGACGCCATGCAGCGCGCGGTCGTCGACCGGGGTGCCTCCAGAGCGACCCGCAAGGCCGCCTTTTCGGCCCTGCTGGCGCTGGTCGACGCGGGATTGATACGGGACACGTCGAGCGCTTCGCCGGCGGGGGACGGGATGGCCCCCGCTGCAACGCATGCGCGGACAGGATTGCGTCTCACCGGCTGATGAGAAAGATAAACTCAGCGCAGCGAAATAGCCATCCCGCTCAGGTCGGCATTGGCGATCAATCCGACCTGCCGGCCGTTTAATGACAGCACGGCGCCCTTCTCGTTTTTCAGCACGATGGCGCCAGCTCCGACCACAAGCGCGGCGCCGGCGCCAACGGCCCCATAGACGCCCGCGACGTCCGATGGACGAAAGATGTTGCTGACAGTGCCGACAAAATGCGTTTCCGATGCACCGAACACAAGGCCCGCGCTCAGGCCGCCGATCGACACCGGATATTGCCGGCCGTGAAAGAACAGCGTGCCGGTGCCGCCCGAGCCGCCCAGGAACCAGCCGGCTTTCAGCACCGAAAACCGGATCGTGCCGGTGTCGGCATAGGTCGGCGACGAAACGCTCGCGCTAACGATTGCGATGAGTCCGACCAGACCTGCACGAAATGGATTTGAAATTCGCATCTTGGAGTTCTCCCTCGTGGCCCATGCCTTCCCGGCCGCCGCACGCTTAAAGATACCGCAGGGTTGATCTGGCATTCCGTGGGCCGAAAAGTGGCCGACAATGCAATGTTGCCGGAGTGTTGCAATCTGGACACTTCGGGCGGCGAGCCGGAAGATGGTTGTGGGGCGGCATGAGAATCGAGCCTTTTGCGCCTGCCTGGCGCGATCTACGCAGTCGCGGAGCGGGCCCGGGGGCGCCGAGATTAACCCCGGCTCCCTTGCGCCGCTCCCCGGCTGACACCGCGGCGCCCCTCCACACATACAGGTCGGTACCAACTCTCGACTATCCGCGCATGAGTGATAAGCTTTGCAGCACCCGGTCGCGCCGGCAGCGGCGCTATCTCATGTTCGCGGGCACAGGAGATTGCGTTGAAACGCCTTGCCATCAATTTGATCGTGACATTACTGGCTGGCGCCTATCTTGACGCAGGCGTCCCGGCGATCGCGCAGACCGGAAAGGTCGAATTGCTTTGGCTTGGGCAGTCGGCATTTCGCATCACGACGCCAACCGGCAAGGTGATCCTGATCGACCCCTACCTCACCAACAACCCGACGACCCCGCCGCAGTACAAGAACCTCGACGCCATCGGGAAGCTGGACCTGATCCTGGTCAGCCATGCCCATTACGATCACTTTGAGGACGCAGTTCCGCTGGCGAAGAAGAACGATGTGCCGATGTACGGACCGGCCGGCCTCAACCAGGCGCTGTTGACGCTGGGTGTCCTGCCGCTGCGGCTGGTGCCGCGTTTCAACAAGGGGGGGTCGATCTACCCGTTCGCGGGAATCAAGGTGACGGCGACCCATGCTGAGCACTCCTCGGAACTGGCGTGGCGCGATCCTGCCAAGAACAATGGCCAGGCCCTGATTGGCATGCTGCCTTCCGATAAGGACGAAACGCTGCCCGGCGGCGAACCGATTGGCTTCGTTCTCACGCTCGAGAACGGTTTCAAGATCTATCATGCCGGCGACACCGGGCTGTTCGGCGACATGAAGCTCATTGGCGAATACTACAAGCCGGATCTGGTCATGCTGCCGATCGGCGGCAATTTCACGATGGATCCGGTCGATGCCGCGTATGCCACCAGGGAGATGCTGAAGCCCAAATACGCAATCCCGATGCATTATGGCGCCAATCCGCTCGGCAAGGGAACGCCGCAGGAATACATCGACGCACTTGGCGACACGCCGGTCAAAGTTTTTCCAATAAAGCCGGGCGACAAACTGGAATTTTGAGCGGACGCTCGGATGGCCTAGTTATGCGGTCGGGATTTGAAATAATTCATTTGGTCCGCAGTGCAGATTAAGAGCGGCCGTTACGAGTCCCCCTGACTGAGAGCCATGCCCTTTTCGGCCTGTTCCCTTAAAATCAATGTGACACGTGCTCACCATACCCGCTAGATTGCGCGGCTACGGTCCCTGAGGAGGAGACATCATGACCACAAAACTTCATGCTGCCGCTGTCACGAGCTCACTGCTGATGGCAATGGTGGCCGCACCGGCCGGCGCCGCTGATATGACGCAGGAGCGCGCCCTCAATCCGCAGCGCGAGCCGCAGAACTGGCTTCTCCATCACGGCAATTACCAGGGCCATCGTTTCTCGCTGCTCAAGGACATCAACGCCGACACGGTGAAGAACCTCAAGCTGGCGTTCACGGTGGCGCTGTCCGGCTTCCAAAGCGGCGGGCGCTATGCCTTCGGCAATCTTGAAGCGACGCCGATCGTTGAGGACGGCATCATGTATGTGCCGGACGGCTGGGGGTCGGTCTACGCAATCGACGTCTCGTCGGGAAAGCGCGGCGTCATCAAATGGAAGATGGACCCGGGCACCGATCGCGCCTGGGCGGGCGATGTCGCCTGCTGCGGCGTCAACAACCGCGGCGTTGCGCTATGGAAGGATAAAGTCATTTCCGTCGCGCTCGACGGCCGCATGTTCGCCATCAACAAGGCGACCGGCGAGGTCGCCTGGGAGCGGAAGATCGCCGATCCCGCCCTGGGTGAGACGCTCACCATTGCCCCGCTCGTCATCCGCGACCTCGCCATCGTGGGGACTGCCGGCGGCGAATACGGCATTCGCGGTTTCATTGAGGCGACTGATCTCAACACCGGCAAAGCGGCCTGGCGCACTTACACGATCCCGGGCGCCGGCGAACCCGGCAATGAGACCTGGAAAGACGGCAAGGAGCACTGGCGCCACGGCGGCGGCTCGGTCTGGGAGACTGCGACCTATGATCCGCAGTCCGACACGTTTTACCAGGGCATCGGCAATGCCGGCCCGGACTTCGACACGGAATACCGGCCAGGCGACAATAAATGGGCCGCGAGCGTGCTTGCCATCAACCCGAACGACGGCAAGATCAAATGGGGCTACCAGTACACCCCGAACGATCCCTATGATTTCGACGAGATTTCCGAACATCCGATCATTGACGCGAAAGTCAACGGCGAGGATCGCAAGCTCGTAGTCCATGCGGCGCGCAACGGCTTCTTCTATGCGCTCGACCGCATCAACGGCTCGTTCATTGCCGGCAGGCAATATGTCGATCAGTTGAACTGGACGCCCGGCCTCGACCCCAAGACCGGGAAGCCGGTCAATTACGACCCCAATGCCGACACGCAGCTCTATACGCCGGGAAGCCACGGCACGCGGGCGCGGCCCCTGAGCGACAAGCTGTGCCCCTCGGTATCCGGCGGCAAGAACTGGCAGCCCAGCGCGTACAATCCGCAACTCGGACTGATCTATATCCCCTCAATCGAGGGATGCAGCTCCACCCAGACGGTCGAGCAGAAGGATCGCGACGACCAGGGCGGCCCCGTAAAGGCGCGCGAACGCTTCACCGGCGGGCCGTTCAAGGCTCCGGACCCCCGGCTTTACGGCGCCCTCAAGGCCGTCGACCCGACGACAGGCGAGACCAAGGCGAACCTGCGGCTCGATTACGCGAACTTCGCCGGCGTGCTCGCGACCGCAGGCAATCTCGTCTTTCTCGGCCATATCGACGGCACGTTCAGTGCCTATGACGCAAGGACGCTCAAGGAGCTGTGGAGCTTCAATGTCGGCACCGGCATCAATGCCCCTGCCGTCAGCTATGGCGTGAATGGCAAGCAATACATCGCGGTGCTCGCGGGCTCGCGGCAGCCGCAGAATATCATTCCGCAAGCGCCCGAACTTAAGAATACCTCGACGGCGTCGATGCTGTATGTCTTCGGTCTGTAGCCGACTGCCTGTGTCGCTGGCGGCTTGCCTCCCTGCCCCGCCGCATGTGCAGGGCAATCGCATGTGAGTGCGCGGCCCCTCGCATCTCGCCGTTTGCGGGGGCCTTCGACAAGCTCAAGGGGGCCGGAATTTGCGCGCTTGTCGCACAAATTCCGCGCGAGGGGGCCGCAGCGAAGATAAAATCGCCGTGCCGCGAGGGCGCAAGCAAAAGGCGCGGTAGACGCGACGACGCGGCGGAGGTGGGCCGCGAAAAATCCGCGTGAACGCTATACTTCAGTTCACGCCGGTTCAAAGGCGCGGGCCATATCGGCGATAAGATCGTCAGGATGCTCAATGCCGACCGAGACGCGGATCAAAGCGGGGGTAATGCCGATAGCGCGCCGCTCTTCTTCCGTCAGCCCCGAATGCACCGTCGTCGCCGGATGACAAATCAATGATTCGGTGCCGCCGAGGCTGACAGCAAGTTTGAACACCTCCAGCCGGTTGAGGAACGCAAACGCCTCTGCCTGTCCACCCCTAACCTCGAACGAGAAAGTCGAGCCGGCGGAGCCCGATTGCCGCTCCATCAGTTGCCGCGACGGATCGTCTGCCCGAAGCAGCGGCGGGTAATGGACACGCGCCACCTTGGGATGCCCGGACAGAAATTCCGCCACCTTCGCAGCATTGGCCGCCGCGCGCTCCATGCGCAACGATACCGTCTCCAGCGAACGGCTCAACATCCAGCAGGAATGCGGATCGAGCTGCGTCCCGATGGCGCCGCGCAGCGCGCGGATCGGCTTCAGATGCTCGTGCGAACCCATGACCGCGCCCGCGATGAGGTCGCTATGGCCGCCGACATACTTGGTCAGCGAATAGATCGACAGATCGGCGCCGTGTCCGAGGGGCGACTGGAACACAGGTCCGAGCAGCGTATTATCGCATGCAATGATCGGGCGAACGCTTTGTTTCGCGGCGATGGCTTCGGCGATACGCCTCACAAGTGCGATATCCACGAGGGTGTTCATGGGATTGGACGGCGTCTCGATGAAAACCATCGCTACGCGTCCCTTGGTCATGCCGCGTTCGGCTGCATCCCGGATATGACGCTCATCAAGACCGTCCGTGAACCCCTCGGCGCCGATGCCAAAGGGCGTGAGGGTTTTCTCGATCAGGACCTCGGTGCCCCCGTACAGCGGCCGGCTGTGCAAGATCACGTCGCCTGGTCTGAGGTAGGCGAGGATGGCCGTGGCGATCGCCGCCATGCCGGACGAGAATACGAGGCCTTCTTGCGCTCCCTCGTAGACGGCAAGTCGATCTTCAACGATTTCCAGATTCGGGTGGTTGAAACGGGAATAGACGAGCCCCGATCGTCCTTCGGGCGGAGGCGCTCGGCGCCCAGTCGTATAATCAAAGAAATCGCGCCCTTCTTCGGCGGTCCGAAACACGAAGGTCGAAGTCAGGAAGACCGGTGGCTTCGCCGACCCTTCAGAGAGCGATGGGTCGTACCCGTATCCGAGCATCAAGGTTTGCGGCCGCAGCGCACGATTGCCGATCCGGACCTTATGATAGCGTGTTATGTCCATGTCGTTCTCCAAGCCGAATTTGCGCACGCTCTTCGCCAGCTATCGCCCATGTAATCCGGTGCAGGGCTTTCACAGATCGAGTCCGGCCGGGAGCCGCGGCGACCCGCCTGCTTTTATCGGGGCCCGAGGCGCCGTCGACAGGGCGTGTGTCGCTGAGCCAGCGCGGGGTCGCCCGCCAGTCCTTCGACCGCGCCTTTGGGCATCTTCGGATCAAGGAGGCCATCGCGGCCCTGCACGGGCGCAGCCGCAGAGAGCGCCTGGCCCGCACAATGAAAGGTCCGGTTCGCCGCCCGGTTCCAATTGCCGTCCTGCTGTGCTGCAATCCGTCGGATATATGGGCTATGTCCGGCCTCGCTCAAGCTTGGGGAACATGAATGAGACGGCGCGCGCTCATCGCCGGCGCCCTGTCGCTCCTCGTCAGCGCCGCATCGCGCCCGGCGAGGGCGTCCGAGGAAATCATTTTCGGCATCACCAGCAACACAGCATTCAGCCTTGCGCATTACATCGCCACGGAGAAGAAATACTATGCGGCAGAAAATCTGAAGGTCGGCTCGATCGTGGCCGGTGCTGCGGTCGGCGTGATTCAGCAGCTGGCCGCCGGCTCGCTCAACATCGCACAGGCCGCGACCGATCAGTCGCTGCGCGCCATCCTGCGCGGCGCGCCGATCCGGATCATCGCCGGCGCCGCCTCCAAGGCGCCGTTTCGCGTTGTCGCTGCGAAAGCAGTCAACGGCTGGAGCGATCTCAAGGGCAAGACGATCGGCGTCGGCGGCCTGACCGACGTGACGCTGTATTTCCTGCGGGTGATGGCGCGTCAGAACGGACTGGCCGACCGGGATTATGACCTTCTCTATGGCGGCGGCACGCCGAACCGCTTCGCCCAGCTTGCGTCCGGCGCGGTGGCCGCGGCGGTGTTGACCAACCCTGTGGACTTCGCCGCGATCGAGCAGGGGTACGTCGATCTTGGCGGCGTGCCGCAATACCTGCCGAACTGGGCGCAGAACAATATCATCATCAATACGCGCTGGGCGCAGCGCCATCGCAGTGAGGTGGTCTCCCTCCTCCGCGCTCGCATCAAGGCGACGAACTATATCTATGAGCCCGCCAATCGCGACGACGTGATCGCCACTCTGGTGAAATATACGAGCACCACGCAGCAAATCGCGGCGGCGACCTACGATCTCTACATCAGCCAGCAGGTGATCGCCCACGGGGCCGCGCTGTCCGAGGACGGCATTAACGCCAACTTTGATGCGCTCGTCGCCCTGGGCGATCTCAGGGAGCGGCCGGCGCTTGCCAACTTCATTGATGGGAGCTTTCTGGCAGAAGCCTCGAAGCCATGACTAACTCCCATGCTCGCGCATCTCCTCGATCACACTGGCGCGCACGTCGTCCTCGATCAGCCGCCATATGCGGTCTACATAGGCCGTGAATTCCGGAGTGCGCTTGGCAGCGAGCGCGCGCGGGCGCGGCAGCGCGACATCGATCGTCTCCTGGATGCGGCCGGGCCGCCGCGCCAGCACCAGCACCCGGTCGGACAGAAACACGGCCTCGTCGATCTGGTGGGTGACGAACAGCACAGTCTTGCGGCCCTCTTCCCAGATGCGCATCAGCTCGGTCTGCATGATTTCCCGGGTCTGGGCGTCGAGAGCCGAAAACGGCTCGTCCATGAGGAGAATGTCCGGATCGATCGCCAACGCCCGCGCGAGGTTGACGCGCTGACGCATGCCGCCGGAAAGCTGGCGCGGAAAATACCTTTCGAAACCTTCGAGTCCGACAAGGCGCAGCAAATGCCGGATCCGGTCCGTCTGCGCGGCGCCGGTACGGCCTGCAATCTCGGGACCGATGATGGCATTGTCGAACACGGTTCGCCACGGCAGCAGGCTGTCGCTCTGGAACACGAAGCCGCGGTTGCCGCCCGGCGCGTCTACGGCGCGGCCGTCGAGCAGCACAGCGCCGGAACTCGCCGGCTCCAGCCCCGCCACGATGCGCAGCAAGGTGGTCTTGCCGCAGCCGCTTGGACCGACAAGCGAAATGAATGCGCCGCGATCGACCGCAAGGCTGATTTCGCTAAGGACCTCAAGCTCGCCGAAACGCTTGCTCAATCTGTTGAGGGAAAGCTTGATCGTCACGTGTCAATCCCGCGTCCACGGCAGCAGCACGCGCTCGATCCAGGTGAAGCCCGCCGTCATTGCGATCCCGGCAACCGCAAGGATGACCACTCCGGCGAACAGCTCCGGCATGTTGAAGGCGTCGGCTGACTGGCTGATGAGCCGGCCGAGGCCCGCGCGGGAGCCGAACAGCTCCGCTACGACCACGCCGATCAAGCCACGGCCGATGCCAAGCTTGAGACCGGCGAGGATGAATGGCATCGCGGACGGCAAGGACAGTTTGAAGAAGATCTGCCGCGGCGTCGCCCCGAAGCTGCGCAGCATCTCGATGAGGCGGGCGCTGGTGGTGCGCAGGCCGGCCTCCGTGTTAATGGTGACGGGGAACAGCACCAGAAAGATGACCACCAGCACCTTCGACCAGATGCCGATGCCGAGCCAGAGAATGAACAGCGGCGCCAGCGCGATTGTCGGCGTCGCATAGAGCCCGGCGATCCACGGCTGCAAGATCTTCTTGCCCAGTTCGCTGCTGGCCATAATGAAGCCGATCACGATCCCGACGAGGCTTGCGATCGCATAGCCGATGGCGAATTCGGCGGCGCTGATCGCGATATGCGGCCCCAATTGGCCGCCGATTGCGAGCCGATAGATGGCCCCGAAAATCTGGGTCGGGGCGGCCAGGAACAAGGAATTAGCGACCACCACGCGGCTGAAGAACTCCCACAGCGCCAGCCCGCCCAGAATTGAGAGCAGCCCCGCAAAATGCAGTCCTCTCAGGCGAAAATGTGCGCCGGCGTGGGAGGCTTGGGCGGGCGGCGCGCCAATTTCGTCAGTAGAATTGGATTCGATGGTCGCCATGAATGCGAAGCGGTCTAGGGCATGCTTCGATTAGGTTAGAGCGTATTCCGTACGGATTAAAGCACCTGGCGCCTCCGCTGCGTCGCGGCCGGGCTCGTCCCGGCCATCTCGGTTAACCGTGCTCGGCGCCAAACAACCCGGTCGCCGGGACAAGCGCGGCGACGACGTCGTGGTGATCCGACGCAATCTAAATCCGGTCTCGCGCCAATGAACCTGACTGGAGAGCGCACTAAATCAATTGGATACCGCTGTCACCCCCGGCAGCAGGAGACGATTGACGTCCATGCCGGGCGGCAGGTCTCCGAGGCTTTCGAGCGCTGCGATCAGCGCCTTGAGCCGCGTGATCGAAACACTGCCCGAGGGTTCGAAGAAATTTCCCTTGCGATAGAAGTCGTAAGCCTGCTCGACTTCGCCTAGTCTGAGGCCGCTCGCCTTCACCATCATGGCGACCGCCTCCGCGCGATTGCGGTCGTCCGCGAACCAGGCGACCGCCTTGGCGTGAGCGTCGAGCAGCCGCAGCAGGATCGCTTTGTGCGCGTTCGCCCAGGGCACGTTGACCACCGTGCCGGAGAACGGCAGTTCGGGCGTAAAGTCAGCCGCAAGGCCGAGTTCGTTGAAGCCGTTTGCGACGGCCTGGAAATTCGACGGCGGCAGCAGGATCGCCGCGTCGACTGCGCCTGACTGCAGCGCTGCGGCGCGCGCTGCGGTGGCGCCGGCGAATACCATATCGAACTCGCCGGGTCTGACGCCGTTCGGCGCCAGCATGCGCTCCACATAGATGCGAGTGATATCTTTTGGCCCGCCGAGCGAGATCACCTTACCCTTGAGATCGCGCAAGCTGTTGATATTCGGTTTCGCCACCAGAGCGTAGGGCGGCGACTGAGATTCGAAGCGGACGATGGCGATCGGCGAGCCTTTCTCGATGGCGCGGATGGGGTCGACCAGGCCAGTCGACATGGTGACGTCGAGGGAGCCCGCGGTGAGCTGCGCGACCACGGCGGCGCTGGACTGCATGTAGACGAGATCGATCTTGATGTCCCTTTGAGCGAACATCCCCTTGTTGAGGCCGATGAAGACCGGCCACAAGTTCGCCGAGGCGGAGCCGACGGTGCCGACGACCACGGTGTCGGCGGCGCGGACGGAGGGTGAGGACGCGAGGATCAGGGCCAAAGCCAGTCCGCGCAGTGCGGCAGCGATTTTTGAGTGCAGCGCCATGTTCCTGACCCCCTCGATCTATAGCGGTTCCCGGTCGAGTGGAATCGCTCGTGGAGCGGGCAAAGGCGCAACCGAAATCGGCTGTTGCCGATTTCGGCAATTATTGACTGCCGAAGTCGGGCAAGCCCGACTTCGGTGCGCCGTGCCCACCCGCGCTCGGCCTTCGCGGGCGGGTGGGCACGCTTCGCTTTGCGCACCCTACGAACGTTTCCATATGACCGGAATCCGCTGCAGGCTCTCCATTACGACCCTTAGGACAGCAGCAACATTAAGTGAATCTTTTCTCGACAGCGCCAAACCGGCGAACGTGAAGCAGTTATCGGCATGACGCCGTTATCTCCCTTATGGCTGCTATCTCCCTTATGGCTGCGCCGGCACTCTCACCGCCAATCCTCCGAAGACCGGCGGTCCAAAATTCCCTGAGAACAGGGAAAATAACAGGGAATTTCGAAAATCTGA